>DASPPM010000377.1:0-13030 GCA_035625535.1 Alphaproteobacteria bacterium
ACCACTTCCGTGCGGGGATCGCACACCTCCGCAAGCCGGCTGATCATCATGATCGGATCGTCGACCCCGCTTACGTCCACTACGAGCAGCTGGGGCGAGCCGCGCCGCCCGAGGTCCTCGATGGCCGCATCGATGCCCCCGCGCGAGACCTGCGCATCGGCGATGCCGAGGTCCACGAAGCAGCGCCGCATGACCCCCTCGGAATCGCGGTCGAGCACGAAGGCTACGGCACTCGGAGGAAGCTCCGTTGCGGTACCCCGATCGGACGTGCGGACGGTCGTAACCATTATTGCGAGACGCTACCTGTCGACGAGGATCCGATCAAGGGGGTCACCTTGTCCTGTTCATAGTTCTTGACGGCCAAGATCTGGAACTCGCCATCGGCCGGCCCGAGAGGCCGGCCGGAGACGGTATCCGCCGTCCGTTCGACCATGTTCAGCAGATTGACGTTCTGGTCGCAGCCGATGTAGGCCGAGGGCTCGTTACCGTAAATGAGCGGCCGGTAGTTGCCCCAGGTCGGGCATTCGCCCGAGGCCACCGGGGTGGTTTCGAGATTCTCGACGCAGCCCGCCAGGCTGAGAAGCACGGCCATGCCGCCCAAGAGCCTCTTCCAATCCGCTCTCCGTCCGCATCCGCGCATTTCCATCACTCCATCATGAAACCGGCGGTACCGTGCAACTGCGGCGACGCGGCCGGCATCGTCTCGGGCCTGCCACCGCCTCCCGTGGTGATGCGTCCGAGCAGGAGCTGCTCGAGATCGCTCGAGAAGGTCAGCCCGTCGGTCGGCGAGCGGATCTGCGCGCTCTGAGCCACCGGGTGGACCGTGTACGGCGTTACGATGATGACGAGCTCGCTCTCGTTGCGCTGGAAGCTCGTCGAGCGGAACAGCGCGCCCAGGACCGGCACGTCGCCGAGCCACGGAAAGCTGTTGATCTGGGCGGTGACGTTGTTCTGGAAGAGGCCGGCGATGGCGAAGCTCTCGCCGCTGCCGAGCTCGACGGTGGTCTGGGCTCGCCGCACATCGAGGGCGGGAACAACGAAGCCGTCGATGGTGATGGCGCCGGTAGTGGTGAGCTCACTCACTTCCGCCTTCACCTTGATGCTCATCCGATTGTCGTCGAGCACCGTCGGGGTGAAATCGAGGCCGACGCCGAAGGTCTTGTAACTGATCGTGATCGTCGTGGCACCGCCCGTGCCGGCTTGGGGAACCGGAATGGGAAACTCCCCGCCGGCCAGGAAATCCGCCGTCTCGCCCGAGATCGCGGTGAGGTTCGGCTCCGCGAGAACCGTAACCAGGCCCTCGGCGACAAGGGCGTCAATGAGACCCTGGACGTCGAGCGAGTTGCCTATGGTCTTGTACCCCGAGCCGAGGGAGTATTGCCCCGCGGCGTTGGCGGTGAACTGGCCGAACCCGGAGGCGCCCGTACCCGTGAACGAACGGCCGGTGAGCAGCCCCACGGCGATCGTGCCGTTGTTGTAGAGCGCATTCCAGTTGAAGCTGAAGTTCTTCGCGACCGAGCGCGACACCTCGGCCACGCGGACGCGCAGATTGACCTGGACCGCGCTTGTCACCGAGACATTGAAGATGACGTTTTCCTTCTCGCCGAGGAACTGCTGCGCCACGGTCTTGAGCTTGTTCGCCTCGCGCGGCGAGGGCACGGTACCCGAGACCACGACCCCGTCGGGCGTGCCCGTCACTTCGATCTTCGCCGCCGGCACCTCCTTGAGCATTGCCGCCAAGATGGGTCCCGTCTGGCGCAGCACCGTGATCGGGTAGCTCGCCGCACCCCCGCTGTCCGTCAGGACGTAGAGCGTGGTGACGCCCTGCTTCTTGCCGAGCAGCATCAGGTTCGTCGGGCTGGAGACCTGGACGTCGGCAACCTCGGGATCGGCGATCAGCACGGTCTTGGTCATCTGCGGGACGCGCATGAGGAGCGCCTTGCCGACCTCGACCGTGACCGGCGGGCGGTCCTCCACCCCCTGGGCAGCGGCCAACGCGCGGCGCGGTTGCCCCCCTGCGATCGCAACCGCGGTGACGAGGATAATCGGGCCGAGCCAACGCCAATTGCGTGTCGCACCCATCACGGCCTCATCGCTTGGTCGCCTGGCCGCGCGGAGCGGCAGCCGGAGCGGCAGCGGGTGCGGCTGCGGGTGCGGCCGCGGGTGCCTGAGTCGCAGCGGCGGTGGTGGCAGCCGCGGGGGTGGTCTCAGCTTGGCCCTCGGGGAGGCCGCAATTCGGAACCGAGACGTTGTGCGCGTCGAAGCAGCGCAACTCTCTGCTGGTCCCGCGCATGATCTCGACCACATGCGCCGCTTTCGGCCCTTCCTGGCCACCCGCGGCCGCGGCCTCGGGCGCGTTCTGCTTCGGACCCCCCTGCCCGAACACCTTGAGCGCGGGCGACACCTCGTACGCCCAGGTCGGCGGCAAGCCCGTGCCCGGTGCGGCCGACGCCGTGGCCTGGCCGCCCGAATCGAGGCTGCGCAGGCTGAGCTCCACCTTGCCGAGCTGCACCGCCACCATCAGCTCCTCGGCCTGGGCCGGCGTCACCTCGAGAGTGACCGTTTTGGACACGTGGGGCTCCGCGGCGCCGCCCTTCGGCTCCTGGCTCTTCGTTTTCGCGATGTCGCCGACCGTCTGGTCGATGGCGATCACGCGCAAGTCCTGCAGCACCGTCTCGGCGACGGAGCGGCTCCCCCGCGCGAGGTTCGCATCGGTGAAGCTTTGCGTCAGCAAAAGATCGACATGATCGCCCGGAGCGACGAGGCCGGCACCGCCCTCGGCGGCGCCGCCGACCGCGATCGAGACCGCGCGCATTCCGGGCCCGAGCACGGCGGGAAGGAATCCGGGATCGGTCGGCTTGATGAGGGTGCCGAGAATAAGGGGCTCGCCGGTGTTGTAGGCGCGGCTCACCGCTGCGCCCACGAAATCGGCCTCGTTGGCCTGGCCGCGGGCGAGGCTCCCCTGCGGCGCCTTGTCGAGCGCCATGTCCTGCCATTTCATGTCGTCGGCACGCAGGAGCGTTCTCGCCGCGAGGGGGCGCGCCGCGACGAGGACCGCCGCCTGGGCCGCCTTGGGCTGCTCCGGCGTCGGTGCCAAGGGGCCCGGGCTCCGCAGCCAGATCACCGCGAGCACGATCCCCGCCAGAAGCGCTATGCCGCCTATGGCGAGCAGGAGACGCTGGACAAGCATCGCACCACCTCAGGCGTTGTACGCCACAACAAGGCGGCGAATATCGCCACCGCATAAGGCATCGGTTCCCGCGCCCCCATCCTTGCAGCCTCGAGCTCGAGCGCGCGGCCGAGCGCTCCACTGGCGCGCCCGTCCCCTGTGCTGCTCGCCGCGGCCGATGCAGCCGACGCCCTGCGCAGGAGCCGCCCGCCGATCAGGTAGATGCCAGCGAGCACGCCGCCCGCCAAGGCGATCTCGAGGAGGAGCGGCAGGGTGTCCTGGATCGTCTCCCCGAGCGCTGCGGCCGCGATCAATTTGGCATCCCCGCCCCCGAACACTCCGGCCCCCGCAAGCAGCGAAAGAACAACGAATACCACAAGCGCGCCGACCACGCTCGGCCACACCGGATCATGGGGCGTCAGCAGCCGAATAAGCACCCCGCTCGCCGCCACCAGGGCCATCGTCGTGTAGGGCACGATACGCTCCCGCACATCGACCACCGCCGCCCATGCGGCGGCGCCCAGGATGGTGATCCTGGCCAAGAGGACGGCAACCGCTATGACGCTCATCCGGCGTGCCCGCGCATCCACCTCCTGTGCCGCGCTGCCATCGAGCGCGGCGCCCCCGCCACATCAGTGCGGCGCACTGCCGAGATGGCCCGCGATCATGTTGAAGGTCAGCTGCAGGTTGGTGCCGACCAAGGTGACCGCCACGATGATGGCGACTGCAATCAACGCCGCGATCAGACCGTACTCGATCGCGGTGACGCCGCGGTTCGAGTCGAGCGCCAGTAAGGATGCGAACGTCCGAGCCAACTCCAACATGATCTTCCCCCGAGCTAGTTTAGAAAAGTCTCAAAGAAATCTAAAACACTAGCTATTGCGTTCGTTTGCCCAGATTTAGCCAATACATGCGCTCAGTACAAAAGACAATGCAAATTCCCGTAATTGGTGGCGCCGACCCTCCGTGGTTCGCCGAGTCGCGATGCGAGCCCCGGGCTCAAGAATGCCCATGAGCACCGGCGCAGGCTGCCCAAGCGGCGATCGAGCTGCGGTAGCGCCGCGATGATGGGCAATGCTATCATGCCTAAAATAAAGCCAAATTCGCGCTCGACCGCCCTGTGGGAATGGTTTTGACCCACGTATGCGCCCCCGCGCGCGCCCTCGTCCTCACCCCCGAGTCGCCTTTACAATTGAATCTTAACACAAAAAATGGCATCATGCATTGCTTTGTACGAGCGAGGGCCGAGCGGACAGGGCCGAGGGGCCGTGTGTCTGTGGTTTTCGATGCGAGCCGTACGGCGTTCGCGCGGGGGTTGGGTTCCGGGACGGGGGATGGTGCGATGCGCCATCGGGACCATCCCGGGAGCAACGCCAGGATCGAACCAAGGCGGGGGCATTGGCCATGAAGCGGGGGCTACGTCTCACCGGTCTTGCCGTTTTGATGCCATTGGCATTGTCGGGGTGCAGCGCGCTGTCGTCGATTTTCGACACCGGGGCCGCCCCAGGGACTGCCGAGGCGACGCAGCAGCAATCCTCTGCCCAGTCATCCACTGACAGCGCAACGATGAGCAAGGAGCTGCGGCTCGCGCGCGCGGCCCGCGCGGCCGGGGATTACGTCTCCGCCATCAATCTCTACCGCACCGTGATCGCAAGCCGCCCGCAGGACGAAGCCCTTGTCGTCGAGCTCGGGGACACGATGGTCGAGCTCGGCGCGATCGACGATGCCATCGGGGTCTACAGCAAGGTCAGCCTGAAGTCGCCCGCCCGTGCCGGCGCCGAGGTTGGGCTCGGCCGGGCGCAGCTCAGCATGCATCAGGCGGAAACGGCGCTGGCCCATTTCGATGCCGCCCGCATGCTGGCGCCGAACAATAGCAAGGCGCTGCTGGGGCGCGGCATAGCCCTCGATATTCTCAATCGCCACCAGGAGGCGCAAGAGAGCTACCGCACGGTGCTCAACGTCGAGCCGCGTAGCGTGGCGGCGCGCAACGACTTGGCGCTTTCCCTTGCGCTCAGCGGCGATTACGCGCAGGCCGTCTCGATCTTGCAGCCGATCGCGGTCTCGCCCACGGCGACCGGAAGAATCCGGCAGAATCTGGCGCTCATCTACGGCCTGGAGGGCAATGCCCAGCAGGCGGCCCAGCTCAGCCGGGTCGATCTGAGCGAGGCGGACACGGAGGCCAACCTCAAATTCTTCCAGGCCGTGCGCGCGCGCATGGAGTGAGGGGGCCCGAGGCGCCCCTGCCGCAAGAGCCGCAAGAATTGCCGTCTTCTCGTTGAGGCACCGTGCCGCGGCCGGCACGCGATGTTGCTTGCGGCGGCCCCATCGAGGCAACCGTCCCGAAAATGTCCGTCCGAGCGCAGCGGGCCAGCTGGTTCGACTATGTGGTCTTGTCCGCCGCGCTCGCGGGTATCGCCTTCATCGTCGCCTATTTCGACGGCGTGCATTATGCGGTCAGGAATGATTTCGCGATTTCCTGGACCGTCTCGGATTTGCTGTGGCAGGGGAAGCTCGGCGACATCTACGACCCTCCCCGCTTTGCCGCCATCTACCATGCGCACTTCAGCGAGAACGTCGGCGTGCCCTTCTGGCCCTATCCGCCGATTGCGCTCTTTCTGGTGGCACCCGTTGGCTTGCTCCCGCCCTTTCTCTCCTACCTGGCGTGGAGCATCGTCACGCTGGCCTTGTTCGCCGCGAGCGTGAGGTCCTTCTTCGGCGACAACCGACGCGTCCTCATGCTCGTTTTGGCGCCGTCGAGCTGTGCCAACATCGTCTTGGGGCAGACCGGGTTCGTGACCGCAGCCCTCCTCGTGGGCGGCTTGGCGATGATCGACCGCCGTCCCCTCATTGCCGGAGCGCTCTTCGGTCTCCTCGCATTCAAGCCGCAATTTGGCATCATGCTGCCGCTGGCTCTCTTGGCAGCGCGGCTCTGGAAGCCGTTCGTCGCCGCAGCGCTCACGGCCCTTGCCGCGGCGGCGGCCAGCGTCGCGACATTCGGCATCGAGGCCTGGCGCGGCTATCTCGAGGTGATGCTTCCCTTCGAGCTCAGCTTCTCCCAGCGCGCTACCAGCTCCTACATACTGAAGGCGCTGACGGTGTCCGAGGCGGCCCGACTGATGGGCGCGTCCGCGAGTTTTGCCTATCTCGTGCAGGCGCTCGCGGTGCTCGCGGCCGCCGGGGTCGTGATCTGGGCATACAGGCGCATGCGAGAGCGGAGCGCGCAGGCGGCCGTGCTTCTGGCGGGAACGGCGCTGGCGTGCCCGCACCTCCACGTCTACGACATGTCGATCGTGAGCGTAGCCGCGGTCGTGCTGGCGGAAGCGGCGCGGGCTGAGCCACCCGGTTTCTCCGAGCGGCTGACCATCACGCTTGCATGGGTGGCCCCGCTAGCGCTCATCGCGCTGTTCGCGCTCCACATCTTGCAGGTGCCGCACGACCCCTACGTTCTGGCAGCACTCGCACCGCTCATTACGGCCGTATTGATGTGCTACATCGTCGCCCGGCTTCGCTGATCCCGTCTGCGGCCGGAGCGTGGCCTAGAGCATGATCCAATCAAATTGAAACACCCTAATCGTCACCCCCGCGTAAGCGGGGGTCGAAAAGCTGACTGGATTCCCGCTTTCGCGGGAATGACGATACGAACGACGAATTCAACGTGATTGGACGCCGCTATAGCCTTGCGTCGCGGCAAACTGGCCGGGCGACGTTCCGCACGCCGGCGCCGCCGGCTCCGCGAGGCCTCACCGGCTTTGACGCAGGCAAGCGCTACTGGGTCAGCACGACCTCGGTAAGGCCAGAGCCGCTGCCGCCCTGGACGTTGCATTCTATCGCGAAGAAATTGTTTTTGTATTGGCAATCCTCGCCGTAGCCGGGGCCATTCGCCGCGATCTGGGCACAATGGCTCGCCGGCCCATAATACTGTTCCCCAGGCCCCACGCCGCCGGCGTCGTCCCACCAGAACACGGCCGCATTCGCAATCGCCGAGCCGCCCGTGCCGCTCGCCAAAGCCGAAATCTGCGCGCACGTGGGGGCGGCAAACTGATAGCCCCCCCCCGTCACCGACGAGCAATTGGGAACGGCGGCGGCGGGTGCGGTCGAGCTGCTCGACAGGCCGCTGATGTAGCTTTCCGTCACGCCGGTCTGGACATAGAGCGAGCAGTTGGGCGTGCTCGAGGTCGAGGTCGTGTAGTACTGGGTGGAGCAGGTGTAGGTCGTCACGCAGCCGGAGACCGAGGAGGTACAGTTGGAATAGCCCGAGGTGGGCGCGTTGATCCCGAGATAGGTCGAGAGCGTGTTGTAGGACCCCGAGGCGAGGCTGAGGCACCCGTGGCCGGAGCCGTAACATATCGAGGTGCCGCTCGGATAGGCGATGCTAACCGGTAGCGTGATCGTCACCGCGGTAATCGTGCTGGTGCAACTACCATGAAACCCCGCTGATGTCGTGACCGCGGCGGTATAGCTGTAGTTGGTGTTCTGGCTCGGCGACTGGCCGTTCCCGAGCAGGGACGAATAGAAGACCTGCGAGGCCTGGTTGGGGGCGCCGTAGGAATTCGCCCCGGTGACCGCGACGCCGCAAGAGGGATTGCTGGTATTGCCGTTGGTGTCGTTGCGCAGCATCACCCCGAGCGGTTGGTTGACGTTGAACGTCGGCAGGGTCTGTCCGCTCGGCGCCACACCGAGCCCGTTCGGATTGGAGGATGCATAGCTCGAGCCGATCCAGTAAT
Organism: Alphaproteobacteria bacterium; assembly: GCA_035625535.1. GTDB lineage: Bacteria > Pseudomonadota > Alphaproteobacteria > JACZXZ01 > JACZXZ01 > DASPPM01. Next base: position 7,894 of record DASPPM010000377.1, read on the forward strand.
AATTGCCTGGCGTGCCGCCGCTCTCCACCGAGAAGCTCGGCACCGATCCATAATTATATCCCGTGCCGGACCCGTTCTTCGGCACCTGATAGAGATAGGCGGTATTGCCGTCGCAGGCCACGGAGTTGACCTCGGTGAATACGAGCTGTGGCGTGATCACGGGATTGCCGGCCGTACCCGTCGCCTGGATGTTGAGCGTGTGATAGACGAGTGCCAAAAAGGTTGGCGCGATGTTGGCGGAGGCGCTGACGGTCACCGTGTAGGCATTGGCCGTTCCAAGCGCCGGATTGATCGTGCCGCTGGTGTTGGAGGTAATCGAGGTGGCGCTGACGGAGATGCTCGGCGGCAGGTCGTTGACGGCCTGGTTGAAGTAATTGGTGGCGACCGTCACTGCGTTGCTCGCTTGGCTTGGGCCGAGGAAGGCCGCGGCGCCGGCGATCGCAGCCTCGTCGACGATGTTTTGCAGGTCGGTCTTGTATTGCACGCTGCGCGCATAATCGACGACCACGCCGAGCAGCATGACGAAGGGGATCAGCATCAGGCCGAAGATGATGCCCACGACTCCGCGCCTGTCGCCAAGCAAGCGGAGACGTATCGAGGGGAATTCGGGCTTCGGGAGAAGCGACATGGGAAGTTCCTCACGTACAGGGAGAGGTGCAGGAAATCGGCGCGTCGCCGCGCGGGCGGGCAAAGGCATCCTGGGTCATGGTGAAGAGGCCCGGCAGGATGTATTGGATGACCGAGCTGTAGACGTAGGTCGCGTGGACTAGGATCACGCTGTCGCCGTAGGGGCTGCCGGAAGTCGGTATCAGGTTGGTGGGCGATGTCACGATGGTTTTGGCGGCGGCACCGAGTGCGGTTGCGGTGACGCTACAGGAGCCATCGCTTTCCCAATCGACCGTGACCCCAGTGGCGGTATAGTTGGTGACGCTGGCGATCGCGAGCGAGAATGCGCCGTTAGTGCCGAGTGCCGTCCCCGTGGTCGGGAATACCGTCATCATCTTCTTTGCGGCATAGCAGAAATTGCCCAGGGACCCGCTGGTCCCGCCGGTGACGCCGTTGACCTGCTGGCCTACCAAATCGGCGACCGCGGCGGCCGCATTGCTGAGCATCATGTCCGCGCGCTCGAGTTGGGCGCCCTGGTACATGCCGACGATGATGATCGCCATGATCGGCGCCACCAGCGCGAATTCGATGGCGGCGGTGCCGCGGTTATGGCGCAAGAGGGAGCGGAGCAGGTGCCGCATCAGTATGGCTCCGTTTGGAAGACGAATGCCGTGGTCAGAAAAGTCGAGGTCGTGCCGGTCACGTCCGCAATCCACTGCATCGCCCAGGGACGGCTGTAGCCGATCTCCAGGATAACGTCGGAGTTGGTGGCCAAGGTGGCCTTGGTCGAGGTCATGGTGCTGCCCGATACCGTGGCGTAGGAAAGTCCCAGGAAGCCGCTGCCCGCGGGCGAGCCGGACGCCGCCGCCGCGACATAGATTTGAACAGTCGTGCTGCAGGAAGGAATAGTGATGACGATGTTGCAGACGTCGGTGGTCAGCGCCGAGGAATAGGAGCTCCCGGTAATCGTGCCGATGCGAATCAGGCGGGCGGCGTCGTGGGCCGCGTCATCCATGAGCTCCAAGGTGATCAAATCGAGCCCGACCTCGATGATGGCCAAGCTGAATACGAAGAAGACCGTCCCCACCAACGCGAATTCCACCGCCACCTGGCCGGCGCGCTGGAGAAACAGCCGAGCGATGACGCCGCCATAGCCGATGGCGCGCGCATGGCTGCGACGCGCGGCATCGCGTCCGGCGCGGGCGAAAAGGCGCCTCAGAGCCAACGATCACTCCTTACCCGAACGGCAATCGACAAATTTTTCGATAAATTTTTCGGACGTTTCGCAGACCATCCAGGAAAACCCAGCCGAGATTCTGCTAATCAAGTTCCCTCTTGCGCAGAGCGCAGACCATTGTCAAGACCGATATTCGACCTCGCCCGGCCGGTGCAAATGCACGCCTCGCCGCGATGCGCGCGGTCAACCGTCCGGGGCTCCGCCCTATCGCCGCCTCGACGAGCCGAGTCGGTCGCCTCGAGACAGGCTGGCGGCGGCGATCCCGCTGTTCGAGGCGATTGGTGCAAGCGGCCTTCCCTTCCCGCAGCCCGCCCGCGCGCTCGGCCCAACCATGGCCTTGCAGCCTTCGGACCGTTGAGCGCCCGCGAGTGGCCAAAGGCTGAGAAGCCCCCGGGCAGCGGCTTCGTTCGACGGCACCGCGGCCCGGCCTCGGCTTCGACTTGCAAGCTATTGATAACGTTAACCTTATGTCGCTCCCGATCGATCCGGCCCTGAGGCCATGAGCGGCGGCGCCGCGCCTCACCGAGGGGCTGATACGGCACGGCTGCCGATATCGGCCGGCTTGCCATTCTGCAAATGCAATTTGCAAAGTCTTTGTAGAGGCAGCGGTTCGGCACCAGCTCGTCCGGTGCTCGTTCTGCCCCAGCCGCTTCATAAGGAAACGGGTCATCGATCAGGAAGGCTACAGCCTCATGCGCGCCTGCAGGTGTGAAAGGGAGAGCTTCTCTAGCAGTATCCGACGCGGCGAGATCGGACAGCGCCACCACATCGCGGGAATCTGCCTTGGCCGCTTCGCGCAAGAGAGCGCTTGGCACGAGGATGATCGGCGAGATAGCAACGGCGATCAGATTACCGCCGTCGCCCAACTCGCCATGCGGAACAAGCCGTCAATGGACTTTTGCGGTTATTGGCAACTGAATCTGAGCGCCCATTAGAGCGAGGCCGCGCTCGACAGCTTAGTGGCAACCATGTTGAAGGTCGCTGTCAGCTGCGTTCCGACCAATGTCACGGCCACGATGATCGCGACTGCGATCAATGCCGCGATCAAGCCGTACTCGATAGCGGTCACGCCCTGCTTCGAGCGCAACGCGAGCACGGAGATCAAGAATGTTTTCAGCTTCTGCATGGTCACTGTCCCCCAGCCGGTTTGGAGCACTGACTATAGCGCAGAACAGGGGCCGAGTCCCACTCGCCGTTGTCTTCTCCGAAAGAAAGACCGCCCCGAATCAGGGCTTCATTCCAGCGGGCCCTGGCGCAGCTCGCGCTGCGGCTCGGCATAGAGCCTGGTGAGGGCATAGAGGGCAGGCTTAGTCTTGAGGGGCCGCGAGATGGCCCGAAGCGCCTCTGTTCGCCGTCAGATTTTGCAGGCGTGTGCGCCATAATGGCGCTGGGTCGAGCTTTTCATATGTCCATCTCCCCTGAAAGGTCGTATGAGTTCGAGACCTTGCGGCGGGCCCGACAAGGTCGCGAGTCGCGATGGCTTGGGGTGCTCGGGTGGTCGGCCGTAACGGGGTGTGGGCGAAGCGAGAGCGACTATGGACTTCAGTTGCCGATATTGCCGGTTTTGGCTGCCGCTGCAGGCGCGCGATCCTGCCGACCCCACGCGGGTGGTGTTGGTCAGCGAGCACGAGAAGGCGACGATCGGGCAGTGCAGGCGCTGGGCTCCCCGGCCGGGAACGCAGACGGTCATGGGCGAATGGCCGAAGACCAACTCGGTCGATTGGTGCGGCGAATGGGCGCTCCGCGGTTGACGACGTTCGGGCGGCAGGCGATTGCAACAGCTCGCGCCCGTGTCGCCTAAGCTCGCATCTGCGCTCGAGTCGATGTGGCGGCGGCCGCGAGCGGCATCGTCGCCCCTCGCAAGGGCCGCTCGATGATGCGAGCAATGCCCGGCTGGGGTGTTGCCGCGGTCCTGCTCGGCCTGGCGGCGCCGGCTTTCGCGGATGACTTTGTCGCCTTGTGCAAGGAAGCGGAGCAAGGCCCCGAGGCGGAGAGGCTCTGCGCCTGCGCCGCCGACAAGCTGACGCCTACCGAGCGCTCCGCGGCCATCGCCGCAATGAGGGCGGTCGCCGACGCGCTCGCCAAAGGCAAGCCGATCGATCCCTCGACCCTGCCGCCCGATCTCTCCAGCGGCTTGAGCGCGGTCAAAGCGGCCGAGGCGACGTGCAGGTAGTGCTACGCTGCGCTCCTGATCAGGCGCTCAAAGCGACAGAATGCCGCCGAGGATCAGCAAACCCACGAGGTAAGCGACGAGGGCGAAGACGATCACGGAAGCGATGATCATTGCCACCGTATACGGCACTGCGCGCTCGGCGGGCACGCCCATCGTCGGCGTGACGCCGAGGTAGAGAAGATAGAGCGAGTAGAGCGACAGCAGCAGGCTCGGGATGGCGAGGGGCGGCAGGAGGAGGAAGACGCCGCTCACCCAGGCCGCGGTGGCCGAGTAGGCGATCAGCTTGAGGCCTTGGTTCATGTCGTCGCGGCCGCCGAAGGTAGGTGCGAGCTTGCTCGCGATGATCGCGAGGACATAAACCCCGGCGAGCGTCAGCAGGTAGCGGACGAGCGCCGCCGCCAGTCCCAATCCCGGGCCGACGCCAATGCGGTGGAAGAGCAGTGCGAAGCCGAGCCAGCCGCAGAGCGGCGGAATGGCCGCCAGCACCATGATGTAGCCGGTATAGAGGCTCTTGACGTCTATGCTTTCGCCGGCTGCGACCGGCCACTCGCTCTTGGGCGAGATGAGCATGTTCTTCGCGCGCGATACGAGATCCATTTCCCCCTCCGCTGAATGACGCGCCCGTTGACGCGGGACCATGCCATGAAAGCCAAACCCGCCCGCCCGGCGGGGCTCTCAATATCAAGCGCACCCGACCGCATAAAGTACATGCGAACGACCAGCATCGTCGGGATGGCCACAGCAAAACTCTACATCAACGCAAGCGCCAGTCCGAGGGCCTGGCGTCCGAGGTCGAATCGCGGCGCCGGCCTCATGGCGTCGGCTATCTGCGGGGCCGAGCATCGCCGTGAGGCATCGCTGGCACAGGTACGAGCTGGAGCGGAGCCCGATCACGTTGGATCGACCGTTCGCACCGTCATTCCCGCGAAAGCGCGAATCCAGGCGGCTTCTGGACCCCCGCTTTCGCGGGGGTGACGAAGAGGGTGTTTCAACTTGATTGGATCATGCACTGGAGATTTGATTGAATTGGTCGGGCGGACTGGATTTGAACCAGCGACCCCCAGACCCCCAGTCTGGTGCGCTACCAGGCTGCGCCACCGCCCGACCTTGGCAATTTGCGG
>DASPPM010000378.1:0-10809 GCA_035625535.1 Alphaproteobacteria bacterium
AACGCCGGTCGGCGGGATGATGCGCTCCCACGGCAACGCCATACTTAATCGCTGAAGAGGGTGCGGCGCTATCCCACCCTTCCATATCGCCGCAGCTTGAGGCGCTCGGAGCTCATTGTCCCGGGCTTTGTGTCGTAGCCGAAAAGGGCGATGAGCCGCGGACGGGCGCCTTCGACCGCGGTCACGCGGTGGATCGAGTAACGGCCCTGGAAGAGCACGAGCGTGCCGGGCGCCATGTCGAGCGCGATGACCTCCTCGCGCGCGCCGTCCAAGAGGCGCCAGACGCGCTCGTAGTTGGGCTCATCGGGCCCGCGGATAAGGGGCGCATATTCGAAGACCCCGCCGTGTGCGCACTTCTCAAGGAGGAGCGAGACCACGAAATCGGTCTGGTCGAAGTGCCATAGGAGGCCCTCGCCCTCTTCCATCACCGCGACATTGAGCGCGCCCAAGGGATCGGCGTAACGGTAGAGCTTTTCCCTGCCGAGCGCTTGCGCGAGAAAGGCGAGCAGGCCGTCCCATTCGTAGAGCCGGCGCAGGAGCGCCTCGGGCGGAATGAGATCGTAGGCGACGGCCCCGACCGAGGTCGGCTGCATCCGGCGCTTCGGGTGCCCTTGCGGGAAGCTCTCGTCCGGCGCTTCCAGATAAGCCGTGCTGCGGCTCCCGGGCGTACGGTGCGCGAGCGATGACAGGCTCGCCGCTTCCGCCGCCATGGCGGCGAGTGCCTCGGGCCGCAGAAAGCCCGGCAGCAGGCAGGCCCCCGTGGCCGCGAGCTGCCGGCGGCATTCGGCAATGAGCGCGGCAGCGGCCGGGCTCCCAAGATCGTCGATCGGATAGCGCGCGCGATCGATGAGCGCCGCCGCGGCGTCCTCGCTCTCCGGTTCAAGCCGGCTGGATCGCGATCTCATTGCCGAAGATGTAGGTCGTCGGGTGCATCTTGAAGCCCATGACGCGCTTGTCCATGAAGGTGAAGACCGAGCGCCAGACCGGCAGAACGATCGGCCCGTCGTCCTGCATGATTGCCTCGAGCTTGGCCATGATCTCGCGCCGCTTGTCGACGTCGAGGGTGCCCTCGGCCTCCGAGAGGAGCTTGTCGAACTCCGGGTTCGAATAATGCGACTCGTTCCACGGCACGCCCGTGCGGTAGGCGAGCCCCAGCACCATGATGCCGAGCGGACGATGCGCCCAGGTGGTGAAGCCGAAGGGCACCTTGGTCCACACGTCCCAATATTGGGTCGAGGGCATGACGTTGATCTTGACCCTTATGCCGGCCTCCTTCCACTGCTCGACCATGGTCTGCACCGCGACGAGCTCCCAGTCGGGCTGCGGACGCGCCGCGATCTCGACGTCGACGCCGCCCGGATAGCCCGCCTCGGCCAGGAGCTGCTTGGCCTTGGCCACGTCGCGCGTGAAGGGCGCGAGCTTCGCATACTCCGGATGGACGGGGGCCACATGGTGATGCTCGCCCGCAAGGCCGAGGCCGCGATAGGAGATCTGCAGCACGCTCGCGGAATCGACGGCATAGCGGAGCGCCTGACGCACGCGCTTGTCGTCGAAGGGCTTCTGCGGCTGCACGCGCGCGACCGCGGTATAGGCGGTGCCGACCTCGTACAAGGCGACGTGGGAGAGCTGCTTCATCGCGTCGAGCTGCGCGATTTCGCCAGCATAGAGACCGTCGACCTGCTTGGAGGCAAGGGCGCTCAAGAAGGCGGCCGCCTCGTCCCCGAGATCGATGTACTGCCATTCGTCGACGTAAGGTCCTTGACCCCAATAGCCTTTGACCGGTTTGTAGACCTGGCGCCGGCCGACCTCGTCCTCGACCATGGTAAAGGCTCCGGTGCCGTTCGCACCTACCTTGTGCACGCCTCCGCTTTCGGGATCGAGAATGAGGAGGGGGTAGTGGAAGAGGTTCTCGGGGATGGCGAGCTGCGCCGTCTTGCCGTTGAGGCGCACCGTGAAGTCGTCGAGCTTCTCGAGCGCGTTCGCGTCCCACAGCTTGGTCGATTTCTTGGGATTGCCTTTGTCGTCCTTCTCGCCCGTCTCGTACTCCTCTAGAAGGAAGCCCTTGAAGAGGCCGAGCACGGAAGAGCCCGTCTTGGGGTCGAGCACGTGATTCAAGTTCCACATCACGTCGTCGGCCGTGAATTTGCGGCCGTTGTGCCACTTCACGTCCTTGCGCAGGTGGAGCGTCCAGCTCTTGAGGTCGTCGCTCGCCTCCCATTTCTCGCAGAGCGCGGGACGCGTCACGTTGTCGACCCCGGTGACCGTGAGATAGTCGTAGACGAGGCGCGCGGCGTTCGACGACTCGACCCAGCTGTAGGTGTGCGGGCTCTTGAGGTCCTGGCAACGCATGCCGATGCGGATCACCCCGCCCTTGGGCATGTTGGCTTGCGCCGCAGCGGGGGCCGCGAAATCGCCGCCCGCGAGCTTTCCCGCGAATGCGTAGGCCGCGGCCGCGGACATGCCGAGCAAGGTGGCGCTGCGTAGGAACTCGCGGCGGTCGATCCTGCGCTCGGCAAGCTGCTGCTTGAGCTCGGGGATGTAGGCGTGCTCGCGGTCGTCACCCATGGCATCCTCCCTTGAAGACGGCCGCCGCACGTGTTTGCGTGTTTTTCGGCAATGCTTCTCGTCGGCGCGGCGGCATTCCCTGTCGCAATCATCCTCAGGGATGCGTTGCAGCTTGTCAAGCTGGCGTGCCGACAGCTTGCGTGCCTAATCTCAGCCGGAAATAACCGTCATTGCGAGCGCAGCGAAGCAATCCAGAGTGCCTGGTGCAACCAAATCTGGATTGCTTCGGCGCCCTTCGGGCGCCTCGCAATGACATCTGTTTACCCGATGTCGGGAATTTCGCCGCCTCACGGCACGAGCGCCTCCTCGAAGGGAAAGGTCGAGAGCAGAAGCGAGCCCTTGTCGGTGATGAGGACCTGCTGCTCGAGCTTGACGCCCTCCCGTCCCCCCTCCGCGCCCATGTAGCTCTCGACACAGATGGTCATGCCGGGCGCGAGCTCGCCGTCATAGGCGCTCTTCTCGCGGTCCTGGATGTGGGTGATCTTGGGCCACTCGTCGCAGAGGCCCACGCCGTGCGCGACGCAGGAATAGCGGTTCTTAACGAAGGCGTTGGGAATGCGCCAGGCGAGCTCCGAGGCCTCGCGGAAATTGAGGCCCGGCCGCATCAGCTTGTCGATGTTGTAATGGATCTGCTCGAGCGCCAGGCCGTAGAGCCGGCGCTGCTCCTGGCTCGGCTTGCCGGGCCCGCAGAAATAAGTGCGCGAGATGTCGGCGCAGTAGCCGAACGGCCCGATCAGATCGGTGTCGAAGCTCACCAGATCGCCCGCGCGGATGAGCCGGTCGCCGCACTCCTGGAACCACGGGTTGGTGCGCTCGCCCGAGGAGAGGATGCGCGTCTCGATCCATTCGCCGCCGAGCCGGATATTGGTCTCGTGGAGCATGGCCCAGAGCTCGTTCTCCGAGAGGCCCGGCCTGAGCGCCTCGCGCATGCGCGCCATGCCGGCCTCGCACACGGCGATCGCGTGCGTCATGCAGGCGATCTCCTCCTCCGACTTGATCGAGCGGGCGAGCTCGCAAACCTCCTGCCCGTCCAAAATCCGGACGCCGCGCGCGAGCAGTGCCGCGGTGCCGGGCGGATCGAGGCGGTCGACCGCGAGCCGGCGATTGGCGCCGCAATGACGGGCGACGAGCTCCACGATCTCCTCGGCCCAGGCCTTCGCCTTCTCCTCCACGCGGCTGCCCGCGCCGAAGAAATAGAAGCCGCGCGCCGGGCGTACCTCCGCGATGGTCTCGAGCCCGGCCGAGAGATGCTCGCAATTGTGGAAGTCGAAGAGGATCGCCTTGCCGTCCGCCGGCAGGAAGCAGTAGCGCGCCGGCGTGTGCGAGGTCCACACGGACATGTTGCGGCTGCCCGTGGCGTAACGGATGTTCATAGGATCGAAAAGGAGGGCCGCACCGTAGTCGCGCCGCCTCAGCTCCGCCTGGACGCGGCCCATCCTGTAAGCGCGCAAGGCCATCATGTCGATTTGACGCTCGTTGTCCTTGACGTTAGCACTCGCCCAGCGCGGTGCCGCCCGCCCCTCGCCCGTCTCGCTCATCATGGCCGCCCTCGCTCAGCCCCGAAGCACCTTGGCGTATTTGAGGTTCTGCGCGCGCAAGCCCTTGGTCTTTCCGAAGATGTAATGCTTCGACATGTCGGCGGAATAACGGCTCGCGGGCGGGTGGCGGCCGAGCGCCTCGGCGAGTGCGCGGATGTGGTGGGGGCCGGCACCGCAGCAGACGCCGAGATAGCGCACGCCGAGCGCATAGGCCGCCTTGCCGAACTCCGCGATCTCATAGCGGTTGCAGGTAAAGGGATCGAGCGCCACGGGGAAGGGATGATCGTTCGGGATGCAATCGCAATGACGGTCGTTCAGCATCTGGAAGGTCGGCTCCTTGGGCGTCGTGCGGTAGGGCACGGGAAGTGCCGCGACATGGCACTTGACCGCCTTCCTGATGCGCCTCAGAAGCGGCAGCATGGTGCGCGGACCGCGGCTGCAGTTGAGGCCGACCACGTCGGCGCCGCCGTCCTCGAGACGCTTGCAGGCGTCCACCGGGTCCCAGCCCTCGCGCGTCAGGCCTCTGTTGTGGATCGCCAGCGTGACGACGGCGGGCAGCTTGGCCGCCTTGATCGCGGCGAGTCCGATCAGCGCCTCGCCGCCGTGGGAATAGGTCTCGGCGATGACGAAGTCGACGCCGGCGTCGGCCGCCCAGCCGATCTGCTCGTCGAACATGCGGCGCGAGGCCTTGTGCGTCGAGGCGTCGTCCGGCGCGTAGGTCGTCGTATTGCAGATGTTACCGGCAACGAGGGTGCCCGTCGCCCGCGCGACCTTCTTGGCGATCCGCAAGGCTTGGCGGTTCATCGGCTCGAGGTCCTTCTCGCGCCCGATGAGGCGCAGCTTGGCGCGATGCCCGTAGTAGGTGAAGGCCTCGACCACGTCGGAGCCTGCGTGCACGAATTCGCGGTGGAGCTCTTCCACGAGATCGGGATGCTCGAGCACCACCTCCGGCACGAAGGCGCCGGCCTGCAGGTAGCCGCGCCGCTCGAACTCGAAGAGATAGCCCTCGGCGCAGATCACCGCACCCTTGGCCAAGCGCGCCAGCAAACCCTCTCCCTTGGCGCCCTTGGCCCCCTTGGCGGATTTTCCCCCTCTCATGACACGCCCTCCCTCACTTTTCGCCTCAGTCGCCGTGGCGTTCTGGCCCAAATCTCTGGTTCCCACCACCGCGTCATGCGCGGGCTTGGCCGGCGCACCCACGTCTTGAAACGAAGCCAATTCGTGGATGGCCGGAACGCGTCCGGCCCTGACGCGGAAAGGGACCATACGTTCGAGTCACCACGCAAGCAAATACTAAGAATCGCGCAGGCCGCAATCGCGGCGCCGCGTCAGAAGAAGGTGCGAATAGCCGACTTCACCTCGTAGCGGTCGTCGACGAGCCACAAGAGCTGCCACTTGTCGAAGGTGGTGCAGGGATGCGAGATGCCGCAGGCGACGAGATCGCCCACGCCGAGATCGGCGGCGGCGGGGAGCTCGAGATAGGCGTGCTGGTCGTTGAGCTTGGCGATGCGCCAGTCCGCTCCGGCTGCTGCGGGCATCTCGTGCGCCCCTGCGCGGAACCAGGCGATCGGCCGCGGCATCTCGATGTCGTAGGACACATCGCGGCGTCCCATGGTGAGGATGGCAAGCCCGGGCTCGGGCCGCGACTGCACTTGGCCCCACACTTCGAGCGCCGGCTTGAGCCCCGGCCGTGCGCGCCACTTCGCCCCGCTGCGCTCACGGACCGGCCCCAGCATGCGCTCATAGAAGCCCGAGTCGTGGGTGAAGTAGCACCCGCTTCTGAGAATGGTGAGGACGGGCCGCGAGAGCCGGAGCGGGAGCTCGCGCGCCACGATGTCGAAGGCGGCCGAGCCGCCGGCGCTCAGGATGATGCGCTCGGCGGCGAAGAGATGCTCGGCGTCGCAGGCGAGTGCTGTGGCCTTGACCGTCTCCAAGAGCGCCTCGACGCGCGGCACGTCCTCCTCGGACTTGCCGGTCACCGTGAGGCCTTCGAAACACTCGAGGCCCACGAGCCGCGCGTGGCGCGAGGCGGCGATGCGGCGGGCGAGGGCCAATGCCTGGGCTTCGCTGCGGCAGCCGGTGCGGCCGCCGGGGATGCCGATCTCGAGCAACACGTCGAAGGGGCGCTCGAGGTTGAGCGCTTCCGCGACGGCCGAGAGTGCCGCGAGCTGGGCCTCCGAATCGACGAGAAAGCTGAAAGCGAGATCAGGGTGGCGCTTAAGGAGGGTGGCCACCGCGACGATGTCGCGCCGGCCGATGAGCTGGTTCGCCATGATGACGCGGCGCACCCCGAAGCGCACCGCGATGCCGAGCTGGTTGACCGTGGCGACCGTGATGCCCCAGGCCCCGCCCGCAAGCTGCCGCGCGAAGAGCTGCGGCGCCATGGTCGTCTTGCCGTGGGGGGCCAGGAGCACGTTGCAGTCGGCGGTGAAATCGCGCATCCAGGCCTGGTTGTGCTCGAGGGCGGACTCCTTGAGGAGCGCCAAGGGAAAGGGCAGGTCCTGGCGCAGGACGCTCCAGCGCTTGGCGCCAATATCCTTGAGCGCCGTGGGGGCCGCATCGGTCGGGAAGCCCTTGAAGCGGCCGTCGATCACCTCGTTCTCGATCGCAGAAAGATCCATCATGGCGCACGCCCTCGCGCGTTCCGAGATTGAGTGGAGCAGCCTCTTGCCGGGTCCTCCCGCACTCGCAAGCACCCGGCGTCTTAGTGCCGGCGCGCTCTCACGATCAGCGCGTCCGCGGTCGTCTCGCCCAGCGCCTTCAAGGCTTCAAGCCGGTGGATCCCGGTCACCAGGACAAAGCGCTCCCCGTCGCGGCGCACTTGGATCGGCGTCTGCTGGCCCTTTTCGATGATGCTCTCGGCAATCGCCTCGACCTTTTTCGGGTCCAGCGTCTTGCGCAGGTTCGCCGGAACGTAGATTTGCTCCAGCCTCACGGGGACGGATTTCAGCACGATACCTCCCCTGCCCTCACCTTGCGGTCACGCTGTTGCGAAGCTCGATGGGCGAGTCGATGCGCGGGAGCGGCTCCAGGCCGGCGCCCGTCCCGCGCACGGTGATGGTGCCGTAATCCAAGATGCGTCCGAGGATGGTCTGGTCCACATCCACGCTTTCGACCTTGTCCATGTTCATTTCGATGGTATGACGCCGGATGAAACCCCGCTTGTAGATGACGCGGCGGTCGGTCACGGCGATTTCGGTGGTCCAGCGCCGGAACCAGGCCGAAGCCAAGCTCACGAGGCCGGCACCCCCGACGATCGCAAAAAACACGAAGATCGCCGCAATGGGGCCGTTCTTCGCCCCATAGCCGAGCCCGATGAGCGCGATGAGGCACAAGAGGAGACCTGGCAGATAGACCACCCAGTGAATCCTGCTGGCGTGCCGGATCGTCTCGCCCGGCTGCAACACCCGCTCGACGTATCCCATCTCGACCCCCCCGGGTTTGCCCGCCCCTCTTCGGCTTCGGGCGGTAAAAGCCTAGCGAAGGCCGGCGCGATAGCCAAGGCCGCTCAGCCTCAACGAAGCCGATTCAAACGCGGCGTCGTTCGTGCTAGAATCCGCTTGCGACGGAGGACCGCTCCGGGGGCACGGGCTCAGGGGAGAAAGCGGCGGATGTGGCGAGCGATCGCGGGGATCGTCGTTTCCCTATTGCTGCTCATAGCAGGCAAGGCCCAGGCGCAACTGCACGAAGAAGACCAGCCCAGATCGGGTTGGGTCACCGCCAAGGGCGGCTGCCGCATTTGGAGCCTCGACGCGTCGCCCACCCGTGGCGCCAGCTGGAGTGGGCCGTGCAAGAACGGCGTCGCCAACGGCAAGGGCGTCGTCCAGTGGTACGAGCGGGACCGCCCCACCGAGGGCTATCAGGCCGAGTTCAGGAACGGACACGAGTACATTCGCGGCGCCTATTTCTATGCGAATGGCGAGCGCTACGAGGGCGAATATTTGGATTTCCTCGAGAACGGCCATGGTGTCTACGTTTATGCGAACCGCGACCGCTATGACGGCGATTTCAGGGACAACCGCCAGACCGGTCGCGCGAGCTACGTCTTCGCCAGCGGCAATCGCTACGAAGGCGAGTTCAAGAACGGCATCTTCAACGGCTACGGCGTGCTCGTGCTCGCCAGCGGCGACCGCTACGAGGGCGGTTTCAAGGACGGCGTATTCCACAGCCACGGCGTGCTGCTCTTGAAGACAGGCGACCGTTACGAAGGCGAATTCCACGACGGCAGGCAGAACGGCCGCGGCGTCTATGTGTGGGCAAACGGCGACCGCTACGAGGGCGAGTGGAGGGACGGGCATGAGAACGGTCGCGGCGTGTTCCTCTCCGCGCACGGCGATCGCTACGAGGGCCAGTTCAAGAACGACCTCCCGAACGGCCAGGGGAGCTTCCGCAGCGCGAGCGGCGAGGTCTATTCCGGAACCTGGTCGAACGGCTGCTTCCGGGACGGCGATCGCCGTGCCGCGTTCGGCGCTTCGCTCGCACAGTGCCGGTGACCGTCGTCTCGCGTCGTGGTTCCGACGCTTGAGGCCAGCGCCGAGACGGGTGGCGACGAATGTCGGGCTCGCGCTCGGCGCGCTCGTCGGCGCATCGCTCCTGAGCGCGGCCCACGCGCAGCAGGACGCCGCTCCGCCCGGCTGGATTGCGGACGACAAGGGCTGCCGGGTCGCCGACCCGAACCCTGAGGCTCAGCCGAGGCCGAACCTGAGCTTCGTGTGGAGCGGGGCCTGCGGGGGCGGCCTCGTCGAGGGCGAGGGCGAGCTCCAGTGGTATCTCAACGGGCGCCCCATCGAGCGCTACGAGGGCGGCTACCGGGAGGGAAAGCGCAACGGCCACGGCGTCTACGTAGCGACCAACGGGACGCGCTATGACGGCGAATACAAGGACGACAAGCCCGACGGCCACGGCGTCTATATCTCTGCCAACGGCGACCGCTACGAGGGCGAGTTCAAGGACGGGCAGGCGAGCGGGCACGCCATCGTCGACTTCGCCAACGGCAATCGCTACGAGGGCGAGTACCGCGACGGCAAGGCCAACGGCCGCGGCGTCTATGTGAACGCGCGCGGCAGCCGCTACGAGGGCGAGTTCAAGGACGGCAGGCGCGACGGCCACGGCAGCTACGCGCTTGCCAACGGCGATGTCTATGACGGCGCCTTCGCGGACGACCGTCAAAACGGCCACGGCAGCTACATGTTCGCGAACGGCGACCGCTACGAGGGCGAGTTCAAGGGCGGCCGGGAGAACGGCCACGGCGTCTATGTGTGGACGAACGGCGCCCGCTACGAGGGCGAGTGGCTCGACGATGAGGCGAACGGCCAAGGAACCTTCGCGAGCGGGGACGGCCAGGTCTATTCGGGGAATTGGGTGAAGGGCTGCTTTCGCGAGGGCGAGCGTCGCGCCGCCGTCGGAATCGCGCTGTCGGAGTGCCCGTAAGCAGAACGGGCACGGAACCCGCAAGCGCAGAAAGCGTTACGCTTCTGTCAAATCGGCCGAAACGCGTGGAGGTGGCGAATGTGGCGCATCGCAGGCGGCATCGCGATCGGGTTCCTCTTGCTGGGCCCGGCAAGCGCGCAGCAAGGGCCGGGCTGGGTCACGAGCCAGAACGGCTGCCGGGCGTGGAATTCGGTGATGCAGCCGAACCGCAGCTTCACCTGGAGCGGCGCTTGCGAGCGCGGTCTCGTCAGCGGGCAAGGCGTCTTGCAATGGTACGATGACGGCGTCCCCGGCGACCGTTATGAGGGCGAGTACCGCGACGGCAAGATGAACGGCCATGGCATCTTCCTCGCGGCGAGCGGCGAGCGCTACGAGGGCGAGTTCAAGGACGATGCGCGCACCGGCCGCGGCGCCTACCTCACGCGCGGGGGCGATCGCTACGAGGGTGGCTTCGAGCGCTCCGTGCTGCAGGGCCCCGGCACCGCCGTCTTTGCGAACGGCGAGCGCTACGAGGGCGAGTTCTGGAACAACCGCGCGCACGGCAAAGGCACGCTGCGCAAGGCCGACGGGACGCTGGTCTCGGGCGATTGGATAAACGGCTGCCTGCGCCAAGGCGAGCGCCGTTACGCCGTCGGCGTCGGTGTCGACGCCTCGAAATGCCCGTGAGCGTCAGGCGGCGTCACGCGCTCTCCGCTTGAGCCGGCGCGTGACGGCGGTCACTGACGCGCCTCCTGTCCGAGAGCTAGAGGGTAGGCTCCCGGCAAGGAGGGAGGCTCATGAGCGCGGAAATCTTGGAGACCGGCTCTCGCACTACCGCCGAGGCGAGCATGCCGGGACGCTTGAGCGGGCGGGAGGTGCTTTTCCTCGCCCTTCTCGCGCTCCTCTGCTGCGCCGCCGGCTTCATCCTTCCTGAAGTCATCGCAATCCTCGTGCTCCTCCGCTAGAGCCCCCGGCGCACTCCGCTTGCACGGGCCGGGGGGCTATGGCATGGTGCCGCGCTCCCGGCGCCGCCGTAGCTCAGTGGTAGAGCACGTCCTTGGTAAGGACGGGGTCCGGTGTTCAATCCACCGCGGCGGCACCAGCGCTACCCACCAAAACGAGCCGCTCGGCCCGCTGGCCCGCAAGGGACAAATGCCGGCCCCTCGGCCGCGCAATGCGTCGTCGCGCTGCGCACGGCCGCCTCGAGGGCGGACGACGGCGGGCTTACGCCTTGGCGCCGGCCGCGAGGCGATTGTCGCCGGCGCGCAGCGGGAGCGCGATCGGCTCGTTGCGCTCG
>DASPPM010000379.1:0-3709 GCA_035625535.1 Alphaproteobacteria bacterium
GATCTCGAGGCCGGGCTCATCTCGGAGGAGGCGGCGCGCGAGGTCTACGGTTTATGACGCGTTATCTCGCGGGCGCCGACATCGGCGGCACCTTCACCGACATCGCCCTTTACGACGCCGAGACGCGAGAGCTCGCGATCAACAAGCTCTTGACGACGCCCGAGGACCCGCAGCGCGCCATCGTCGAGGGGCTCGCGGCACTCGAGATGCAGGCCGAGACCGTCGTGCACGGGACGACGCTCGTCACCAATGCGCTCATCGAGCGGCGCGGTGCCGCGGTCGGGCTCATCACCACCGAGGGTTATCGCGACGTCCTCGAGATCGGCAACGAGCTGCGCTACGACACCTTCGATCTGCAGCTCGAGCGCCCGGCCCCGCTCGTGGCGCGACGCTTGCGCAAGCCCGTCAGGGAGCGCATCGGCGCCGACGGCAGCGTCGTGCTGCCGCTCGACGAGCCGGGCGTGCGCGCGGCGGCCGAGGCGCTCATGGACGCGGGCGTGCGCTCGATCGCGATCGCCTTCTTCAACGCCTACCGCAACCCCGTCCATGAGCTCCGCGCCAAGGCGATCGTCGCGGAGAGCTGCCCCGGCGTCACGGTCTGCGCCGCCTCGGAGATCGCACCCGAGGTCCGCGAGTACGAGCGCTTCTCGACCGCGGTGGCAAACGCCTACGTGGCGCCGATCGCGAAGCGCTATCTTGTCGAGCTCGAGCGGGCGCTCGGCGTGCCGCTCTTCGTCATGCTCTCCGACGGCGGCATCACCACGGCGCGCGCGGCGACCGAGCAGCCGATCGCACTCGTCGAATCCGGGCCCGCCGCCGGCACCATGGGTGCTGCATTCCTCGCCCGGCAGGCCGGCTGGGGCGACGTCATCGCCTTCGACATGGGCGGGACCACCGCGAAGGTGAGCCTCATCCACGGCGGCTTGCCGAGGCGCAGCCACGAGATCGAGGCGGCGCGGCTGCAGCGCTTCAAGAAGGGGAGCGGGCTGCCGCTGCGCCTGCCGGTCATCGAGCTCATCGAGATCGGCGCCGGCGGGGGCAGCATCGCCTCGATCGACGACCTCGGCCTCTTGCGCGTGGGGCCGGAGAGCTCGGGCGCGGTGCCGGGCCCCGCCTGCTATGGGCGCGGCGGCGAGAGCCCCACGGTCACCGACGCCGACGTGATCCGCGGCTATCTCGCACCCGAGCGCTTTCTCGGCGGCCGCATGCGGCTCGCGCGCGGGCGTGCGGCCGAGGTGCTGGAGCGGCTCGGCGGGCGGCTCGGGCTCGATCTCATCGCCACGGCCACGGGGGTGGCGCGCGTCGTCGACAACAACATGGCGACGGCCGCCCGCGTGCACATCGCGGAGTCGGGCAGCGATCCGCTGCGCTACAAGATGGTCGCCTTCGGCGGGGCGGGGCCGGTGCATGCCTACGAGATCGCGCGGCTCCTCAACATCGCCGAGGTGATCTTCCCGCGCGGCGCCGGCGTCGCCTCGGCGATCGGCATGCTGGTGGCGCCGCGCAGCGTGGAATACACGCAGAGCCTGATCGCGCCGCTTGACCGGCTCGACTGGCCGGCGGTCGGCGCGACGATCGCATCCCTCGCCGCGCGCGGCCGGGCCGTCTTGCGCGAGGCCGGCCTCGCTGACGACGCCATCGCCCTCGAGCTCTCGGCGGATTTGCGCTATGTCGGCCAAGGCTTCGAGGTGACGGTGGCGCTCCCCCCCGATCTTGCCGAATGCCGCGATGTGGGGCGGCTGAGAGGCGCCTTCGATGCGGAATACGAGGCCCGCTTCGGGCGCAATCTCGGCACGCTTGCCGCCGAGGTGGTATCCTGGCGCGTGCGCATGATCGCCGCCCCCGCGGTGAGCGAGATCCGCTTCGCCGGCGAGGCGGAGGTGCCGAGCGAGGCGCTCGTCGAGCATCGCCCGGCCTATTTCGAGGAGGCCGGCGGCTTCGTCGAGACGCCGGTCTATGCGCGGGCGCGCCTCGCACCCGGCACCCGGCTCGCGGGGGCGGCACTCATCGAGGAGGCGGAATCGACGGCGGTGATCGGACCCAATGCCTCGGTCGAGGTGGACCCCTTCGGCAATCTGATCATGCGCGTCCGCGGGCGCGCGGAAAGGAGCATCCAGCCATGAGCCGGATCATGAAGCGGAGACGAAATCGCGCGACGGCGGGTGCGGGTGCGCTCGTGCTCGCGGCATGGCTCGGCGCGGGTGCTGCATTGGCTGAAGCGCCGCAACCCGTGGCCGACGGCGAGACGATCGCGACGCCGGAGCTCGTGACGGCGGCCTGCGCCGAAGGGGCCGTGAGCTATTACACCGCCCAGAGCGACGGCGACGAGCGCGCCATCATCGAGCCTTTCGCAAAGCAGTTCTCCTGCATCAAGGTCTCGGTGATCAGCGCCGTCACCGGCCGGCTCTTCGAGCGCCTCGCGACCGAGGCCGCCGCCGGCAAGACGCAGGCCGACGTCGCGATCATCACCGACGTGGCGCTCGCGCAGAAGCTCATCGATCAGAAGCTGGCGCGGCCCTGGACGCCGCCGGAGGCGGGCAAATATCCCGCCAATGCCAAGGCCGAGGGCTGGTGGTACGCGGCCTCGGGCTCGCTCATGTATCCCATCTACAACACGCAGCTCTTGGC
The DNA here is from genome assembly GCA_035625535.1 of Alphaproteobacteria bacterium. Lineage (GTDB taxonomy): Bacteria > Pseudomonadota > Alphaproteobacteria > JACZXZ01 > JACZXZ01 > DASPPM01. The sequence continues at coordinate 2,629 of DASPPM010000379.1, forward strand.
CAAGGACGAGGTGCCGAGGAGCTGGCGCGACCTGCTCGATGCCAAATGGAAGGGCAGGATCGCGACCTCGCCGGTCACCATCGGCGGGACGGCCTGGATGCAATATGATTTCATGGTCAAGATGCTCGGCGACGACTACCTCAAGAAGTTCGCAGCACAGGAGCCGAAGCTCTTCACCGCCTACGACCCGGTCGTGCTCAGCGTGGCACGCGGCGAGACCCTGATCGGCGTCTCCTCCGCGCTCAACGAATACTCCCAGCGCGTCCGCCAAGGCGCGCCGGTAGCGCCGATCTACCCGCCGGAGGGCCTCCCCTTCACCAACTACCCGATGCTGCTGATCGCCACGGCACCTCATCCCCATGCCGGCGAGCTCTTCGCCAACTGGTATCTCTCGAAGCTCGGCCAATCCCAGCTGGTCGCGGTACGCGGCGCCTATTCCCGGCGCGACGACGTGCCGCCCGCCAAGGGCAACCCGCCCTTGGCCGAGCTCAAGCCGTGGAATCCGGGGCGTGAGGAGATACTTAAGGATCACGACGCGCTCATCAGCACGGTGAGCGCGCTCTTGGGCCAGCGCTGAACGAGCACCGCTGCGAAGGGGGCCGCGGCGACTAGAGCGGATTCCATTCACGCGAAATCCCCCTCACCCTTGGACGCCCGCCGAACATGCGACTGGCATGTTCGGGCCAAGCGTCCAGTGGACGCTTGGCAGGCGTCAAACGGGTAGGGCTCGGCTCCGCCTCGCCAACCCTTCGCAACCCTCTCCCCCTTCAGGGCTATCGCATTCACACATCTTCGCGGATGTTCGCGGAGGCACCGATCGCGCTAAGCCCCTCTCCCGCTTTGCGGGAGAGGGAGGGGCCCATCCCGAAGGAATGGGAGGGTGAGGGGATGGACCGCGCACGTGCGATTCTCTCGGTCATGGCCGAGCCGAGAGCACGCGAGCTGCGGATCGCCATGACGGAAACGGAACGTCGCCTGTGGAGCGCTCTGCGCGGGCGGCGGCTCAAGGGCTACAAGTTCCGTCCTCAGCATCCCCTCGGGCCCCCCATCGTCGATTTCGCCTGCCTCGAGCACCGCTTGG
>DASPPM010000380.1:0-2608 GCA_035625535.1 Alphaproteobacteria bacterium
TTCGCCTGGCTCAGGCGCGTGACCGAGGAGGGCTGCGACCTCAATCGCAATTTCGTCGACTTCGCCAAGCCCTTGCCCGAGAACCCGGGCTACGACGAGCTGGCCGACGCCATCGTGCCGCGCGAGCTCAGCGGCCCCGTCTTCGAGGCGGCGATGAAGCGCCTCGCGGATTATCGCGCCCGCCACGGCGACCGGCAGTTCAACATCGCACGCAGCGGAGGGCAGTACCGCCACCCGGGCGGCACCTTCTACGGCGGCACGGGACCCACCTGGGCGCGCCGCACGCTCGCTTCCATCATTGCCGACCATGGCCTCGCCGAACGCGCGCTCGTCGCCGTCGTCGACTACCATACCGGGCTCGGGCCCTTCGGCTACGGCGAGCCGATCTCGGGCGACGAGCCCGGCTCGCTCGCGCATCGCCGTGCCCAGGCGTGGTACGGCCAATCGCTGACCGAGCCCACGCTCGGCACCTCCTCCTCGGTGCCGAAGCACGGTCTCGCGGAGCTGGAATGGCACCGCCGGCTCGGCGAGCGCGTGAGCTATGTGGCACTTGAGTACGGCACCTACCCCTCGCACACCTCGGGCCAGAAGGCGCTACGCGAGGACCACTGGCTGCATAATTACAGCAACGTGGATTGGTCGGCGCCCGAGACGCGGCGGATCAAGGCGCAGATCCGCCGGCACTTCTATCCCGAGACGCCGGACTGGCAGGAGATGGTGCTGTTCCGCAGCCGGCAGATCCTGCGCCAGGCGATCGCCGGCCTTGCTGCGGGCTGAGTGCCCGTAAGGAGTGCCGTCTTGATCGATGCGGGGCTTCCCGTCATGGTCGTGCCATGACGGAGCGCATGCCGAAGGTGGCCTTGGTGACGGGGGCCGCGCGGCGCATCGGCCGCGCGCTCGCCCTCGACCTCGCGCGCCAGGGCTTCGCGGTCGCCGTCCATTACCGCGAGGGCGCCGGTGCGGCCGAGGAAGTGGTGGCCGAGATCGCGGCAGCGGGCGGGCGCGCCATAGCCTTTCGCGCCGATCTCGCGCACGAAAGCGAGACGGCGGCGCTGGTGCCCCGGGCGCGCGAGGCGCTCGGCCCGCTCGGCCTTCTCGTCAACAACGCCGCCCGCTTCGAGCGCGACGAGGTTGAGGATGCCACGCGCGAGTCCTGGGACCTCCACCTGGAGGTGAACTTGCGCGCGCCGTTCGTGCTGAGCCAGGCCTTCGCGCGCCAGCTCCCAGAGGCGGCCGAAGGCTCGATCGTCAACCTGCTCGATCAGCGCGTGGCGCGGCTCACCCCGCACTACGTCTCCTACACGGTGAGCAAGACGGGGCTCATGACGCTCACGCACACCCTTGCACTTGCGCTCGCACCGCGCATCCGGGTGAACGCGATCGGACCAGGACCGGTTTTGCCGGGGCCGAGGCAGACGGAAGAACGCTTTGCGCGACAGTGGCGTGCGACGCTCCTCGGACGAGGGACCACGCTCGCGGAGATCTGCGCCGCGCTCAGCTTCATCCTCGCGGCGAAATCGATGACCGGGCAGATGATCTCGCTTGACGGCGGCCACCGTCTGGGCGGCCCACCCGCCGCACGGCAGCAGCCACCATCGCGGTGAGCGGGGTCCCTGGCTCGACAAAGCCGAGGCTTGGCGCCGCGGCGGCCGGCGAGGCGCAGGAAGCGCTGGACGCGCATGCCCCCTTGCGGCTAGCTTGGAGCACGCCGAATTCGTGATCGCGCCCCCAGAGTGCGGGCCTCGCGAAAGCGGCTTTCCCTGGATCGCGATCTGGAGTCGGCCCCCAGAGTGCGGGCCTCCGGTCATACTCAGGCGCGGAGGCTTCCATGAGCGAGCGCGAGCAGCACCTCGTCGAGCGCCAGGCGGCGTCGGGGGGTGCCACCCACCGGCTCTTCGTGCGCGACCTCGAGCTTGCCGGCCGCATCGGCGTGCACGCCGACGAGCACGGCCGCAGTCAACGCGTGCGCGTCAACCTCGAGCTCATCGTGCGCACGGGCGAGGCGCCCCTCGAGGACCGCTACGAGAACGCGGTGTGCTACGACGAGGTGGTGAGCGCGGTTCGCCGGCTCGTCGCCACCGGTCACGTTAATCTGGTGGAGACGCTCGCGGAGCGCATCGCCATCCTTTGCGGCGCCGATCCCCGCGTGGAAGGTGTGAAGGTGCGCGTTGAAAAATTGGAGGTCTATAGCGACGCCGTCAGCGTCGGCGTCGAAATTGAACGCTTTCGTGCCCGGCCGCGCACGAATCGTGCACATTTTATTTAGCTTCCAGCTACAGCGCGGAAAGGTTTTGCACAACGCAATAGCCCTCCATTTGAGCGATTCCAAATCAGCCGGAAAATCGCTCTTTTGCAAATTTTTTACGCTTGACTTGAAAATTTTCTCTATTGATCAAGGACTTGCAAATCTTGCCTAATTTTTGTGCAATGCGCTCAATCCCTTGTCGGAGTTGAAGAGGGCTCGGACAAAGCGCTTTTTTCGACAAACTTATCCACAGAAATCGTGGATATCCCGAAAAAGCGCCAGAGCGCCAAAACGATCCCTTTGAATCCTTTGATCTTTGGCAATGCGGCGAAAGCGCGCGCAAAAGCTGAGAGGATGATTGAC
>DASPPM010000381.1:0-28005 GCA_035625535.1 Alphaproteobacteria bacterium
CCCTTTGAGGGGGAGAGGGTTGCGCAGCCTTAGCGAGCGTAGCGAGCTTAGGCAAAGCTGGGTGAGGGGGCGATTCCACTTCGTCGGATATTGCTCTAGACCCGCGCGCGGCCGAACTGGACACGGGCGGCGGACTGGGCCAGCATGGCGCTCAGTCGCCCAGGCGAGAGAGGGGGGAGAGTCGTTGCTTTTGCTCGCACGCACCAAGGCGGAAAAGAGGCGCGCCAAGGCCGCATCCATCCTTGCGTGCGTCTGGCCCGATGCCTCCCTTGTGCTGGTGAGCGGCACCGAGCCCGCCCTCATGCTCCGGGGCGTCCTCGATTTCCCCGCCCTCTCGCTCGCTGGTGATGCCTCATGAAACCCCTCGATTTCGGCGCGATGACGGTCGAGACCGTGATGGAGGTCGAGCGCGTGCCCATCGACGTCGACTGGATGTTCCCCGAGGCGCCGCTCGATTGGGTGGCGAGGAACCGGGACTGGCTCGACGAGCGGGTGCTCGAGCCCGGCTCCGGGCGGATCGTGATCACCATACAGAGCTACGTGGTGCGGATGCGGGGGCGGACGATTCTCGTCGATACCTGCATCGGCAACCACAAGGAGCGGCCGACGCTTGCCTGGATGCATCGCCTCGACACGGCCTACCTCGAGAACCTGGCCGGGGTCGGGCTGCGTCCCGAGGACATCGACGTGGTGCTCTGCACGCATCTTCACGCCGACCACGTCGGCTGGAATACGCGGCTCTCGGGCGGGCGCTGGGTCCCGACCTTTCCCAAGGCGCGCTACGTGATAAGCAAGGCCGAGTTCGACGCGTTCGAGCGTATGCACCTCAAGCGACCCAAGGAGGCGGTCGCGCGCGGCGCCTTCGCCGACAGCGTGCTGCCGGTCGTGGAAAGCGGTCAGGCCGATTTCGTCGATGCGGCGCACGTGGTGGAGCGCGAGCTCGACTTCGGCGTCTGGCTCGAGAGCCTGCCGGGACACACGCTCGGCCACGTGGGCGTGCACGTGCGCGGGCCGAACGGTCATGCGCTTCTCACGGGCGACGCCATCCACCATCCCGTGCAGTTCTCGGGCCTCGACGTCGTCATGGTTTCCGATGCCGATCGCGCGCAGGCGGCCGCGACCCGCCGCCGTCTGGCGGAGACCTACGCCGACAGTGACACGATCATCCTCACGAGCCACTTCCCGCTGCCGACGGCCGGCCGCATCGTGCGCCACCGCGATCAATTCCGCTTCCGCTGGCTCGAGGCCTGAAGCCGGCGGCCGTGCCGTGCCCGACGGTTGCAGGTGCCGGGCCGCGCACAGCCGGCACGCGACAGCGCCCATTGAGCGCTCCTCCATCACTCGCCGTGCGCGGCGTCTAAGCGCCCGTGATTCCTCTGGACGACGGCCCGGGCCTGTCGCTATGGAAGGAGCAATAACAGAACGGGGTCAATGAGCGTATTGCTTGGCACGTCGGCGCTGTCGCAAAGCGTTGCGATCCTCCTCATCGGCGCGGGCACGACGATCGCCGTCTCGCTCGCCGGGAACGCGCTCGGCCTCCTCATAGCGGTGCCCGTCTGCTTCCTGCGCCTCTCGCAAGCCCGTGCCGCGCGGGCGATGGGAATCGCCTATGTGAGCTTCTTTCGCGGCGTCCCGCTGCTCGTCCAGCTTCTCATCGTTTATTACTTCCTGCCGGCGCTCGATCTCGATCTGCCGCCTTTCATGGCGGCTGCGATCGGATTGGGGGTCTGCACCGCGGCGTATCAGGCGGAGAACCTGCGCGGGGGCTTCCTCATCATCCCCAAGGGCCAGAACGACGCCGCGCGCGCCTTCGGCTATACGCGGTTGCAGACGCGCCGCTGCATCCTCATTCCCCAGGCGCTGCGCGCGGCGGCGCCCGCGATCATCAACGAGATGATCCTCATCCTCAAGGCGTCCTCGCTGGTGTCCGTGGTCGGAGTCGAGGACCTCATGCGCGTCAGCCAGAACATCGTCGCGCGCGACCTCCGCCCCCTTCGATGGTACATGGCGGCGGCCGTCATCTACCTCGTCATCAACCTGGCCCTTGCCCTTCTCGGCCGCGCCGCGGAGCGCCGCCTGAGCGTCGGCTACGCGAAGGTTGTGCTGTGAGCGCCGATCTCTCGCTCATGACGACCTACGGGCCGCAGCTCATCGAGGGCTTCAGGCTCACGGTCCTGATTTGGCTCTCGGGCTCCGCACTCGCGGTGGCGCTCGGCTTCGTTCTCGGCTTGATACTTTCCGTGGGAGGCCCCGCGCTCACGTTGCCTGTTCGCGCCTACGTCGAATTCTTCCGCGGTACGCCGCTCCTGGCCCAGCTCTTTCTCGCCTATTACGGCGGGCCTAGTATCGGCATCACGCTCGACGCCGTCACGGTCGGGGTCTGCGGCCTCGGCCTCTACGGGGCCGCGTATTTCGCCGAGATATTCCGCGCGGGCTTCGCCAGCATCCCCGAGGGTCAGCTCGAGGCCGCGCGCAGCTTCGGCCTCTCGCGGCGCAAGAGAATCCGCTATATCATCCTGCCGCAATTGCTGGTCCTCGCCGTGCCTGCGAGCGTCAATCTCCTCATCATTCTCTTGAAGGACACCGCAATTCTCTCGATCGTGACCGTGCCCGAGCTCACCTTTCAGGTCACCGGGATGACGCTCGAAACCTTCACCTTCGTCGCTCCATTCGCGGCACTCGCCGCGCTCTATTGGGCGTTGACCGAACTCGTGGCGTTCCTCGGCCGCCGCGCGGAGCTCAGGCTCGGCGTCTACTTGCGCCCGGAGGTGAGGGCTGCCGGATGAGCGAGGGCATGGCAGACGCCGGGAGGTCCCTCGAGGCGCCGCCTCTCATCGAGGTTGCCAACGTCTCGAAGTGGTTCGGCGCGCATCAGGTCCTGAGCGCCGTGTCGTTCGCGGTGCGCCGCTCGGAGGTGGTTTGCATCATCGGCCCCTCGGGGTCCGGCAAGAGCACGCTTCTGCGCTGCATAAACTTCCTGGAGGAGTACCAGGAGGGCGATGTCTACGTGCGCGGGAAGTTGGTCGGATATGCGAACGATGCGCTCGGGCGACGCATCCGCGACAAGGAGCGCAACGTCGAGAGCCTGCGTCGCGACATCGCCATGGTCTTCCAGCAGTTCAATCTCTGGCCCCATATGACGGTGCTCGACAACGTGGCGCAGCCCCTCATTCTCGTCCACAGGAAGCGCCCGAGGGAGGCGCGGGAGCTCGCGCGGCAGGTGCTCGGGAAGGTCGGCTTGGCGGCGAAGATCGACGAGTATCCGCTGCGTCTTTCCGGCGGACAGCAGCAGCGCGTCGGCATTGCCCGGGCGCTCGCCGTGGAGCCCGCGGCGATCCTCTTCGACGAGCCGACGTCCTCCCTCGACCCCGAGCTGATCGGCGAGGTGCTGCAGGTGATGAAGGAGCTCGCGCGCGAGGGAATGACCATGGTGATCGTGACGCACGAGATGCATTTCGCCGCCGAGGTCGCCGACCGCGTCATCTTTCTCGACCACGGCGTCAAGGTGGAGGAGGGCCCACCCAAGGAGGTCTTCTTCAGCCCGAAAAGCGAGCGCACGCGGCGCTTCCTCGAGACCTGGGTCGAGCGCAATTCGCTCTTTCTCGAGCGGCCCGCGGGCGGAGCGCAGCTGAACCCGGCACATTGATGACAAGGCTCAACTCAAATTGGGAGGCTTCCATGACGACCGGTGATCACGGCTTTCTGCAAGGATTGGCTCGGCCCGCGGCGGTGTTCCTCGCCTTAGCGCTGCTGACCGCGGCTCCCCTGAGCGCGCGCGGCGAGAATTTGCTCGACGAGGCCAAGGCGCGGGGCGAGCTCGTTCTCGGCACCGAGCTGCAGTACGCACCCTTCGAATTCACCGAGAACGACAAGCCCAAGGGCTACAGCGTCGACCTCATGGACCTCGTGGCCGCCGATCTGGGTGTCAAAGTGCGTTACGTCGACCTGCCGTTCGCGAGCGTGCTGCCCGGGCTCGAGGCCAGGAAGTTCGACATGGTCGAGGCGACGTCGACGATCACCAAGGCGCGCATGGAGCGCTATTACTTCACGCTGCCGATCGCGGACGCCACCGTGGCGCTGGTCAAGCGCAAGGGGGACACCTCGATACAAAAGGCGCAGGACATCGCGGGCAAGGTCGTCGGCGGCACCAAGGGCTCGGCCCAGACCAAGCTCTTGCAGGACTTTGTCCAGACGCTCCCCGGCGGGGTCAAGGAGATCAAGGAGTACATCGGCAGCCCGAATGCCTATGCCGATCTCGAGGCCGGCAGGATCGTCGCGGTCGCGGGCTCGCTGCCAAACCTCGCCTATCTCGTGAAGACGCGTCCCGAGACCTTCGAGCTCGTGCTGCCGCCGTTCGGACCGAAGGCCTATCTCGCCTGGCTTGCGCGCAAGGACGACGCCTCCAAGGCGCTCATCGAGGCCATCAACGCCTCGCTCGTGAAATTGACCAAGAGCGGCAAGATCAAGGAGCTGCAGCTCAAATGGTTCGGCGTGGCGACGGACCTGCCGATCGACGCCGTCCCCACGCCGCTCTACTGAGGCTCCTGGCGCGAAGGTTGCGAAAATTTGAGCGAGCTCCCCCTCGATAAATTGATGAATCCGCGCTCGATCGCGGTCGTGGGGGCGTCCCAGCGGGCGGATGCGATCGGCACGCGCGTCATCCGCAACCTTCGCCTCATGGGCTACCGCGGCCTCATTCATCCGGTGAATCCGCGCTATGCCGAGGTCGCGGGCCTCGCCTGCTTTCCTTCGCTCAAGGCGCTTCCCGAGCGCCCCGATGCGGCCTTTCTCGCGGTCCCGGCGGCTGAGGGGCCGGCGCTCATGGACGAGGCGGCGGCGTGCGACATCCGGGCCGTCTTCATAAATGCCAGCGGCTACGCCGACGGCGACGCCGAGGGCAAGGCGCTCCAGCGCCGCATCGAGGCGGTCGCCAAGGCCCACGGCATCGCCTTGGCCGGGCCGAACAATCTCGGGCTCGTCAACGTCCACGACGGGGCGGCGATCTGGACCCCGCGTTACATGTCGGAGATCAGGAAGGGGCCGTTGGCGCTCATCTCCCAAAGCGGCTCGATTGCCATCGCGCTCGCCGAGGATGAGCGCAAGATCGGCTTCGCCTACCTCGTCACCACCGGCAACGAGGCGGTCTTGACCGTGGCCGACTACCTCGGCCATTTCGCGCGCGACGAGCGGGTTGGCGTCATCCTCCTCTATCTCGAGACCATCCGGAAAGTGGAGGCGTTCGCCGCGGCCGCCGAGGAAGCGCGCGTGCGCGGCAAACGCATCGTGGCCCTCAAGCTCGGCAGCAGCGAGGAGGGACGCGCACTCGTCCAGGCGCATACCGGGAGCCTCGCCGGCGAGGACCGCCTCTATGACGCCTTCTTCAGGAAGCTCGGCATCGTCCGCGTGCGCGATCTCGACGAGATGCTCGAGACCGCGGTGGTGCTCTCGGCCTATCCGCAGCCGGACGCCTCGCGGAGCTTCGTCCAGGTGACGCTCTCGGGCGGCGAGGCCGCCTTGATCGCTGACCTCGGCCACGAGCTCGGCATCGCATTTGGCCCGCTCTCGCCCGCGACCCTCGCGCGGCTGCGGCCGGCGTTCCCGCCCTACGCGGCCATCCGCAATCCCCTCGACGCGTGGGGTCTCGGCTTCAACCCCGAGCGCATCGCGGCCGTTCTGGAGGCGCTCACGCTCGATCCCGAGATCGGGACGATCGCACTTTCGGTCGACGCGCCCGGTGCGGGCGGTGGGGACGTGCCCTACGCATGCATCATGGCCGAGGCCTGCGTCTCCTTGGCCGCTCGCAGCGACAAGCGCTTCGTCTTCTTCAACAACACGAGCGGCACGGGCCCCAACGCCGAGGTGCACGCCATCCTCGACCGCGCGTGCATACCCTATCTCTCGGGCGTGGGCACGGCGCTTGCCGCGATCGGCCATTCCTTGCGGCAGAACGCTCCGCGCGCGCCGGCAGCCGCGAGCGCTTTGCCTCGGGGCTGGCGCCGACGCGCGCTTGGGGTCGGCGAGGTAGAGCGCTTCCGCCTCCTGGCCGAGGCGGGCCTGCCCATGGCCGAATGCTTAGCCGTATCGTCGGCCGCCGAGGCGGCCAAGGCGGGTGCGCGCCTCGGCCATCCCGTCGTGCTCAAGGGATCGGCGCCGCAGCTCGCGCACAAGAGCGATCTCGGCCTCGTCCGTCTCGGGCTTGGCTGTGCCGCGGAGACCGAGGCGGCTTATCGTGAGGTCTCGGCGATCCTCGCCCACGCGCTCCCCCCGGGCGGCCCGCGCGAAATCTACCTCCAGAAGATGGCGCCGCCGGGGGTCGAGCTCATCCTCGGCGTGCGCAACGAGCCCGGCTTCGGCAGCTTCATCCTCGTCGGCTTGGGCGGCATCTTCGTCGAGGTCATCGCCAAGACAAGCCTGCGCCTGGGCCCGGTCGACGAGAGCGAGGCGCTTTCTATGCTGCGCGAGACGCCGGCGGTGCTGCTCTTGGAGGGCGTGCGCGGCAAGGGGCCTTACGACGCCGCCGCGGCGGCGCGGGCGATCGCGGCCCTCTCGCGCCTTGGTCAAGCGACCGTCGGCGTCCTCGCGAGCGTCGAGGTCAATCCCCTGATCGTGCACGAGGAGGGCGCTACCGGCGTCGACGTGTTGATCGAGGAAGCAGGATCAGCCAAGCGGGAGAATGCAAGATGACTTACGAGAGCCTGCTCTATGAGGTGGACGATCGCGTGGCCACCCTCACCCTCAACCGCCCCGAGCGGATGAACGCGTTGAGCCAGAAGCTTGTCGACGAGATCATCGCGGCCGTCGCCTCGGCCGACCAGGACCCCGAGGTCCGCGTCCTCCTCGTCAAAGGGGCCGGCGGCAAGGCGTTCTCTTCCGGCTATGACATCAAGGAGTCGGCCGAGCAGCCCAAGCGCGGCCTCGTCGAGTGGCGCGCGCGCATGCAGAAGGACCTGCGCTTCACCTATTCGGTGTGGGATTGCAGCAAGCCCGTGATCGCCGTCATCGACGGCTTCTGCCTCGCGGGCGCCCTCGAGTTCGCCATGAGCTGCGACATCCGCTACTGCTCCGACGACGCCAAGTTTGGCGCCGTGGAGGCGCGCTTCTCCAACGGCATCGCCACCATGATCATGCCCTGGCTCATCGGCCAGCGCGCCCGTGCTCTCATCTATACGGGCGACATCTTCGATGCGGCCGAGGCCCATCGCCTGGGGCTCGTCGACCAGGTCTTCCCCAAGGCGGCCCTCGCCCGGGAGACGCTCAAGATCGCGCGGCGGATGTCGCGCGTGTCGCTCGATTGCCTCAAGTGGAACAAGCGCGCCATCAACCAGACCTTCGAGACCATGGGCCTCAGGGCCGCCATCCAATACGGCTCAGAGGCCTCGGCGATCATGGACGCCGCGGGCTCGCCCGAGGCCGACACCTTCGATTCGATCCGCCGCACCAAGGGTCTCGCCGCCGCGCTCAAATGGCGCGCGGATCAGTTCGCACCCTATGAGTGAGCGCGTCGCGCAAGCGGGAGGGCACGCTCACCCGCGCTCGCGCCGGAGGAAGGCGAGGTCGAGGGCCAAGAGCGCCAGGGTGACGAGGATCAGCACCACCGCGACGGCCGCCATGGTCGGGTCGACGTTCTCGTTGATGCCGTCCCAGATGCGCCGCGGGAGGGTGAAGATGGTGCGGCTCGCGATGAAGAGCACGATCACCAGCTCGTCCCAGGAATGGATGAAGGCGAAGATGGCGCCCGAGACGACGCCGGGCAGGATGTTGGGGAGGATGACGCGGCTGAGCGCCTGGCCGACCGAGGCGCCGAGGTTGCGCGCGGCCTGCTCGAGGCGCGCGTCGAAATTGGCGAGTGCCGTGGAGACGGTGATCACCACGTAGGGGATGGCGGTGACGCCGTGCGCGAGAATGACGCCGGTGTAGCTGTCGAGCATGCCGAGCGCGATCCACAGGCGGTAGATGCCGAGCGCGTAGACGATCGTCGGCACGATGAGCGGGACGAGCATGAGCACGCGCACGGCCTCGGTCGCGCGCGTGTTGACGCGCCAGCAGCCGATCGCCGCGAGCGTGCCGGCCACAACCGCAAGCGCGGTCGCCGCCACGGCGATGACGAGGCTCTGCCCGATCGAGGAGAGCCACGCCTCGCTGGTGAAGAGCTTCACGTAATATTGCAGCGAGAGATGCTCCCTCGGCAGCGAGAGGAAACGCTGGTCGGTCAGCGACACCGGCACCACCACCGTGATCGGCAGAACGAGGAACACCACCACCGCCCAGCCGAGCGACTTGGTGAGTGGGAAGCCGGCCGAGAGCCGCTCCATCTCAATGCGCCCCAAAAAGGCGGCGGAAGTCGACGATGCGGGCGAGAAGCGCCATCAGCGTGAGCACCGCCGCCATCAGCACCGTCGCCATCATGGCACCGAGCCCCCAGCGCACCAGGTCGAGGATCTGGATGCTGATGTATTGCGCGATCATCAATATGCGGTTGCCGCCGAGGATCGCGGGGGTGACGAAGAAGCCGAGCGAGAAGATGAAGACGAGCACGCCGGCGCCGACGATGCCGGGGAGGCTCAAGGGCAGGAAGACGCGCGCGAAGGCCTGGAGCCGCGTGGCCCCGAGCCCGCGCGCCGCGGCCAAAAGCCGTGCGTCGATGCCGCGCATGTTGGCATAGAGCGGCAGGATGGCGTAGGGCAGCATGTAATGGACCATGCCGATGGTGATGCCGAGCTCGTTCCACATGAGGTGAAGGGGCTCTTGGATGAGGCCGAGGGCCTGGAGGAGCTGGTTGACGACCCCTTCGCTGCGCAAGAGCGTCAACCAGGCAAAGGCGCGCGCGAGCACCGAGATCCACAGCGGCAGCAGCACGCCCAGGAACATCCAGCGCCGCGCGCGAGGCGAGAGGTGCACGAGCGCATAGGCGACGGCGTAGCCGAGGACGATGGTGACCGCCGTGGTGACGGCCGAGATGCGCGCGGTCGTGAGCAGCACGCGCTCGACGGCGGCCGAGCTCAAGAGCGCGTAGTTGCCGAGACCGGGCTTGGGCTCCGCGACGCTGACCCAGAGCACGCCGAAGAGGGGATAGAAATAGAAGGAGGCGAGGAGGAGGACCGCCGGAAGGATGAAGAGCCAATAGACGCCCAGGGTGCCGAGCCGGCGGTGAAGCGGCCTCGGCAACGCGGCCACGGCGCCCGTGCGGCTCACGCGGGATGCTCCCGCGCTCTCATGCCTCGTCGTCCCCCACCCGGATCGAAGCGTCCGCGTCCCAGCCGAGGCGCACCGCGAGGCCGTCCTTGGGCTCGAAACGGCAGCGCCAAGCCGGCACTTGCACCTGGAGCGGCCCCAGCACCTCGGTCGCAACGGTCATTTGGAAGTTGGTGCCGTGATAGCTCCAGCGCTCGATGCGGCCCGAGAGCGTGTTGGCGGTCTCGGGCGAGCGGTCGGCCGCGATCTGGATCTTCTCCGGCCGCAGCGCGATGAGCACGTCGCTTGCCTGCTGCGGCGCCGCGGCGTCCGCCTGCACGAAGTGCTCGCCGCCCGCCGTATAGCGGAAAGCACCGCCGTTCGCCTCGACGACGCGGCCGCGGATGAAGTTGCTGCGGCCGAGAAAGTCGGCGACGAAGCGCGTCGCCGGCCGCTCGTAGAGCTCGTCGGGCGAGCCGATCTGCACCACCTTGCCCCGGTGGAGGATGGCGACGCGGTCCGACATCGAGAGCGCCTCCTCCTGGTCGTGCGTGACGTAGATGAAGGTGAGGCCCACGCGCTGATGCAGGCTCTTGAGCTCGACCTGCAGCTCGCCGCGCAGCTTCTTGTCGAGGGCGCTCAAGGGCTCGTCGAGGAGGAGGAGGTGCGGGCGGAAAACGAGCGCCCGCGCAAGCGCCACGCGCTGCTGCTGGCCGCCGGAGAGCTCGCGCGGCAGGCGGCGCTCGAGGCCGCCCAGCTTGACGAGGGCGACGGCCTCGGCGACGCGGCGCTCGATCTCGTCGCGCGCGATGCCGCGCACCTTGAGCGCAAAGGCGACGTTGTCCGCGACCGAGAGATGCGGGAAGAGCGCGTAGCCCTGAAACACCATGCCGAACTCGCGGCGCTCGGGCGGAAGCGGCGTGATCGGGCGCCCGTCGAGCAGGATCTCGCCCTCGCTCGGCTCGACGAATCCCGCGATCATCATGAGGAGCGTGGTCTTGCCCGAGCCGGAGGGCCCGAGCAGCGTCACGAACTCGCCGCGGCCGATGCTGAGGTCGACCGCATCGACCGCAAGCGTGGAGCCGTAATGCTTGCTCAGGCCGCGAAGCGTGAGCTCGGTCTTGAGTTCGGCCATCGGCGCGCGCCCGCTCCTTCTACTGGGAGCCCGCGCGGCCCTCGCGGCCGCGGGCCCGCCCTCTGCTCATGCCCGTCAGGAGGAGATGGTGTCGACGTACTTGGCGTTGGCGTCGGGGTAGTTTCCCCCCCACCACTCGCCGTTGATCACCAACTGAGGCTTCGCGTTCTCCGGGTCGGTCGGATTGAAGCGCCTGAGCTCGGGCGGCACGAGCGCCGCCGCCTTCGGGTTCGACGGCCCGTTGCCGAGCAGGCCCAAGAGGCCGATCTGCGGCTCGGGCTTGGCGCACATCGAGGCGAGGAGCTGTTGCGCGAGCGCGCCCGCCGGATTGCCCTTGGGGACCACGAAGATGCCGGGCTGGAGAAGCGCCTGGTTCCAGGTCCAGCTCATGCGGTCGTTCGATTCGCGCGAGAGCACGCTCGCGCGTGTGTGCCAGATGGCGCCCATCACGGCCTCGCCCGTGCGGATGAACTGCTCGGACTCCGAGCCCGAGTTCCAGTAGATGCATTGCTCCTTGATCTCCTTGAACTTGTCCAAGGCGAGCTTGATGTCGATGGGATAGACCTTGTCGAAGGGGGTGCCTGCGGCCATGATCGCGAGCTCGAGCATGCTGAGCGCGTCGTGGCGCAAGAGCCGCCGTCCCGGATATTTCTTGAGGTCCCAGAAATCCGCCCACGTCTTGGGCGGGACATCGCCCACCTTGGCCTTGTCGTAGGCCAAGACCGTGCTGAAGGAATAGGGCGCCACGCCATAAGGGATGGCAAAGCCCACGGGCGGCACGTTGGCCTTGTCGACGACCTTGTAGTCGATGGGCTCGAGCAGCTTGAGCCCGCCCAGCCAAAAGGCGCTGCTCGACGAGCTGTCGCACAGGTCCCAGGTGACGTGCCCGCTCTCGACCATGGCGCGGATCTTGCCGCCCGAGGGGCCGCCGCTGTCGGTCGAGACCTTGGCCTCCGGATGGTCCTTCTCGAAGGGCTGGCCGTAGAAGCGGAGAAAGCCGTCGTTGGCGAGACCGCCCCAGTTCGCGATCACGATCTCTTTGGCGTCCGCGGCGCGCGCCGCATCGCCCGCGGCGAGGGCCGGAAGCACGCCCAAGGCCGCGAGGCCCTTGAGGAAGCTGCGGCGGTCGATTTCGCCGCGCTCAAGGCGCTCGCGCGCCAGCTCGACGCAGTCCTGATGGAATGATTGTGGCTCGCGCATTTCCCTCTCCCGTCATGAGGTCTATCGTATTTGACAATGAGCGGATTTCCTCATCCTTCGAGACGGGCCTTCGGCCCTCCTCAGGATGAGGAAACCCGTTACATCCTCAGGCCGCCTCACCCTGAGGAGCGCGCGAAGCGCGCGTCTCGAAGGGCGGGGCGGCCAAATGCGATTGCCTCTCCCGTCATGGCTCTCCCATTTCAAGATTGCGCGCGATGGCGTAATTTTCGCAATACAAAAATGACGCTGCGACGGGACCATCTCGATGCTTGAGGCCGAGCTCGCGCTCGTGAACGGACGCATCGCCACGCTCGATGCGGAGAACCGGACGGCCACCTGCCTCGCGGCGCGCGACGGGCGCATCCTCGAGGTGGGGGAGCGCTCCGCGGTCGACCATCTGATCGGCCCCGGGACGCGTATCATCGACCTCGGCGGACAGCGCGCGGTGCCGGGCATCGTCGATTCCCATTGTCATCCCGATTCCTACGCCATCCGGCTCCTCAAATGGCGGGAGCTGAGCCCGCGCCTCGTGGCGTCGAAGGAGGCGCTCCTCCGCGTAATCGAGCAAGGGGCGCGGCCCCTCCCGCCCGGCGAATGGTTCGTCGGCTACCGCTACAACGAGCGCGAAAGCGGAGGCTACCCGAGCCTCGCCGAGCTCGATGGCGCAAGCCGCGGCCGGCCGCTCTTCATCCTGCGCACCGACGGTCACCTCGGACTGGCCAATTCCGCCGCCTTTGCCGCCTGCGGCATCGGAGAGGATGCCGCCGACCCGCCCTTCGGCCGCTTCGACCGCATGCCCGGCACCGGCCGCTTCACCGGCCTCGTGCGCGAGACGGCCGCCCACATCTTCCTCGAGCGCATCCACGCGGGCGACACGGAGGCGGAGATCGCGGAAGGCATGGAGGGGGTGTTCGACGAGGCGCTCGGGCTCGGCATCACCTCGATGTACAACTCGCTTGTCTCGGCGCGCGCGATCCGCGCCTACCAGATGATGAAGCGCCGCGGCAGCTTGCGCGTGCGCATGGGCGTCATCGCCAGCGGGCGCGAGGCGGGTCTGATCGAGGCTCTCATCGCGAGCGGCCTGCAATCTGGCTTCGGCGACGACGAGCTTCGCCTCATCGGGGTCGAGTGGTGCCCCGACTGCAGCACGAGCGGTCGCACCGCCGCCTATTACGAGCCCTACGCCGGCCCGCGCGTGCCGGGCGAGCCCGAGGACAACCGCGGCATGCTGCTCTACGAGGCGGAGGACCTGAAGCGCCGCGCCCTCGCCGCGCACAAGGCGGGTCTCCTCGTTTGCATCGAGGGGGTGGGGGACCGCGGCATCGATTTCGCCCTCGATGCCATCGAGGCCGCACTCGCGGCCCATCCCGTGCCCGACCACCGCATGCGGGTCGAGCACTGCTGCTACGTGACGCCGCCGATCCTCGCGCGGCTCCAGCGCCTTGGGGTCGTCGATTCCTCGGCGACCGGCTTCATGTACGATCTCGGCGACGCCTATCTCGCCAACCGGGGTGCCGCCGCCATGCGTTACATGTGGCCGCACCGCTCGCTCATCGACGCGGGCGTGCCCGCGCCCGGGCACTCGGATGCCGCCGTGTGCCAGCCGAGCCCGTGGCTCGCCATGTGGTCGATGGTGACGCGCAGGAGTGCCAGCGGGCGCTCCCTCGATCCCGCTGAGGCGATCACCCCGCTCGAGGCCTTGCGCGCCTATACCGTGCTCGGCGCCTATTCGGGACGCGAGGAGAGCAGCAAGGGGAGCCTCGAACGCGGCAAGCTCGCCGATGTCGTGGTGCTCGACCGCGACCCGCTCGCGAGCGACGCCGACGAGCTCCGCGCGGTCAAGCCGGTCATGACCTTCGTGGGCGGCGTCTTGCGCTACGAGGCGTAGCGGCACCGAGCCGAATAAGCCTCTCTGCCGCGTGCGGGAGAGGGGCTTCTCGCGGCCGGGGGCGGCACGCGTCAGCCGCGGCTCAAGTAATCGTAAGCGGAGAGCACGTGGGTCGAGAGGACGCGAAAGAAATCCTCGACCCTCACGTGCTCGTCGCAAGAGCCCATGCCGAAGGGCGGCGGACCGTAGACGTAGGCCGGCACGCCCTTGTAGCGCCACAGCCGCGCGTCCGTGCCGCCGAGGCTCACGATCGGCACCGGTGTCACGCCGGCGAGCTGCTTGGCGTTCGCGCGCAGAATCTCGACCATCTCGCCATAGGGATCGCACCAGGAGGGGGCGCTGTAGTTGATCTCCTCGAGTGCAACCTCGGGAAAGCCGGCGGCGATTCGCCGCACCTCGCGCATCACCTCCTCCTTCTCGACGCCGAGCGGGAGACGGATGTCCGCCTCGAGGCGGCATTCGCCGGGGACCATGTTGACCTTGAGGCCGCCGTGGATGACGCCGATGTTGAGCGTCACCTTGGGCACGATCGCCGCGGCACCCCTTCCCATCGCGGCATCGACGGCGGGTGCGGCCGCCTCGAGCGCGCGCACGACGTTGTCGGGCGGGCGCGCCGGGACGCGGGTCACGGCCTCGAGCTCGGCGATGAGCCGGCCGGCGATCTTGGTGGCGCTCGCGCTGAAATGCGTGTAGGCGCCGTGGGCACCGGGCGTGCGTATGGTGAAGGCGAGCCAAAGCGGCCCCTTCTCGCCGAAGCGGATCGTGCCCAGCCCGCTCGGCTCGCCGTTGAGCAGGCAATCGCCACGCACCTCGGGATGATGCTCGATGAGGTAACGCGCCCCCCACGGCCCGAAGGTCTCCTCGTCGGAGACGCAGGTGAGCGTGAGCTTGCCTTTGAGCTTGTCACGGATGCGGCTCAGATAGAGATAGGTGAAGATGGAGGCGGTGGTGCCCGCCTTCATGTCGCAGGCCCCGCGGCCGTAGATCCTCCCGTCGACGAGCGCCGCACCCCAGGGATCCTGCGTCCAGCCCACCCCTTCGCCCACCGGAAAGACGTCGATGTGGCCGTTGAGGACGAGATGGCGGCCGCCGGCAGCGCCCTCGAAGCTCGCCACGATGTTCGGCATCTCGCTCTTGGGTGCTATGGTCCGGTATTGCACGCCCTCGCCCGAGAGCAGCTTGCCGATGTGCGCGGCCGCTTCACGCGTGTCGCCCGGCGGGTTGGGGCTCTTGGCGCGGATGAAGCCGCGGTAGAAATCGAGGATCCTCTCGCGATCGCGCTCGATCGCCTGCAGCAGCCCCTCCCTTTCATGAGCCATGGCAACACCCCTAGCGATTTCGATTGTCCTGGTTCTGAAATTCACCCGTCAGGAAAAATTTCTCATTGCGAGGCGCCCGACGGGCAACGAAACAATCCGGCCCCGGCGTACGCCGGGGTTGGCACGAGGCGGGCTGCCCCGCCGTAGGCGGGGCTCGCTACGCCCGCAATGACGGTTATCTCCAGGTGAGACAAACTTCCGAACCGCGACCCTAGAGCTTGGATCCTGAGACCAGCTTGATGGCGAGGCAGGCGCCCGCGGCGATGAAAAATGCGAGCTTCTGGCTGTAGATGGCCCAAGCAAGCAAGCCAAGTCCGATCCAAAGCAGCACGTCCGGCGGCCCCCTTCGGCCCTGAGTGATCGCCCCATTAGGCCGCAACCGCGCCGGAAAAGGAAGCCATTATCATCTCGCGGTGCTCGCCCCGGGACGGGGTCGAGAGGGCCGTCCCATGCCGCAGCATCGCGGCGATCTCGGCCTTCATCGCCTGGAAGAGCGACTTCACGTTAGTGTCCAAGGCGGCATCGAAGGTTTCACCCGGCCGCGGCCCGTGCGTCGCGCGGGGGCCGCGTTGAGAGCGGGAGCCAAGACGCTCCTTTTGACCTAAATCAATGCGGCTGCCCGAGCCGTTTCTTCAATGCCTGGAGACGGACAGGGGGGCATCGATGCCGTATAGCGTCGACGGTTATCTGGCGCGAGCCGAGGAATGCGCGCGCCTCGCCAATCTCACCAAGGACGACATGATCCAGCGCAAGCTGCTGGAGCTGAGACAGACTTATCTCAAGATCGCGGAGAGCCTGAAGAAGCCGACGGAGCTGAGGGGAACGAAGTAAGGCGTTCCTCCTCTCGACCTTTCGCCGGCGGACCTGCCCGAGCGGGCTTTGCTTAGAGCGTCAGACAGAGCCTGAGCGAGTCGAGCACCGCGGCGTGGATATTGCGGCTCGCAACCGCGTCGCCGACGCGGTGGAGCTCGAAGCGGCCGTCGGGCCGGAAGCTCCGCGGCTGCGCGCGCCCGGCGAGGAGCGCATCGATGTCCGTCACGCCGTCGTTGGCGGCGCCCGCGCGGAGGTGATGATAGAGTGCCGCCGCCGGGATGGTGCCGTGCTCGACGACGATCTGGTCCGCGCTCAGCTCGAGCTCCGCTCCCGTCATCAGGTTGCGGAAGGTGGCGGCGATGCGGTTGCCGCGCCGCTCGACCTTCTCGATCTCATGGTCGAAGGTGACCTTGAGCCCCATGTCGTAGGCGCGCTTTTTCCAGATGGCGCGCTCGGCGTAGGTCAGTTCCTGCGCGAGCTGGGCATCGATCGAGACCAGGGAAACGCTGCGGCCTTCCTTTAAGGCAAGCTCGGCGAGCTGCGGAGCGGGATGCCGGCCGGTGCCGTCGTAGACGAGAATCTCGGCGGCGAGCGGCACGGTGCCGCTGAGCGCATCCCACACGCTCGTGCAATGCTCGGTCCCCGCGATCCACTCGATGTCCGGCACGCCGCCCGTAGCGATGATCACCACCTCCGGGTCCTCGGCGAGGACGTCGCTTTCCTCGGCCAGCGTGTTCAGCCTGAGCTCGACCCCCAGCCGCGCGAGCTCGGCGACGCGCCAATCGATGACGCCGATGAGGTCCTTGCGCCAGCTCGCGCGGGCGCCGAGCAGCACCTGTCCGCCGGGGCGGGGTGCCGCCTCGAAGAGCACCACCTTGTGGCCGCGCTCGGCCGAGACGCGCGCCGCCTCGAGACCGGCTGGTCCGCCGCCCACGACCACGATTTTCCGCCCGGCTTTTTCGGCACGAGCGATGATCTGGGGCAGGCTCTCCTCGCGTCCGGTCGCGGGATTGTGGAGGCAGGAGGGGCGGTATTGCGACTGGCAGTGCGTGGCACCCACGCAAGGCCGGATGCTGTCCTCGCGGCCGGCGCGGAGCTTCGCCACGATATAGGGGTCCGCGATATGGGCGCGCGTCATGGCGACCATGTCGAGGAGGCCTTCGCGGATGGCGTAGCGCGCGGTCGCGACCTCGGAGATGCGCGCCGCGTGGAAGACAGGGAGCCCCACTTGGCGCTTGAAGGCGCCGACGCGCGCGAGCCAGGGTGCGATCGGCGAGGCCATGCCAGGCATGTTGTCGACGGCGAGCGCCAGCTCGGTGTCCATGCGTCCATAGATGGCATTGAAGAAGTCGACGACACCCGCGCGCTCGAAGCGGTGGGCGATCTCGAGGCAGTCCTCGAAGGGCAAGCCGCCTCCCTCGCCCTCGTCGACGACGTAGCGCAGGCCGACGAGGAAGCGGGCGCCGACCCGCCGCCGGATCTCCTCGTGCACCATGAGGCCGAAGCGGCAGCGGTTCGCGAGCGAGCCGCCGAAGCGGTCCGTGCGCCGGTTCGTCCGCGGCGAGAGGAACTGGCCGATCAAGTGGCCGCCCGCCAGCGTCTCGATGCCGTCGAGGCCTCCCTCCTCGCAGCGGCGCGCCGCCGCGCCGTAGGCCGTGACGACGCGCGCGATGTCGTGCTCGTCCATCTCCTTGGGGAAGCTGCGGTGGAGCGTCTCGCGCACGGGCGAGGGTGCGATCGTCGGCAGCCAGTTGGACGCGTAGGGCTCGCCGCGCCGGCCGAGATGGGTGATCTGGCACATCAAGGCGGTGCCGTGCCGGTGTAAGCGCTCGGAGAATTGCTGCAGGTGGGGGATGATGGCGTCCACGCCGACGTTGAGCTGGCGAAAGATATTGGGAGAGTCGGGCGCCACGTTCGAGGAGCCGCCGAACATCGTGAGCGCGATGCCGCCTTTCGCCTTCTCCTCGTGGTAGAGCTGATAGCGCTCCTTCGGCATGCCCCCTTCCTCGAGCCCGCAGGCGTGGCTCGTGCTCATCAGCCGGTTCTTGAGCACGAGCGCTTTGATCGCGAGCGGTCGGAGGAGGGGGTCTTGCGCGCCGGCAAGCTTCGCAGCGGCCGGGCGCCCCTCGACGTCCATTTGCTAGGCTCCCTTTGATGCACCTGCACGAAGACGCCGGCTCGTCGGCGAAATACCCAGTCCGATCGTAGGTCCGCCGCCTTCTGCTGTCACGGCGGAAAAGCCATGGCGCAGGCGGCCCGCTCGCCCCGCCTCGTCTTCAGACGGCACGGGCCGCCTTGTCGCTTGCGCCAAGCCTATAGACGTCTCGGGACAGGCCACCAGCGCGCCGCATAGCGCGTCACATAGGGGTAATAGCCGGCCGGATAGCCGCCATAGTAGCCGTAGTAATAGAGCGCAGGGGGCGTCGGCACATAGGCGGGATAGGGATAGACGGGTGCCGGGTAATAGTACCAGGCGTTGCCGGCGATCCACCACCAGCCTAGACGGCCTTCGTGCGGGCCATGGAACCAATGCCCGCCGCGCCAATCGACCCAGCCGCGACCGTGAGCGCCCCGCCCGTGATTGTCCTGTGCTAAGGCCGGCGCGGTACCGGCAACCGAGAGTGCGGCAACCGCCACCGCGGCAAGGGCCAAGGAGCGCAAGCCAAGGGCGTTGCCGAGCTTGCTTCTCATGCGTTCGAGGATAGACATTGCTGCCACTCCTTCCTGTTCGAGCCAAAGTCGGTCGAACCGAATATGAAACGGGCCAGTAGCGTTTTCCCTGCGCATGAAGGAGGGCGCTTTGCGCCCGGCACGGGCTCACATCCTCTTGAGCGCCCGCCACAATCTCGCCACATTGCGCCACGCTGGCCGCATGTCCTCTGCCGTGGTTCGCGCGTGAGCTTTCGCCCGTGTCGTCCTATAGAAGTATAGAAGTAATGAGCGCTTCGCGTGCCGCCGACGCACGAGTATCAAGGGCGAAGGGGGCGCGCTGTCTCAGCGCCGCCTTCGGATGAGGCAAGGCGGAGAGGAAGAGAGTGCGGGCCATGCCGGTCGAGATTCTCGCCATGGGCGAGGCGATGGTCGAGTTCAACGGGACGGGACCCGCGGGCGAGGGTGCCACCTACGTGCAGGGCTTTGGCGGCGACACCTCGAACGCTGCGATTGCCGCCGCCCGTCAAGGTGCCGCTGCCGGCTATCTGAGTGCCGTGGGCGAGGACGTCTTCGGCGAGGCGCTGCTCGGTCTGTGGCGGCGCGAGGGGGTCGATGCCAGCTGCGTCAAGCGCGATGCCGGCGCACCGACCGGCATCTACTTCGTCACGCACGGCCCGCAAGGTCACAGCTTCACCTATTATCGCAGCGGCTCGGCCGCGAGCCGCCTGGCGCCGGCCGACATCCCCGAGGCGGCAATCGCCGCCGCCAAGATCCTCCACGTCTCGGCCATCAGCCAAGCGATCAGTGCCACCGCCGAGGCCGCGGTCAAGCACGCGATCAAGTGCGCGAGACGGCACGGCGTCGCGGTCTCCTACGATACCAATTTGCGGCTCAAGCTGTGGCCGCTGGCGCGCGCGCGCGCGACCATCCATGCAACCCTGGCCGAGGCCGACATAGCACTGCCGAGCCTCGAGGATGCACGGCTCCTGACCGGCTTGGAGGAACCCGACGCCATCATCGACTTCTATCTCGAGATCGGCGCGCCCTTGGTGGCGCTCAAGCTCGGCAGCGAGGGCGCGCTCGTGGCGACCCGGGACCGGCGCCGGCGTCTCGCAGGCCACCAAATCAAGGCCGTGGACGCCACCGGTGCGGGCGATACCTTCGCGGGCGCCTTCCTCGCGCGTCTCACCGCCGGCGACGACCCACTGCGCGCCGCCACCTACGCGAACGCGGCCGCGGCCCTCTCGACGGCCGGCTACGGCGCCGTGACTCCCATTCCCACCCGCGCGCAGGTGAAGCGCTTCCTCGCCGAGAGCCACGCGCGCGCCGTGAGCTGAACACCGAGGGCCATGAGCCGGATGCCGCATTCCCAGTCTCCCGAGATCGCCGCCCTCCTTGCCAGGGCAGCCGTCATCCCGGTGCTCACGGTCGAGGATCCAGAGCGCGCCCCATCCCTCGCGCGTGCACTGGTGGCGGGCGGGCTCGCTGTCCTCGAGATCACGCTCAGGACCGAAACGGCGCTTGCGGCGGCGCGCGCGATCATGGCTGAGGTCGAAGGGGCCGTCGTCGGCATCGGCACGGTCCTGACCAAGGCGCAAATGCGGGCGAGCCGCGAGGCGGGTGCCCGCTTTGTGGTCAGCCCGGGAGCCACGGCCGGTCTCCTCGACGCGGCGGCCGAGGACGGCATTCCCTACCTCCCGGGAGCTGCGACCGCGTCCGAGATTCAGGCGCTCCTCGAGCGCGGCTATACGCACCTCAAGTTCTTTCCCGCCGAGAGCCTGGGCGGGGTCGCGGCCTTGAAGGCACTCTCGGCACCCTTCCGCCAGGTCCGCTTCTGCCCGACCGGCGGCATCGATGCGGCCAAGGCGAAGGCCTATTTGGCGCTCGACTGCGTCGTCGCCGTGGGCGGGTCATGGGTGGCGCCTCAGGACCGTACCGCCGCGGGCGACTGGGCGGCCATCACGCGGCTCGCGCGCGAGGCGGCGGCGCTCGCACGCAAGATCATGGTGACGTAACCGGGCTGCGGCTCGTCGCCTCCGCTACTCCGCGCGGCACGTCCCTCTCACGGCGCTCAGTGCGCGGCGGCGACGGCCCGAGAGCCGAGCGGCCATTGGGGAAAGTCTTTAATTTGAATGAGTTGAGGGTATAACGCCGAGGCGAGACCGCGCTCTGCCGAGGGCGCGGGCGCGAGCGGCGGGATGCGCGGAGCCGGCAAGACGGAACCGGGCCGTCGCTCGGCGCGGCGACGGCCCGGATCTGCCAGCCCGTGGTGCTAGACTCAGACCTTGAGGGCGGCGCGTGTCGCCTTGTCCAGCCTACCGGTGGCCTTGAGGCCGTGCGCCTGCTGGTAGCTCTTGAGCGCGGCGCGCGTCTTCGGACCCATAATGCCGTCAACAGCGAGGGCGGCACCCTCCTTGTTGAGGGCCTCTTGAGCGCTCTTCACCATGGCGCTGCCCGCATGGTGATGGTGCATATGCTTGTTGGCCATGGACTTCATGGGCGCCGCCGGGGCCGGACTTGGCTGGGTCTGGGCGGTGGCCGCCAGCGGCAGGACGGTCGCGACCCCGAACATCAGGGCAGCAGAGAGAGCAGCGAGGCGGATGGTCGTCTTCGTCATTTTTATGCTCCTGTGAGACGAGGCAGGCTGTCGACAGTACTTCTACCAGCATTGCATGTATTCTTACAAGCCAGTGTATGCGGGAATCTTGCGCGTGAATGAGAAAGTCGCTTCAACTGGGCCGCTCCGCCGTTGCCCGCCTCTTGTTCCTTGATCGAGCTCGAGGTGTGTCACGGTCGAGCGCGACATGTGCCGCGAAATCCCCCAAAACGGGCCCCCCTCGATTCCTTCCCGGCCTCTGAGAGCGCGCTATGATCTCCCCCATGACGGCACCCGCTCCAGCGACCGCCGATCTGCCGGAGCCCTTCGCCGGATGGTTTGCCCGGCGCGGCTGGCGGCCGCACGCGCATCAGCTCGAGATGCTGGCGGCCGCTGCCCGCGGGGAGTCGGCACTCCTCATCGCCCCCACGGGCGGAGGTAAGACGCTCGCCGGCTTCTTTCCCACGCTCATCGAGCTTACCCGACAGCCGCGGGAGGGGCTTCACTCGCTTTACATCTCGCCCTTGAAGGCGCTTGCCGTTGACATCCACCGCAACCTCGAGCAGCCGATCGCCGAGATGGGACTCGCCATCCGCGCCGAGACGCGCACCGGCGACACGCCGCAGGCGAAGCGCGAGCGCCAGCGCAGAGCGCCGCCGCAGCTTCTGCTCACGACACCCGAGTCGCTTGCCCTTCTCCTCTCCTACGAGGATTCGGCGCGACTCTTCGCGGGGCTCCGCAGCGTCATCGTCGACGAGCTGCACGCGCTTGCCGACAACAAGCGCGGCGATCTTCTCGCCCTCGGCCTGGCGCGGCTCGCGGCACTGGCACCTCAGCTCCGCCGCATCGGGCTTTCCGCAACTGTTGCCGACACCGGGCTGCTGCAGGACTGGCTCTCACCCGAGGGCGACGCCGCCAAGGCGCCGGTGCGGCTCATCCGCGGCGGCGAGGGGCCGCAGGCCGAAATTTCGATCCTCATGCCGCGGGAGCGTATGCCTTGGTCGGGCCACATGGCGCTCCACGCCATGCCCGAAGTGATGCGCGCGATCCGCGCTGCCGGATGCACCATCGTCTTCGTCAATACCCGCGCGCAGGCGGAGCTCGTCTTCCAGGCGCTGTGGCGGCTCAACGACGACAACCTGCCGATCGCGCTTCACCACGGCAGCTTGGCCGCCGAGCAGCGCCGCAAGGTCGAGGCGGCGATGGCGCGGGGCGCGCTCAAGGCCGTGGTCGCCACCTCGTCGCTCGATCTGGGCATCGATTGGGGTGCCGTCGACCTCGTGATTCAGGTGGGAGCGCCCAAAGGCGCCTCGCGTCTTGTCCAGCGCATCGGCCGCTCCAACCATCGTCTCGACCGGCCGAGCAAGGCGCTGCTGGTGCCAGGCAACCGCTTCGAGCTGCTCGAATGCCGCGCCGCGATCGAGGCGATAGCAGCAGCCGAGCTCGACCGCGAGCGGCGGCGCGAGGGGGCACTCGACGTGCTCGCCCAGCACATCACCGGCATCGCCGCGGCCGGCGGATTTCAGGCCGATGGGCTCTTCGCGGAAGTGCGCCGGGCCGGCCCATACCGGCAGCTCGCGCGCCGCGAGTTTGACGATACGCTCGCCTTCGTGGCCACGGGCGGCTATGCGCTCGGCGGCTACGAGCGCTTCCGCCGCCTCGTGCGCGACGGGGGCGGAAGGTACCACGTTGCTTCGCCCGACATCGTGCGGCGCTATCGCATGAACGTCGGCACCATCGTGGAGCAGCCGATGCTCCAGGTGCGGCTCGGCGGCCGGCGACTGCTCGGCGAGGTCGAGGAATACTTCATCCAGGGGCTCGTCCCCGGCGACACCTTCGTCTTCTCGGGCGAGCTCTTGCGTTTCGAGGGCGTGCGCGAGACGGCCGCCATCGTGACGCGCGCGACGGGCGAGGCACCGAGGATTCCGGCCTACGCGGGCGGCAGGTTGCCGCTCACCACCAACCTCGCCGCGCGCGTCCGCGCGATCCTCGCCTCCCCGCCGCTCTGGCGTCGTCTTCCCCCGGAGGTCGGCGAATGGCTCGAGATGCAAGAGCGGCGATCCGTCCTGCCCATGCCCGAGGGACTGCTCGTCGAGCTCTTCCCGCGCGGCGGCAAGGAGTATCTCGTCGCCTATTGCTTCGAGGGCCGCAACGCGCATCAGACCCTCGGCATGCTGCTCACCCGCCGCATGGAGCGCATGGGCGCCAACCCGCTCGGCTTCGTGGCCAGCGACTATTGTCTCGCCGTGTGGAGTCTCGCGCCGCCGCGGGACGTCCCGGCCCTGTTCGATCGCGACATGCTGGGCGACGATCTCGAGGCATGGATGGCCGAATCGACCATGCTCAAGCGCACTTTCCGCAACGTCGCCGTGATCGCGGGCCTCATCGACCGGCGTCATCCCGGTTGGCAGAAGACGGCGCGCCAAGTCACCTTCAATTCGGACCTCATCTACGACGTGCTCCGCCGCCACGAGCCCAATCATGTCCTCCTGCGCGCGACGCGAGCCGACGCCGCAACGGGCTTGACGGACGTGCGCCGGCTCGCCGAAATGCTGGAGCGGGTCGCCGGGCGCATCACGGTCAAGCGACTGGCGCGCGTGTCGCCGCTCGCGGTGCCGGTGCTGCTGGACATCGGACGCGAGAGCGTGTACGGGGCTGCGATCGATACGCTGCTCGACGAGGCGGCTGCGGAGCTCGTTGCGGAAGCCTACGCGCTGCCGGACCCTCAAGGGGTGCTGCTGTAGCCGCCTCGGCTCCGCGCGAAGTCTCGCTGCGCGCCCCGGTCGAGCATTGCGGTGGAAGAACGTTGCCGAAGAATTTTAGAGGTGCGGTTTGGCCGCGACGGTGACCCTCAATGGCGCGGAGCTGACGCTCGATCCGTCCGGTGCCCTATGGTGGGCGGAGCGCTCGACGCTTGCGGTGGCCGATCTTCATCTCGAGAAGGGCTCGGGCTTCGCCAGGCAAGGCCGTCTTTTGCCGCCCTATGATACGCGTGCGACGATCGCGCGCCTCGCCGTGGTGCTGCGCCGCTACCGTCCCGCGCGCGTCGTCGCTCTGGGCGACAGCTTCCACGACCAGGAGGCCTTGGCGCGCATGGACGCCGCGGACCTGGCGCTGCTGCAGCGGCTCGTCGCCGAGCATGATTGGGTGTGGATCGCGGGCAATCACGATCCTGCTCCGCCGCGCGGGCTCGGCGGCACGGTGCGCGCGGAGTTAGCGCTCGCGCCGCTCGTCTTTCGCCACGAGCCCGAGGCAGGACATGTGGACGGCGAGGTATGCGGACACTTCCATCCCAAGGCGGCGGTGCGCGCGCGCGGCCGGCGCATCTCGGGCCGCTGCTTCGTGACCGACGGCGGGCGCCTCGTGCTCCCCGCCTTCGGCTCCTATACGGGCGGCCTCGACGCGCTCGATCCGGCGATCAGCGGGCTCTTCGAGGGGCAGGTGCGCGTCTATCTCATCGGGCGCGATGCCATCTATCTCTTCGCCGCCGAGCGGCTCGAGGGCGTGCGTCGCAGCGAGCCCGCGGCGTCCGTGCGCTGAGGGGCGCGGCTGCGCGCCCCGCCGGGCGAGTTGCGCTTAGGGAGCGTAGCGAAATTCGAGCAGCTGGCCCTTCTTGTCGCGGTATTGCTGGCGGAGGAGCAAGCCGTCGCCGGCGTACCACAGATCGCGCGCGAACTCTCCGCTTGACGTCACGTGGCGTGCCGGCTGGTCCTCGGCTCCGACGGCGAGCGGCTCCTGGGCACCCTGGTTGAAATGCACGTTGAGAATGCTGCCGCTGTCGAGGTCGAGGACCGGGTGCCCCTGCGTCATTTCGACCTGCCACAGGCTCGAGGGCACGAGGCCGGGCGGTGCGGGGAGCCGGCCGGCGGCGCCGTTGACCATGGGCCCATTCGGCGTCGCGTCGAGGTCCACCTCGACGGGCTCGTCGTAATTGTTGACGTCGGTCGTGACCTCGGCGAGAGCGCCGTCGCGCCAGACCTCGCGACAGCGCAACGTGTAGCTGTCGGAGACCTGCTTGCCGACACGGAGCAGCTCAAGCGCGCGATCGGCGATATTGTGCCAGAGCTCGGGGGCCAAGATATATATCTCGTTCTCAACGACCAAGGTTTTGCCCTCGTGGTGGAAGGTCAGCAACTGGCGGCCGACCTTGACGCCGTTGACCAGCACATCGAACGGACGCTTCGCGTTGGGCGCATCGAAGGCGAGGGCCGGGCCCGCCACGACGCTCATCAGCCCGAGAATGAGGATGGCAAGGCCGAGGCGGCGGACAAGCGGAAGGGGCGGGAGGATCGTCATGGCGGCCTGGGGCATGGGCGGAGTGTCCCATCGCACAAGGGGCGACGCAAGCTCGCTCGGCCGGCAGAGCTCTGCGGTATTCCTCGGCGTTCCGCCCGCGCCCGAGAGCGTGTAGACTCGGGTCCATGAAGCGAGCCAAGTTCAAGCCCGCGCGGCGGCCCGATCCCTTCGGGCGCGCCCGGCACGACCATACCGATTGCCTGGCGCAGGCGATGCACACGGCCGAGCGCCTTTGCGCGTTGCGCGGCGCGCGCTTGACGAAGCTGCGCCGGCGCGTGCTCGAGCTCGTTTGGCGCAGCCACGATCCCGTCGGCGCCTATGCCATCCTTGACGCGCTCAGGAAGGACGGGCGCGCGGCGGCCCCGCCGACCGTCTATCGCGCCCTCGATTTCCTCTCCGAGCAGGGCCTCGTCCACCGTATCGAGTCGCGCAATGCCTACCTCGGCTGCGCCGATCCCGAGCATGCCCACGCCAGCCAGTTCCTCATCTGCGCGCGCTGCGGAGCCGCCTCCGAGCTGCACGACAGCCATATCCAGAGCGTCATCGGCGACAGCGCGCGCGAGATCGGCTTCCGCATCCAGCATCTCATGGTCGAGGTGATCGGCCTCTGCCCGAGCTGCGCCCGCGAGGTGGCCGCGGCCTGAGCTCCTTTCAGGCCGGGAGCTTGGGCGAACCCCTGAGCTCGAATGTCGTCCAAAGCGCCAGCGTGAAAAGCAGTAGGGCGCCGGCCTGATGGCAAGCGGCGAGCGGGATCGGCACGACCAGAAGCAGGGTGGCGATTCCCAGCGAGAGTTGAACGAGCACCATGACGACGAGGAGATCGGCAGCCAGGCGCGCGCGCGGCGCCAATTCCAGCCGGCCGAGCGAGAGGCGGAAGAGAATGACGAGAACCACGGTCAGCAGCGCCAAGAGACGATGGACGAACTGCGCCGTCATCGCATCCTCGAAGAAGCTCGAGAACCAAGGCGTTCCGCCGAAGAGGCCGTCGGGGACGAGCTTGCCGTCCATGAGGGGAAAGCTGTTGAAGATGAGCCCGGCATGGAGCCCGGCGACGAGGGCGCCCGAGACGGCCACGAGAAAGATCCAAGCGAGGAGGAAGGAGCCGCAGAGCGAAGCGGCGGCGGCACTGGCCGCGCGCGGGCGGCGCTCGCGGGGGAACAGGAGGTCGAGCGCGAGCCAGAGCATGTAGGCATAGATGACGAGCGCCGCCGCGAGATGTGCGGCGAGCCGGTATTGGCTCACCGAGGTGCGCTCGACGAGCCCGCTCGTCACCATGAACCAGCCGAGCGCGCCCTGGAGGCCGCCCAGGACGAAGAGGACCGCGAGCCATGGGGCGAGCCTGCGCTCGATGCGGCCGCGCCAGAGGAAGTAGAGGAAGGGGATCAGAAAGACGGCGCCGATGAACCTGCCCATGAGACGATGGGCATACTCCCACCAGAAGATCGTCTTGAAGTCGGCGAGCGTCATGCCCGCGTTCTCGAGGCGGTATTGCGGGGTTGTCTTGTAAAGATCGAACTGCGCCTGCCACTCCGCCTGGTCGAGGGGCGGAAGCGCTCCGCTTACCGGGTTCCATTCGGTGATCGAGAGACCCGAGTGGGTGAGCCGCGTGATGCCGCCGACCACCACCATGGCGAAGACGAGCGCGCAACAGGTCAGCAGCCAGTAGGCGAGCGAGCGGTCGTGCGCGCCGAGGCGCGCTTTGCGCGTTGCCAGGCTGAGCTCGGTCATGCGCCTCAGAGAGTGCCGAGCCCGCGGGCGCCTCGCAAGAGGCCTGCGCCAATCCGTCGCGGACGCGCTCTGTTGCCGAGAGAGCGCCGACGCGTTCGGCGACGGCGGCGCGTCAGGTCCGGGTCAATGCAGCCTGAGCTCGCAGTGGGCGTAGCGGAGCTCGGCCGGGCGCAAGAGGCGTGTGCTCGCGATGCGCACCGAATGAAGACGGCCGTCGAGGTTGCGTTCCCAATAGGCGAGGAAGCGCCGCAGCAACGGGAAATCGGGGCTGATGTCGGGCTGCTGCCAAATGAAGCTCTGCAGCAAGGTGGGGAAGTCCGGCATATGGTAGAGGATCTCGGCCGTCGTCAGGCGGTAGTCCTTGAGGGCCGATCCGATAACGCGCACCGCTTGCACCTCTTGGCCGTTGGCGCTGGCGTTGCCGCCAGCGCTCCATTGTCCATCGAGAAAACGTCGATGCAAGAAAAAAGTTTAATTGAATCAATATTGTAGCAGCATAGACGGAAGATTGCTGCCAGCGCGCGCTTCGATGGGACTTGGTACTTTCGGGCTGGCGCGGCGGGCTTGCCAAAGCGCTGGCACTCGCACGATAAGAGTGCTAATCATGGCGGCAGGCGTAGCCATCCCACGGAAAAGTCACGGAGGAGTCGACATGAAATTTCGGCCATTGCACGACCGCGTCGTCCTGCGCCGCATCGAGCAGGAGACCAAGACCCTGGGCGGCATCATCATTCCCGACACGGCCAAGGAAAAGCCGCAGGAGGCCGAGGTGGTCGCCGTCGGCCCGGGCGCGCGCGATGAGAACGGCAAGCGCCATCCGCTCGACGTGAAGGCGGGCGACCGCGTGCTGTTCGGCAAGTGGTCAGGCACCGAGGTGAAGATCGATGGCGAGGAGCTCCTCATCATGAAGGAGTCGGACGTCATGGGAGTCATCGAGGCTGGCAAGGCCGGCAAGACCAAGGCGGCTTAGAGAGGACATCGGATCATGGCAGCCAAGGACGTAAAATTCGCAGGCGATGCCCGCGCGCGGCTCTTGCGCGGCGTCGAGGTCATGGCGGACGCCGTCAAAGTGACGCTCGGCCCCAAGGGGCGCAACGTGGTGCTCGACAAGTCGTTCGGCGCGCCGCGCATCTCCAAGGACGGGGTCACCGTGGCCAAGGAGATCGAGCTCGCCGACAAGTTCGAGAACATGGGGGCGCAGATGCTG
>DASPPM010000382.1:0-2172 GCA_035625535.1 Alphaproteobacteria bacterium
CTTGAGCCGAGACGAAGTCGAGCTTAGCCGTTTGACGCCTGCCAAGCGTCCACTGGACGCTTGGCCCGAACATGCCAGTGGCATGTTCGGCTGGCGTCAAAGGGTGAGGGGGTGATTCCGCGCCATCGGAACATGCTTTAGTGCGGAAATCAGTACTGCGCTCACCGCGCGGTGACCGCGGCGGCGAAGACGTAACCGGCGCCGCGCACCGTCTTGATCAGCTCCGGCTTGCCGGGGTCGCGCTCGATCTTGCGGCGCAGCCGCGCCACCTGGGTGTCGATGCTGCGGTCGAAGGCCGACCAGCTGCGCCCCTTGACGAGATCGAGAAGCTGGTCGCGCGTCAGCACCCTGTTGGCATTGCGCGCGAAGGCGCGCAGGAGCTCGAACTCGCCCGTGGTGAGCGGCACGCGGGCGCCCGAGGGCGGGTTGAGCTCCCGTCGCGTGAGGTCAAGCTCCCAGCCGAGGAAGCCCAGGACTTCGCTGGCGCCCGGGGACGCCGGCTTGTCCTCCGCGGAGGGCGGCGCCGGCGCGCGCGCGCGGCGCAGCACGCTGCGGATGCGCGCCAGCACCTCGCGCAAGTGGAAGGGCTTGGTCAAGTAGTCGTCGGCACCGGCCTCGAGACCCACGACCCGGTCGATGAGGTCGCCCTTGCCGGTCAGGATGATGATGGGTACGGAGCTGTGCCGTCGGATGTCGCGCGCGAGCGAGAGCCCGTCCTCGCCCGGCATCACCAGGTCGAGGAGCACGAGATCGACCTCGGCCTCCTTGAAGGCCGCCCTGAGCGCCGCCCCGTCCGCCGCCTCGCTGACCCGGAAGCCCTCGGCCGCGAGGTAACGGCGCAGCATGCTGCGGATGCCCTTGTCGTCGTCGACGACCAGGATATGAGGCTGCTCGCTCATTCCGCACCCTCGCCCGGCGGCTCATCGGGAGTGTCCGGCGCCGCCCCTTCCGGCACAGTTCTCCTGTCACAATCCGTCACAATTCGCCTTCCATTGATACCAAAAAACGCCCCTTCTGACATCAGGGCGTGACCTTCGCCCCTTAAGTCTCGTTGCGCGAGACAGCCGGGGACAGGGACGAGAGGAGAGATCGCCATGTACGCCCATACGGCCCAGAACGCAGTGCCCGCCTTCAACTTCGACGCACTTGCCATCTGCCGCGGCCTCGAGCGCTCGGCGGTGACGCGCATCGCCGCGGTCAGTCTCCAGCAGAAGCTTGCCGGCGGCCAGACCGTCTTCTGCGAAGGCGATCTTGCCGAGAGCGTCTACGAGATCGTGAGCGGCATGCTGAAGCTCTACAAGCTGCTCCCCGACGGCCGGCGGCAAGTCACCGGCTTTCTCTTGCGTGGACACCTCCTGGGCCTCGCCAGCAACGAGCGCTATCTCTATACGGCCGAGGCGGTCACCCCCGTCACGCTCTGCCGCTATCCCAAGGCCCGCTTCGAACGCCTCCTCGACGAGGTGCCCGGCTTCGCCCGGCGCCTGCTCGCGGTGACCTCCGACGAGTTGCGCGCGGCGCAGGACCAGATGGTGCTGCTGGGACGCAAGTCCGCGGCCGAGAAGCTCGCGAGCTTTCTCCTCATGACGGCCGAAGACCAGGACGAGGGCGAGGAGGAGAGCGACACGGTGAACATCCCGATGGGCCGGGCCGACATCGCCGATTACCTCGGACTCTCGACCGAGACCGTGAGCCGTACGCTCACCCAGCTGAAGTGCCGCGGCGTGATCGCGCTGCCCACCTCCGCGAAGATCGAGATCCTTCAACGCGACAGGCTCGCGCAGCTCGCGGAAGGCAATCTTCCCGAGGATTTCTGAGCGTCAGGAGGCGGGCCGGGAAAGCCGCTCTCGCCATGGCAAAGCTTCAACCATCGGGCGCGCGCACCTACGCGGGACGGCGCGCCCTCGTCGTCGAGCATGACGGAGAGACGCGCTCGCGCTATCGCGCGCTGCTCGAAGGCCTCGGCTTCCAGGTCAGAAGCGTCGAGCGCGGGGCGGCCGCCATCGAGGCGGCACGGGAGGTGCTGCCCGATGTCGTGCTCATGGACGTACAGTTGAGCGACGTCTCCGGCCTCGAGGCGGCGCGCTGGCTGAAGTCCGAGCCGGCCTTGCGGGCGATCCCGGTGATCGCCAGCAGCACGATGACCTTCCCCAAGGGCGACCGCGCGCTCGCCGA
>DASPPM010000383.1:0-3639 GCA_035625535.1 Alphaproteobacteria bacterium
TCCATCTCATCGAGCGTCGCCTCTTTCGGCACCTTGCCCGCCTCGGCCAGCAAGGCCTCGACCCGGCGGAAGCGGCGCTCGAACTTCGCATTGCTCTGTCGCAGCGCCGCCTCCGGGTCGAGCTCGAGCCGGCGCGCCAGATTGACCAAGCTGAAGAGAAGGTCGCCGAGCTCGTCCTCGACGCGCTCGGGCGGCGATCCTTCTACGAGCTCAGCGCTGAGCTCGCGGATTTCCTCCTCGATCTTGGCGAGGACCGAGGCTGTCTCCCTCCAATCGAAGCCGACGCGGGCGGCGCGGCGCTGCAGCTTGAGCGCGCGCGTGAGCGCGGGCAGCGAGAGCGCAACCCCGTCGAGGGCGCTTTCGCTGGCCTTCCCGAGGGCGGCGGCAGCGGACGCGCGCTCGCTCTCCTTGTGCGTCTCCCAGGCCTGCCGCTGCGTCTCGGCATCCTTGATCTCCTCCTCACCGAACACATGAGGATGGCGCCGTATCATCTTGTCGGCAATGGCACCGGCCACGGCGTCGAAGTCGAAGGAGCGGGCTTCCTCGGCCATCCGCGCATGGAACACCACCTGCAGCAGGAGGTCGCCGAGCTCCTCGCGCAAGGCGTCGAGATCCTGGCGCGCGATGGCGTCGGCGACCTCATAGGCCTCCTCGATGGTGTAGGGTGCGATGGTGGCGAAGCTCTGCGCCACGTCCCAAGGACAACCGCGCTCGGGATCGCGCAAGCGCGCCATGATCTCGAGGAGACGGTCGATGTTGCTTCGGGCCATGAGGCAGGGCTGCCGTCGCGAGGGAAGGGCGCGGTCAAGGGCGCTTTCGCGAGTCATACCGCAGGATCGCGCAAGGCGAAAGGTTGCGGCAAATGCGAGCGGCGCCGCGTATAAGAGGACGGCTGAGGCGCGAGCCGGGCGCGGCCGAGGCCGCTCTCCGCTGCTTGAGCGCCCGCGGGTCAGCCGAGAAAGGAGAGCGATGTGATGAGCGAGCCCGTTATTCTGTGCAAAACCGATGCGCGCGGCATCGCCACCGTGACGCTCAACCGGCCGGCGCTCAACAACGCCTATAACCGCGAGATGATCGCAGCCCTAGCGGATGCGCTCGCGCGGCTACGGGCGGACCCCGCGGTGCGGCTCGTGCTGCTGCGGGGTGCCGGCAAGCATTTCCAAGCGGGAGCCGACCTCGGCTTCCTACGCGAGGCCGCGGCCATGCCGCCGGCCGAGAATCTGGAGGTGTCGCGCTTGACCGTGGCGGCGTTGGCAGCACTCTACCGCTATCCGAAGCCCACCTTGGCACTCGTGCACGGCGGCTGCTTCGGCGGCGGGGTCGGGATGGTCGCCGCCTGCGACATGGCGATCGCGACCGAGGATGCGGTCTTCGCCATCAGCGAAGTGCGCTGGGGTGTGGCACCGGCGCCGATCCTGCCGATGCTGGTCGCGCGCATGGGGCTCGGGGGCGTGACACGCTACGCGCTCACCGCCGAGCGCTTCGGCGCCGCCGAGGCGCTCAGGCTGGGCTTGGTGCAGGCGCTTTGTCCTGCGGGCGGGCTCGACGCGGCGGCCGCACCGATCATCGAGCACGTCCTCATGGCGGCACCCGAGGCGATCGCGGCGACCAAGCGGATCGCCCATGAGGTCGCGGCCGGCATGGCGACCGAGGACGCGCCCGAGTACCTCGCCGAGGAGGCCGCGGAGCGGCGGCGCTCTCCCGAGGCCGCGGAGGGTCTTGCGAGCTTCTTCGAGAAGCGCAAGCCGCGCTGGTATCCGGAACGAGGCTGAATCGGAGAGGTTCCCGGGGTCAGTATGGCCAAGCGCGGGCAGGAGGTATGGCGGGTGCCGAAGCGACCCAGGCTTGGCCGCATTTCGCACCGGAATATCGCATAATGTATATTATGGAAAATACACAGGCGATGTCTCTTAGGCACAAGAAAGCCCGGAAGCTCTTGCACCTTAAACGCGCCGAGGGCACGCTGGCACGATTGGACGAGCGTCAGCTTTCATTCGAGTTCATGAAAGAAAGCTAGGTGGTTCCAATGCCTACGATCCCCTGGTGGCGGTACGCTTTGGTTGCGGTTTTTGGTTGGATTATCGGTGCGGCGACCGTTGCCATCGTCCTGCTTTTCTTCCCCTTAGAAAACCGCGGCTCTGAAAGCCTGGCAGAGATTGGTGGCGGGTTTCTAGGATGGTGGCTGCTGTTAAACCTGGAGCGGCGCATCCAGAAAATTCGCTGACGCACCGAGGCGCACGCCGCTGCCGGTCCAGCGACTTGCGACCCCTCGCCCTGGTAACCCGTGATCGCAAGCTGGCTGCCCGGTCTCGCTCCAACTGGCGCGCCGACCATCACTACGCGAGATGGCGGCCATCAGAATTTTTCGTTTGCCGTGACGGGCGGACGCGCGTCCACTTAGCGCATGTCCGATCAGCATCCTGCGCTCGCCCGTGCGGAAGCGTTCTGCCGGCGGTTCGGCCTGCGTGTGCCGGTGCTGCTCGCACCCATGGCCGGCGCCTGCCCGCCCTCGCTGTCCGCGGCCGTCGCGAACGCCGGCGGCCTCGGCGCCTGCGGCGCCTTGCTGATGCAGCCCGCCGCGATCCTGAGCTGGGCCAAGGAGCTGCGCGCGGCCAGCAACGGCCCGTTCCAGCTCAACCTCTGGATCCCCGACCCGCCGCCAAAGCGCGACGCCGCGCACGAGGCCGCGGTAGGCACCTTCCTCGCTAAGTGGGGGCCGGAGGTGCCGCCGAGCGCGGGTGATGCCAAACCGCCTGATTTCATTGCCCAATGCGAGGCGCTGCTCGAGGCTGCGCCGCCGATCGTATCGTCCATCATGGGATTATATCCACCCGGCTTCGTTCGACGCTTGAAAGAGCGCGGCATTTCCTGGTGGGCGAACGTCTCGACGGCGGCCGAGGCGCGCGCGGCCGAGGACGCAGGTGCTGAAGTCGTCGTGGCGCAAGGAATGGAAGCGGGCGGGCACCGCGGCTCTTTCGACGCCAGCCAAGCCGAGGCGGGCATGGTGGGGCTGTTCGCCCTTGTGCCGGCGGTGGCAGACGCGGTGAAAGTGCCGGTGGTGGCGACCGGCGGGATCGCGGATGCGCGCGGAGTGGCGGCCGCCCTGCTGCTGGGAGCGAGTGCCGCGCAGATCGGCACCGGCTTCCTGCGCTGCCCGGAGGCCAAGCTCAACCCGGCCTGGGCGGACGCGTTGGCGCGCACGCCGCCGGAGGGTACGCTCGTCAGCCGTGCCTTCAGCGGGCGGGCCGGTCGCAGCGTGGCCACCGCCTATGCGCGGGCGGCGACCGCTCCGGCAGCACCTTCGCCTGCCCCCTATCCGGTGCAGCGGGGCCTGACCCAGGCGATGCGCGATGCCGCCGGCAAGGCCGGCGACCTCGATCGCATGCAGGCCTGGGCCGGCCAGTCGGCGATGCTGGCGCGCGCCGAGCCCGCCGGCCAGGTCGTGCGGGCGCTCTGGGACGGGGCACGGGAGCTGCTGCGCTAAGCGGTGTCGGCACGGCTTTTGTTCAGCCGTGCGCTGCCGCGCCAACCGTGCGCCTCGAGGTGCCATTCGAGCGGGACGCAGGAGTAACACGTGTCGATGCCGGCGTTGCCGTAGACCGGCAGCAGGCGCTCGAAGCGTTCGCGCTGCTTGGCGAA
>DASPPM010000384.1:0-8944 GCA_035625535.1 Alphaproteobacteria bacterium
CCGATCGCGCCGCCGTGCGCGCCCACAGTACCTATGAGGACCGCGTCGGCTGGCCGGCCGCGCGGCAGAACTATCTCAGTCGCCCCGAGGCGCAACGCTTGCTCGACGGAGAGAGCCCGGTCCGTGTCTGGCGCGAGAAACGCGGTCTCTCGCAACGTGCCCTCGCCGCGGCCGCGCAGATATCCCCGAGCTATCTGGCCGAAATCGAGATCGGCCGCAAACCGGGCAGCAAAAACGCGTTGCTTGCCGTGGCGAGCGTTCTTGAAGTCCTCTTTGAGGAACTCGCCCATCCGCCGGGCATTTTGCCGCATCCTGGCCTGCGGGCGTCCGCGCGATCTCACTCCCCGCGCGGCAGCAGCAGAAAGTAGCCGCCCGTCGAGCGCATGCGGCCGGCCATCGCCTCGGCCTCCGCGCCATGGCCCCAGAAGAGATCTCCCCGCACCGGACCCTTGATCGCACTGCCTATGTCCTGGGCGATGACGAGCCGGCGGATGCGCTTCTCCGCCTCGGGGCTGGCAACGTCGAGCCAGAGCGGCAGGCCGAGGAGAATGAACTTGGGATCGACGGCAAGGCTGCGGCCCGCGCTGAGCGCCACCCCTAGGGCGCCGACCGGGCCGTCGCCGGCGATCTCGCGGAAGAAGACGTAAGAGGCATTCTCGTCCATCAGTGCCTTGGCCTCACCCGGATGGGCGCGGAGCCAAGCCTTGAGCGAGCCGAGCGACACCTCATCGAGGCTCATGGCGCCGCGCTCGACCAGGAGCTTGCCGATCGCCTGATAGCGCCGCCCGTTCGCGGCAGCATAGCCGACGTGGACCACCGAGGCGTCTTCGAGCAACACGCGGCCCGAGCCTTGAATCTGCAAGAAGAAGGCATCGATCGGGTCGGCGAGCCAGAGGAGCTCCTTGGCCTTGTCGTCGAGCGCCCCGGCCTCGATCTCGCTCCGCGTCGGGTAAGGCAGAAGCGCGTGGCCGACGACCCGACCGGTCACGTGCTTGCCCTTGAGGCTGTCGTCGAAGGCGCCAAGGTCGGCCGTGACCAGGTCTTTGGGCTCGCCGTAAAGAGGCACGGTGTAGTCCCCGCCTCGCTCGCGCGAGCCCTTGAGCTCGGGCTCGTAATAGCCCGTGAACAGGCCCTCCGGGCCCGAGGCGCTCAAGGCACGATAGGGGAGAAACCAGCGCTCGAGGAAGCCACGCGCGGCATTCTCATCGCCCTCGGCGACCGCGGGCAAAGCCGCGCAGGCCTCACGCAGGCGAGGCAGCCAGGCCGAAGCCTCCTCCGGGCCGGCGACGGCAAGCTCGGGCTTCGCCAAGAGCCTGGCGCAAGAGCGGCGGAGGGCAGGCAGCGCGTCCCCTACCTTGTCCTCGCGCCAGCCGGGCAGATCGGCGAAGCTCATGCGCTCGAGGGTGAGGCGCTCGGGGGCGGAGGGTGGCCGTACCTCGCACGCGCTAAGGGCCGCAAGAATCAGCAGCACGAAAAGATGCAATGAGACGCTTGCGCCGATGCGAGAGGGTGCGGCGGCGGCGGCAAGCGACGGGGCGTTGCGGGGAGCTAGAGGGAGGGCTTCAGTGCGGGCTGCGGGTCTCGACGAGCGCCCAGTTGGGATCGCGCGAGCGCGTGTTGCGCGCGAAAGTCCAGATATCGATGATCTCGGCCGCATGGCCCGGGTCTCCCTCGACCACATTGCCGTCCTTGTCGCGCGTGACGTTGATCTGCTCGGAAACGAATTTGACGGTCACGAAGGCGCTCCGGCCGTCCATCTGCGCCTCGAGGATGTCCGCCGACTTGATCCCCACGAGCGTGGTCTCGTGCGTCTGCCGGGCGTCCCCGCGCGCCTTGATCGCGCTGGAGAAATTCTCGAACACCCCGTCGTTGAGGAGCGGACGCAGCGTCTGGCGGTCGCCCTTCGCGAAGGCGGTGACGATCATCTCGAAGGCGGCCTTGGCACCCTCGAGGAAGTGCTCCGGCGCAAAGCCGGGGTCGGCCACCGCGATCTGGGTCAATCCCGACTCGAGCGGCGTGCCCGTGGCCGCCGGCGGCAACTCGATTGGCGCGCCGGCGTTGCGCTGGCTGTGGTCGGGAAGCGGGATGATCTTGTCGCCCGCACCCTCCGCGGGCTTGGGATGGAACGGATCGGGGCGCTCGCGCTCCTCGCCGGTGCGCCTGCCGAGCACGCTCCTCAGCCGCAGGATCAGGAAGGCCGCGACCATGGCGAAGAAGATGATGTCGATGAAATGCACGTCCATCGCTTCCAGTCCGCCGGCATGTGCTGGACCGGCCAGAACGCTTGGGCTAAAGAGACCCCATGAGATTACTCGAATGGGGCCGCCGGGTACAGCCTTCCTGCCCTTGCAGGAGCCGCCCGCCCTGGCGCTTACCTAGAGATAGGCCGTCTCGCGCCCTCCTGCAAGCATGGCACCCTTAGCCCTCCTGGCGCTTTTGGCGCTGCCCTTCCTCGAGATCGCGGTCTTCATCAAGGTGGGCGAGCTCATCGGAGTGTGGCCCACGGTCGGGCTGACCCTCCTTGGCAGCTTCGCCGGCGTAGCACTCATGCGCGCGCAAGGCTTGGCGACGCTCGCGCGCGCGCGCCAAGCGGCCCTCGACAATCAGCCTCCACTCGATGAGATGCTCGACGGCCTTGCCATCCTCCTCGCAGGCGCGCTGCTCATTGTCCCGGGCTTCATCACCGACGTGCTCGGCCTCCTCCTCTTCGTGCCGTGGGTGAGACGGGGGCTCAGGCGGCGGATTTGGCGCACCTTCGAGGTGCGCGAGCGGCGCAGCCACGGCATGATCATCGACGCCGACTATACCATCGTCGAGCGGGGGAGGCCGCCGGCAGCGGAGGAACGCCTGAGCCTTCCGCACGACGGGAGAGGGAAGCGATGATCCTGATCCGTCACGGACAGTCCTATTTCAATCTGCATTACGGCGCCACGCGCGTCGATCCGGGCATCCCGGACCCCGAGCTCACCGAGGCCGGGCGGCAGCAGGCGTATGCAGCCCTCGAGACGCTGCGGCCGCGGGCCGTCAGGCGCCTCATCGCCAGCCCCTACACGCGCGCGCTCGAGACCGCGCACATCATCGCCGACGCGCTCGGCCTTCCAATCTCGGTCGAGCCGCTCGTGCGCGAGCGCGCCGCCTTCACCTGCGACATCGGCACGCCGCCGGCCGAGCTCGCCCGGCGCTGGCCTCGGCTTTCCTTCCATCATCTCGAGGAGCGCTGGTGGGGCCACGGCGAGGAAAGCGAGGCTTCGCTTCATGCGCGCTGCCTGCGCTTCCGCGCAAGCATGGCGGCGTCGCCCGACTGGCCCCAGGTGGCGGTCATCAGCCATTGGGGCTTCATCCGCGCGCTCACCGGCGAGACCCTTTTGAACGGCGCTTATCTCGCCTTCGACCCGACGCTGCCGGCGGCGCCGTGAGCCGCTCAGGCGATTGCTCGCGCGCATATTCCGTGATAGCCACTCAAGGATCGCCCCTTGCCGCGCGCGCTCGACCCCCCTGAAGGAGTTCGCGATGTCCGACCAGCCCCCCGCGTCGAACGGCAATGGCGGCGCGCCTGGCCCGGCTCAGGCCCCCCAGGCGGGCCAGATTCCCATCGCCGTCAAGACGCAATACATCAAGGACCTCTCCTTCGAGAACCCGCGCGCGCCGGCGAGCTTTCTGGCGCTACAAAGCCCGCCCTCAATCGACGTCACGGTGAATGTCGGCGCGCAGCATCTGGCCGAGCAGGATTACGAGGTGACGCTCGTGATCAGCGCCTCGGCCAAATTGGGGAGCGAGCCCCTCTTCATGGTCGAGCTCACGTATGGCGGGGTGGTGACGCTTGGCCAGGTGCCGCAGGAGCATATGCGCCCCCTCCTCCTCATCGAGGCGCCGCGGCTGCTCTTCCCCTTCGCGCGCAACATCGTGGCGGACGCCACGCGCGAGGGCGGCTTCCCCCCGCTCCTGCAGCCGATCGACTTCGTCGAGCTCTACCGCCGCGAGCTCGCCCAGCAGCAGCAGCAGTCGCGCTCCGCGTGAGCGCGCAGATGCAGCCTCTCAAGCGAGCCAGACCGCGGCCTTGAGCTTGGCGACGAGGGCCTGATGGGCCGCGAGCTCGTCCTCGCTCGGCGCGTGCGGGCGCGGCGGCCGGAACGGGCGCTCGCCGGCGTGCGGGCCGGCGGCGGCGCCGAGCCCGGCCGCGAGCTCGAGGGTCGCCTGGCGCCCTCCGATGAGCTCGAGATAGACCTTGGAGAGGAGGTCGCAGTCGACCAGCGCACCGTGGTAGGTGCGGGCGCTCGCGTCGATCTCGAAGCGGCGGCAGAGCGCATCGAGGCTCGCCTGGGCGCCGGGAAACTTGCGCCGTGCCAACGGGAGCGTGTCGACCGCGCGCTCGGGCGGCAGCACCGGACGCCCCAGCCGCGCGAGCTCGGCGTTCAGGAAGGCGATATCGAATTCGGCATTATGGATGACCAGCGGCGCATCGCCGAGAAAGGCGAGAAGCTCGTCCACGATCTCCGCGAATTTCTGCTGACGGGCGAGAAAATCGGCGCTGAGTCCGTGCACCGCCTGGGCGTCCTCGGGCATGTCGCGCTCGGGATTGAGGTAGCGCTGAAAGCTCGCCCCGGTCGGCAGATGATTGACGAGCTCGAGGCAGGCGATCTCGACGATGCGATGGCCCTCGGCCGGATCGAGCCCCGTCGTCTCGGTGTCGAGCACGATCTCGCGCATGCAGCTCCCCTCTCTACCTCGCGAGGCGCATGCGCGCGGGCCAGTTGCGCCCGCGCCTGCCGCGCATCACTTTGACGATATGCGCGATCCGGCGCAAGCCGTGTCGCTTGCCGAGCCCGGTTTCAACCACGAAATGCGCGCGCCGGCGCTTCTCGCGGTCCGGCATTTGACGCTTGAGGATGCCCTCGAGACGCTCGAGCGTCATCCCCGGGCGCGACAATACGCGCTGGGTCTGCACAAAGGCGGGTGCCGACACCACGACCACGGCATCGCAGCGCCCCTCGCCCCCGTCCTCGAAGAGAAGCGGAATGTCGAGTACGACGAGCCGGGCGCGGCGTGCGGCCTGGCGGCGCAGGAAGCGCCCTTCACCCGCGCGCACGAGGGGGTGAATGATGCGCTCGAGCCGGGCGAGCGCTGAACGGTCCTTGAAGACGATGCGGCCGAGTGTCTGGCGATCGACGACGCCATCCACCACCGTGCCGGGAAAGGCCTCGGCGATGAGAGGGACCGCGGCCCCGCCCTTGGCGAGAAGACGGTGCACCGCGCCGTCGGCGTCGTAGACGGGAACGCCGAGGCGGCGGAAGCTCGCCGCCGCGGTGCTCTTGCCCATCGCGATCGAGCCGGTCAGGCCGAGGATGACCACGGCACATCTCGATGCGCGCATCTCCTCGATGCTTGCACGGCCCGCGTCGGCCCTTCGTGACGCGCCTTCACTCCGGCACCACGCCGTGATTGCGCAGGAAAGCGAGGAGCGGCAGGAGCGGCAGGCCGAGGATGGTGAAATAGTCGCCCTCGACGCGCTCGAAAAGCTGCGCGCCGAGGCCCTCGAGCTGATAGGCGCCGACCGAGCCGCAAGCGCGTGGGCCGAGTGCCGCGAGATAGCTCTCGATGAAGGCGTCGCTGAAGGCGCGCATTCTTAGGCGGGCCCGGTCGACATGGTGCCACAGGCGGGCGCCGTCGCGCACCACCGCGACGGCCGAGACGAGCTCATGCTCGCGGCCGCGCAAGGCCTTGAGATGCGCCCTTGCCTCATCGAGTCCGGCGGGCTTGTCGAGCCAGCTCCCGGCGCACTCGAGGATCTGGTCGGCGCCGACCACCAAGGCGCCGCCGTGCCGCCGCGACACCTTTTGCGCCTTGAGCTCGGCGAGTGCCTCCGCTGCCGCACCGGTCTCCGCACCCGTGGCCCTAAGCGCGCGCTTCGCCTCCTCTTCGTCGATCGCGGCCGCGTCGGCAAGGCAAGGGACGCCGGCATTGCGCAAAAGCATTACGCGGGTGCTGCTGGCGGAAGCCAGCACCACGGCCGGCGCGCTCCCTTCTGGCGCGCGCTCGCCTCCGGCCGCGGTCGTCGCGATGCTGCTCATTGCAGCTGCTTTCGCCGGTCGCCGTAGAGCTGCATGATCGCCGCGGCCGTCTCCTCGATCGAGCGCCGCGTCACGTCGATCACCGGCCAGCCCTGCTCGACGAAGACTCGGCGCGCCCCAGCAAGCTCGCCCTTGACCGTCTCCAGGTCAGTATAGTCGGTGTCCTCCGCCTGGTTGAGCGTGCGCAAACGATTGCGCCGGATCTGCACGAGGCGAACCGGGTCCTTGGTGAGGCCGATGATGAGAGGATGCCGTGCGTCGAGAAGCTCGTGAGGAATCGGGACCCCGGGCACGATGGGAACGTTTGCCGCCTTGATGCCGCGGTTCGCGAGATAGATGCAGGTGGGCGTCTTCGAGGTACGCGACACACCGACCAGGACCACGTCGGCATGGTCGAGGTCCCAGGCCGCTTGTCCGTCGTCGTGAGTGAGCACGAACTGCATGGCGTCGATCCGGCTGAAGTACTCGGCGTCGAGCTCGTGCTGGCGGCCCGGCAGATTGCGGCTTTGCAGGCCGAGGTAGCTTGCCAAGGAGCCCATGATCGGATCGAGCACAGAGATATGCGGGACCTTGAGCTTCCTGAGGCCGGTGACGAGCACATGATGGAGCGTCTTGTCGACGATGGTGTAGACCACCAGCCCCGGCTGCTCCGCGATCTCGGAGAGGACCTTCTCGAGCTGACCCTTGGTACGCACGAGCGGCCACATGTGCTCGTCCACGTC
This sequence comes from Alphaproteobacteria bacterium, assembly GCA_035625535.1. GTDB lineage: Bacteria > Pseudomonadota > Alphaproteobacteria > JACZXZ01 > JACZXZ01 > DASPPM01. The sequence goes on from DASPPM010000384.1 coordinate 6,791, forward strand.
GATGCCCTCGAACTGGACCAGGCAGGCGCGAACGACGCTATGCACCGTCTCGCCGGTCGCGTCTGAAACCAGATGGAGATGCTGCTTCTTCACGACTCTGAACTGGCTCCTGCATCATTCCCTGAGTTGGGGGAAAAAGGCGCCCACCGGGGATAACCTCTTTCCTGGCCCCTCATGCGCCATAAGCGTGCCCGCTGCCTTGGCACATCGCGGCCCATTTGTGCTCCAAGGGCTCGAGCATGGCCGTAAGCGTGAATCCCGTGCTGGAGAGCGCCGAGAAATCCTTTATCCTCCTTTTTCGCCTTCTTTCAAACTGGCCGTTCGATCAGCGATCTTGCCATGTCCAAGGTGATAATCACAGCTAGTCCACAGACCCTTGCCGTTCGGCCACCGAGCGAGCCGAGAAGGGGGTGGATCCGGGGGTAAGTTTTAATCCCCGCCCTTCACAGCTATCCACTACTACCTCTAAAGTCTTCTAACAGACTCTTTAAGGAAGAGAAGAAGAATGGCTGAGAGCTCGACGAGGCCAAAGCGCAGCAGCAAAGAGACCTCGCAGAAGCGTCTCTTGCGTGCGCTTGCACGTGAGGGGCTCGAGCGCCCGCCGCTTTGGCTCATGCGGCAAGCGGGGCGCTATCTGCCGGAGTATCGTGCCTTGCGTGCGCGCGCGGGCGGATTCCTCGAGCTTTGTCTCACGCCGGAGCTTGCTGCGGAGGCGACGCTTCAGCCGGTGCGGCGCTTTGCGCTCGATGCGGCGATCCTCTTCTCCGATATCCTGATGGTGCCCTTTGCGCTCGGTCAGGGCGTACGCTTCTCGGAGAACGAGGGCCCCGTCCTGGAGCCTATAGGCCACAGGGTGCATGGAAGGCTTAGCTTGGAGCGCTTTCCTAGGCGCTTGGCGCCGGTCTACGAGGCGATCGAGCGCGTCAGGCTTTCCCTTGGGGTGGAGACGGCATTGATCGGCTTCGTAGGCGGCCCGTGGACGCTGGCAAGCTATATGGTCGAAGGCCAGACGAGCCGGGATTTCGCCGCGGTCAAGCTCCTCGCCTTCAGCGAGCCGAGCGAGTTCGCAGCTCTGCTTGAGCTGCTCGTAGAGGCGTGTGCCACCCATCTCATCCGTCAAGTCGCGGCGGGCGTGGAGGTGCTGCAGATTTTCGACAGCTGGGCAGGCGCACTCGCCGAGAGCGAGTTCGACGCGTGGTGCATCGAGCCGACCCGGCGCATAGTCCTCAAGGTCAAGGCGGCTTGCCCGCAGGTGCCGATCATCGGCTTTCCGCGCGCAGCCGGCCTCGGCTACAAGCGCTTTGTCGAGCGCACGGGGGTAGACGCCATCGGCCTCGACCCCGCCGTGCCGCTCGATTGGGCCGCGCGGGAGCTCCAACCATATGCGGCATTGCAAGGGAACTTGGACCCCTTGCTTCTGGTGGCGGGAGGCGAGGCCATGCGGCGGGCGTCGGAGCGCATCCTCAGAAGCTGGGGCCACGGGCCCTTTATCTTCAATCTCGGGCACGGAGTGGTGCAGACAACCCCGCCCGAACATGTGGAGACACTCGTCGGGATTGTACGAGGCTGGCGGGCATGACGGTCTCGCTCCCGCCGCAGGCAAACGACCATGGCTGAGCCCAAACGGACTGCCATCGTGCTCTTCAATCTCGGCGGTCCCGACACGCTGGAGGCTGTCCCGCCTTTCCTGTTCAATCTGTTCAATGACGGGGCCATCATCGCGCTGCCGACGCTGATTCGCTGGCCGGTCGCCAAGATGATCTCGCGGCGTCGCGCACCGGTGGCGCGCGAGATCTACCGCAAGATGGGCGGAGGCTCGCCGCTTCTCCTAAACACGGAGGCGCAAGCGCGGGCGCTTGAGGCGGCGCTCCGGGATTTGGGATCGGTGAAGGCGTTCATCGCGATGCGCTATTGGGCACCGTTCTCCGACGAGGCGGCGGCGGCGGTCAAATCGTGGGATGCCGAGCGCATCGTGCTGCTGCCGCTCTATCCGCAGTTCTCGACGACCACGACGGCGTCCTCCTGGACGGTTTGGCGCCGGGCGGCGGCGCGCGTCAAGCTGCAAGCACCGACCACGCTCGTGTGCTGCTATCCGCGGCAGGCGGGCTTCGTTGAGGCCATAGCCGAGCTGGTGAGCGCCGGCCTGGAGCAGGC
>DASPPM010000385.1:0-2399 GCA_035625535.1 Alphaproteobacteria bacterium
GACGCCGCCCAGAAGCCGAACAATGACGAGCCGCGCGTGCCTTACCACGCTCTCGACATAGAGATCGACCGAGAGATTGTGCGTGAGCTGCTTGAGATCGGCGAGGCGGAGCGTGGGGGCGGAGCCCTCGAGGCGCGCGTAGGCAGAAGCGAGAGCCGCAAGCTCCGTATCCGCCGCGGAGAGCAGCACGAGCTCGCCCGGACTTTGCCCGAGGTCGATCGCCTGGGAGCCGTCGAGAATTCCGCCGGGTGCCGCCGCGAGAAGATGCATCGGGCGCCTCTACCCTTCGAGCGCGGCGCGGATGGCGGCCGCGTCGAGGCCTTTCTGGCCGATCACGACGAGGCGGCCCTCGCGCGGCTCGTCTCTACCCCAGCTGCGGTCGTAATAATGCTGCACACGCGCGCCGACCGCCTGCACGACGAGGCGCATCGACTTGCCGGCGACCGCGACAAAGCCCTTGACGCGCAGGATGTCGTGGCGCGCGATGACGGGCACGAGCCGCTCGACGAGTGCCGCAGGTGCAGCGAGCTCGGGCAAGCGCAACGAGAAGCTCGCGAACTCGTCGTGGTCGTGGTCCGCCTCGTTGTCGTGGTGCGAGGGGCGGCTCTCGATGCCGCTCTCGCTCGCAAGGCCGAGACCGAGGAGCACTTCGGCATCCACCGCGCCATGGCGCGTGCGCAAGAGCTTGACCGCCGGGCCGAGCGCCGACTTGAGCCCGGCGGCGACGCGCTCGAGGGCGGGCCCAGCAAGGAGATCCGCCTTGTTGAGGACCACGAGGTCGGCTGCGGCGAGCTGGTCCTCGAAGAGCTCCTCGAGCGGACTGTCGTGCGCGAGCGTGGGATCGGCCGCGGCTTGCGCGCCGAGTGCCGCGGGGTCGCTGGCAAAGCGTCCTTCGGCGACCGCGGGGCCGTCGACGACGGCGATGACGCCGTCGACGGTCACGCGCGTGCGGATGTCGGGCCAGTTGAAGGCCTGGACGAGCGGCTTCGGCAGCGCCAGGCCCGAGGTCTCGATCACGATATGGTCGGGCGGCTCGGCGCGCTCGAGCAGCGTCTGCATCGTCGGCAGGAACTCGTCCGCCACCGTGCAGCAGATGCAGCCATTGGCGAGCTCGATGATGTTCTCCTCCGCGCAGCTCGCATCGCCGCAACCCTTGAGAATCTCGCCGTCGATGCCCACATCGCCGAACTCATTGATGACGAGGGCCAGGCGCCTGCCGTTCGCCGTGCGCAGGAGATGGCGGATGAGCGTCGTCTTGCCGGCGCCGAGGAAGCCGGTGATGATGGTCACGGGCAATTTCGCGAGGCTTGCCATGCTCATGATCCCGGAATTGCAGGCGTCTTGAGATGGAGCGGCAGCCCTGCGGCCATGAAGGCGACGGCCTGGGCAGCAGCCGCGAGAGCGGCGTGAAGGCGGCCCGCCGTATCGCGAAAGCGGCGCGCGAGCGCGTTGTCGGGCACGATGCCGAGTCCCACCTCGTTCGAGACGAAGACGACCGGCCCGTGCAGGTCCGCAAGCGCAGCGAGGAGCGCATCCGCCTCCTTGTCGGCGTCGCGACCGGCGCCCATGAGGTTCGAGAGCCACAGCGTCAGGCAATCGACAAGCACGGCGGCACCGGGTGCCGCTTGGCCGCGGAGTGCGGGCACGAGCTCGAGCGGCGCCTCCACGGTGCGCCAGGTGGAACCGCGGCGTGCGCGGTGACGGCGGATGCGCTCGACCATCTCGGCGTCACGCGCTTCGGCGGTCGCGAGATAGACCCGCGCCGAGGCGGCCCGCTCGACGAGAGATTCGGCGTAGCGGCTCTTGCCGGAGGCAGCCCCGCCGAGCACCAGGGTCACGGGCGGGAGCGCCAGTACCTTGCTCATCGCTCGCGATCGATCGACGGAACGCCGCAACGCATGCTTGCCCTCCCCGGCCCGCCAGAGCTCGTCACATAGCTACGCCGAGCCGGTGTTCGAGGGGTGAGACCGAGGAGGCAGATGCTCCCGCTCACCGGCGCACCCCGTCCGGATCGCTCGCAACGTCACGCGATGGCAGGTCTCCTGGCTCGCGGCTTAGCGCCGTAACGCACCCGCCTTCCCGGTTTCCCAGTGGCGCTCGTGGTGCCGGCTCGCCGCCTACAGTTGCGGGGGCAGCCGCGGCGTTGGCTTGGAGAGACGATCCCTCGGCCGCACCGCGTTCCCTCTTATCCCCGACGAACGGGGACCATCGCGGAAAGCATAGTGGCCGGACGCTCGGGCGCGCGTCAAGGACATAGGCGGAGAGGCGGCCAAGACCGCCCGACCCTACCGAGTCGCGCGCTCGGGCCCCAGGAGCGTGGCGCGGAAGCGCTGGGTGGGGTAGCGGCCGTCGCGCTCGGGAAGCACCTGCGGCTCGGGCTCGAGCGAGATCTTGGCGAC
>DASPPM010000386.1:0-2871 GCA_035625535.1 Alphaproteobacteria bacterium
CGATGCTCGAGGTCGAGACCGCCATCCCCACCATGCCGGTACGCGCGCAGCGGCCGACGATCGAAAAGGTCATGCGCGGCTACCCCCTTTTTGGGCGCGCGCCCGCGCGCCGCTTCGCCCGCACCCCGCCCTTCGGGGCGAGCGCATCCACGCCGGTCTCCACGACAGGCTCGGCACGCGCAAGCCCGCTCGAGATGAGCCCCATGGAGCCAGGATAAACGCCTTTCGGCCGCTTGCCTATCCGCCGATGCGCAAGGGGTAGCGGGCGTAGCGCTCCGAGAGAAGGGTGAAAAATCCGTCCGCGTCGACGGCTTCGACGACGGTCGCATTGGGCGCCTCGCCTAGAAGCTCGACGCTGCGGCCCAAGTCGGTCTCGCCCCAGGCGATGACGCGGATATGCGCGGGCCGTGCCGTGAAAAGCTCCGGCGCCAGAAGATAGGCGGGGACGAGCGCGTCGTGCACCGGCGGCCCGGGCTCGCCTCTCTCGCGCGCGCGCGCGAGGCCGCGGCGCAACATGCCGGCCACGGAAGCCGCTACCGGATTGGCGAGCGCCTCGAGCCGGGCGATGCGCGCCGCTGTTGCGCGCGCCTGGCGCGTCACGTCGAGGCCGAGCATGGTGAGCTTGAGGCCGGCCGAGAAGACGATCGCCGCCGCATCGGGATCCACGTGAAAGTTGAACTCGGCGGAAGGGGTGACATTACCGCGCCCGAGGGAACCCCCCATGAGCACGATCTCGTCGATCCCGGCGGCGATCCGAGGCGCGGCCACGAGCGCGCTCGCGACATTGGTAAGGGGGCCCGTGGCGAGAAGCGTTATCGGCAGCTCGGGCTCGGTGAGCGCCTCGATCAGATAAGCGACGGCGTGTCCCTCCTCGGGGTGGAGCCAGGCGGGCGGCAGGCCCGAGCCGTCGAGCCCGCTCTCGCCGTGGACGTCGCGCGCGTCGATGAGCGCACGCTTCAAGGGTCGCGGGCAGCCGGGGTGGACCGGCAAATCGGAGTGGCCGGCGAGCTCGACGATGCGGCGCGCGTTCTCCGTGGTGCGCTCGAGCGACACGTTGCCCGCGACCGTTGTCACGGCAAGGAGCTCGAAGGCCTCCGGCGAGGCGAGCTCCAAGAGGAGCGCGATCGCGTCGTCCTGGCCCGGATCGCAGTCGTGGATGATCTTGCGCGGCGCCATGCTCCCTCGGCCGGGACAGCCTAAGCGCGGGCCGCACCCCGATCAAGAGAGGGCAATTGCGTCCGCCCGACGGATCGGGCCACAATCGAGCGGCCGCAGGCGCCTAATGGGATGGGGGAAGCGATGACCGGCAAGCTCGACATCGACACGCTCAAGCGCCTCGTCGAGGCCAATGAGATCGACACGGTCGTCGCGGCTTTCGTCGACATGCAGGGCCGCCTTTTGGGCAAGCGCATGACCGGCCACTTCTTCCTCGAGAGCCTCGCGCACGGCACCCATGCGTGCAATTACCTCCTCGCCCTCGACATGGAGATGGAGCCGGTACCAGGCTTCAAGGCGGCCTCATGGGAGAAGGGCTACGGCGACTTCGTGATCGTGCCGGACCTCAAGACCCTGCGCCGCATTCCCTGGCTCAAGGGCACGGCGCTCGTGATCGGAGACGTGGCCGATCATGAGGGCGAGCTCGTGCCCCACGCCCCGCGCAGCATCTTGAAGCGCCAGCTCGAGCGCCTCGCGCTGAGGGGCTATGTCGCCAAGGCGGCCTCCGAGCTCGAGTTCTACATCTTCGAGGACAGCTTCGACGGCGCGCGCCAGAAGGCCTACAAGGGCGTCAAGCCGGCGGGCTGGTACATCGAGGACTACCACGTCTTCCAGACCTCGAAGGAGGAGGAGCTCGTGCGCGCCATCCGCAACGGCATGGACGCGGCCGGCATTCCCGTCGAATCCTCCAAGGGCGAGTGGGGTCCGGGCCAGGCCGAGATCAACCTCGTCTACGCGGACGCGCTCGAGATGGCCGACCGCCACGCGATCTACAAGAACGGCGTCAAGGAGATCGCGCACGGGCAAGGCAAGTCGGTCACCTTCATGGCGAAGTGGGATTACGGGCTCGCGGGCAGCAGCAGCCATCTCCATAGCTCGCTCTGGCACGCGGCCAAGGGCAAGCCGCTTTTCTACGACGCGAAGGCGCCGCACGGCATGTCCGCCCTCTTCCGCCACTATCTCGCCGGTCAGTTGGCGCTCGCCCGCGAGATGACCTATTTTCTCGCCCCCACCATCAATTCCTACAAGCGCTTCCAGTCGGGCTCGTTTGCCCCGACCAAGGCGGTATGGAGCTTCGACAACCGCACGGCCGGCTTCCGCGTGCTCGGCGAGAGGAGCGCCATGCGGGTCGAATGCCGCATTCCGGGTGCCGACGTGAATCCCTACCTCGCCTTCGCCGCCACCATCGCGGCGGGCCTCCACGGCATCGAGGGCAAGCTGCCGCTCGAGCTGCCGTTCGCCGGCAATGCCTATGCGGCTGAGCACATCCGCGAAGTGCCCAAGACGCTGCGCGAGGCGATCGAGACGCTCAAGCATTCGAAGGCGCTGCGCAAGGCCTTCGGCGACGAGGTCATCGACCACTACGTCCATGCCGCGAGCTGGGAGCAGGCCGAGTACGACCGCCGCGTCACCGACTGGGAGCTCCTGCGCTATTTCGAGCGCGCATAGGTGACGCAGCCGAAAACGAAAGCGCTATTTCCAATGCATCACCTGCCCTCCATCGTCATTCCCGCGCAAGCGAGAGAAGACATGAAATCCCTCTCCCGCAAGCGGGAGAGGGCCAGCGCTGAACGACCTCCTCCAAGAGAGAGTGACCTCGATGTGCCCTGCCTCCACCTGCCCGAGCGCCAATTGGAGCTATCCCACGAGCGTGCG
>DASPPM010000387.1:0-14921 GCA_035625535.1 Alphaproteobacteria bacterium
AAGCATCTAAGCGGGAAACCCTCCTCGAAACCAGGTCTCGCCGAGAGCCGTGGCAGACCACCACGTCGATAGGCCGGGTGTGGACGTGCGGTAACGCATGCAGCTAACCGGTCCTAATCGCTCGATCGGCTTGCTCGCCTCGCGCAGGAGCAAGCCCCATCCGAATGCCCCGATCAGCACAGACAACCTTCACTCGCCGGATGACGGACCACAGACGACGGACGACAGACCAGCGATCGTCGTCCGTCTGCTACCCTCTGTCTTCCGTCCTTGGGAGGCCTGGTGGCCATAGCGAGGGGTGAACACCCGATCCCATTCCGAACTCGGCCGTGAAAACCCTCAGCGCCGATGGTACTGCGTCTTAAGACGCGGGAGAGTAGGTCGCCGCCAGGCCCTCCAAGGACGGACGGCAGACAACGGACAACAGACGACAGAGGTCGCGGATTGCCATCCGCTCGGGGCGCAGCCCTTCACGTCCTTCGCAATGCCAACGAGAGATGCCCTTCCGTCCTCTGCCGTCCGGTTTCCGGCGTCCGATAACGCGGGGTGGAGCAGCCCGGTAGCTCGTCAGGCTCATAACCTGAAGGTCGTAGGTTCAAATCCTACCCCCGCAACCAGTCCAAGCCGCTGATCTCAAACGGAGATCGGCGGCTTTTCCATATCCGCCTCGGCACCTCGAGAGCGGCGCAGCCAAGCTCACGACCTGGCGCAATCCTGCGCCTTGCCACAATTTGCTTGACAATCATTTTTCAAAGGATGAAATTATTTTCATGGATGTGAAAAGCGCCGGTCGAAGCGTCGAGCTCTTTGAGCTCTTCGCGCGCGTGCAAACCCCGCTCTCGCTCTCGGAGCTGGCGCGGGCGCTCAGTGCGCCGCTGTCCAGCTGCTTCAACCTGGTTCGCGCGCTCGAGGCGCGCGGCTATCTCTATGCCGTCGCCGGACGGCGCATCTATCCGACGCGAAAGCTCGGCAACATCGGCAACGCGATCACCGCCGGCGAGCCGTGGATGGAACGCTTCGAGCCCAGGCTCGTGGCGTTGCGCGAGGCGACGCAGGAGACCACGATCCTCGGCAAACGGCAGGGCGACCAGGCGATCTATCTCGCCGTCGTCGAGGGACCGCAGAACGTCCGTTACTCGGCCCAGCCCGGCGAGCTCAAGCCGCTCTACTCGAGCTCCATCGGCAAGGCGCTTCTGAGCGCGTTGAGCCGCGCCGAGCGGGAGGCGATCGTGGCCAAGCTGTCGCTCGAGGCGCGGACGGGGGCGACCATCACCGAGCGAGCGGCATTGCTCGCGGATCTCGATCGTTGCGCTGCGCGCGGCCTTGCCGAGACGCGCGGCGAGAACGTTCCCGATGTGATGGCCATCGCCAAGCCGGTGCGGCTGGGGGATGATCTCTACGCAATCGCAGTCGCGGGGCCGATGCATCGGATGATGGTCAACGTCGACCGGCACCAGGCGCATCTCGCCGAGATCTGCGCCGAAATCGCGAAAGCGCCATGAGCAAGCTCGTCACCACTCTATTCGACAACGGCACTCTTTCGGTGACGCTGAACCGGCCGGAAAAGCGCAATGCGCTCAGCCGCGCGCTCATCGCCGAGATCGCCGCGGCCTTCACCGCCTGGAGCGAGAGCGAAGACGTTGTCGTCGCCGTGCTGACCGGCGCCGGCACGAAGGCCTTCGCCTCGGGCGGCGATCTCGACGAGCTCGACGCGATCAAGACCGAGGCCCAGGCCGTGTCTTTCGCCGCCGAGACACGCGCGGCACTCGACACCATCAGACGTTTTCCGGTTCCGGTCATCGCCGTGCTCAACGGCGACGCGCTCGGCGGGGGTGCGGAGCTGGCGCTCGCGTGCGACCTGCGGATCGCCGCCGCGCATGCGCGGATCGGTTTCCTGCAGGCGCGGCTGAATATCGCCACCGCCTGGGGCGGGGGGAGCGATCTCTTCCAGCTCGTCGGCCCGAGCCGTGCTCTCGAGCTCTTGTGCACCGCACCGTTGCTCGACGCGGAGCGGGCACGGGCCTTGGGCCTGCTCGACGCGGTGGCGCCGGCGGATCGGGATCAATCGGGATTCGTGAGCGAATACGTGAAGCGCTTCGCCGCCCAGAAGCCCCAGGTGATGCGCGCCTTCAAGTCGCTCGCGATCATGCACCGCTTCGGCGCCGGGCCAAGCGACAAGGCGGCGACCGAGGGCGCGCGTTTTGCGCGCACGTGGGTGAACGCCGACCATTGGGCCGCCGTGAAAGCGATGGGCCGGTGAAAGTCAAGAGGAGGCGTGGATGCTGACCGCCGACAAGACCGCGCCCGATTCGGCCGCCTCGGCGTCCGCTCCGGTGCGTACGCCCTCCGGCATAGGGCTGCCGCTGGTCGCCACCAGCGCGCACCACGATCACGGTGCGAACGGGGAGGAGTTGCCGGGCCGGTATCCCTTCACGCGCGGCATCTTCGCCGACGGCTATCGCGGCCGATTGTGGACGATGCGCCAGTACGCCGGCTTCGCCACGGCCGAGGAGTCCAATCAGCGCTACAAGTTCCTCCTTGCGCGCGGCCAAACCGGGCTCTCGGTCGCCCTCGACCTGCCGACCCAGTGCGGCTACGACCCAACCGACCCGATGGCGCGTCCGGAGATCGGAAAAGTCGGCGTATCGCTCTCCAATCTCGCCGAAATGGAGACGCTGTTCGAAGGGATCGATCTTTCCAAGATATCCACGTCCTTCACCATCAACGGCACCGCGGCGATCATCTACGCCATGTATGTCGCCTACGCCGACAAGCAGGGCGTCGCGCGGGACAAGCTGACCGGCACGATCCAGAACGACATCCTCAAAGAGTACGTCGCACGCGGCACCTGGATCTTCCCGGTGCGGCCGTCGATGCGTCTGATCGCAGACAGCATTCTCTATGCCAATGCGACGACGCCGCGCTTCAATCCGATCTCGATTGCGGGCGCGCACGTGCGGGACGCAGGCGCCACGGCGGTGGAGGAGATGGCCTATACGCTCTCAAACGGGCTCGCTTACGTGGACGAGCTCATCACCCGCGGCGGCGACGTCGAGAAATTCGCCAAGCGCCTGAGCTTCTTCTTTTATGTCCACATGGATTTCTTCGAGGAGGTCTGCAAGTTCAGGGCGGCGCGCCGGCTGTGGGCGCGGCTCCTCCGCGAGCGCTACGGCGTGAGCGACGAGAAGGCGCTGCATTTCCGCTTCGGCGTCGTCTGCGGCGGCTCCTCGCTCACCGCCGCGCAGCCCTACAACAACGTCATCCGCGTGGCGGTCGAAACCATGGCCGCCGTCCTGGGGGGCGCCCAGTCGATCTTCACGGCCGCGTTCGACGAGGCGCTGCAGCTGCCGACCGAATTCTCGGCCGAGCTCGCGCTGCGCACGCAACAGATCATCGCCTACGAGAGTGGAATCGCGAACACCGTCGACCCTTTGGGCGGCGGCCACCTGGTCGAGTTTCTCACCGACCAGATGGAGCGGGAGATGGAGCGCGTGATGGGCGAGATCGATGCCTACGGCGGCGTGGTCAAGGCCATCGAGGAAGGCTGGCTGCAGGCGCGCATCGCCGAGCGGGCGCTCGCGCGCAAGCTCGACATCGACGGCAAACGCTCGATCGTGGTGGGGGTCAACGCGTTCCAGCGCGACGACGGCGGAAGCGACGGGGGTGCGGTGCCGCGCCTCGATCCGGTCGCCACCCAGGGCATTTTCGAGAAGTTCGAATCCGTACGCCAGAGGCGTGAGGCGGCCCAGGTGGAGCGCGCGCTCGTCCGTTTGTCGGAGGCGGCCGCCGATGATCGGGAAAATCTCCTTCCCTACCTGGTCGATTGCTGCCACGCCTATGCTACCGTCGGTGAGATGGTGGCGCGGCTGAAGAGCCGATGGGGCGATTTCAAGGAGCCGGTCCGGCTATGACAGCGAACAGAACGGCCGAATCCCCGCCGGCGCTCAAAGGCAAGCGCATCCTCGTCGCCAAGCCCGGACTGGACGGTCACGACGTCGGCGCCAAGGTTATCGCGCTCGCGCTGCGCGACGCCGGCGCCGAGGTGATCTATACCGGCCTGCGCAAGACCCCCGACTACATCGCCCGGGTCGCGGTCGAGGAGGACGTCGACGCGGTCGGCCTGAGCGTGCTCTCGGGCAGCCACCGCGAGCTGGTCGCCCAGACGGTAGGCTGCTTAAGACGGCTCGAGGCCGGCGATATCCCGATCTTCGTCGGCGGCACGATCCCGCGGCAGGATCAGCCGGCGCTGCTCGCCCTCGGCGTCAAGCGCGTCTTCACCGCCGAGATGGCGCTTGCCGACGTGGTCGCCGCCGTCGCAGAGGTGCTCAAGTGAGCGGCCCCCTTGCCGGCGTCCGCATCCTGGAAATCGGTCACGTCCTGGCCGGTCCTTACTGCGGCTTGCTCCTGGCCGACCTCGGCGCCGACGTAGTCAAAATCGAGCCGCCCGGCGGCGATATCGCCCGGCGGGTCAGTCCGCATTACATCGGGCCGCACAACGCTTATTTCGCCAGCTTGAACCGGGACAAGCGAAGCGTGGTCATCGATCTCGGCTCGCCCGAGGGGCAGCGGCAGCTCGCCGGGCTCGCCCGAACCGCGCACGCGCTCGTGACGAACCTGCGGCCGGCGGCGATACGCAAGCTCGGGCTGACCTACGCCGCGCTGCGCGAGGTCAATCCCAAGCTCGTCTGCGTGGCGCTGACCGGGTTCGGTCTCGACAGCCCCTACGCCGATCGCCCTGCCTATGATTACGTCATCCAGGCGATGACCGGGATCATGGAGATGACCGGCGAGCCGGACGGCCCGCCGACCAAGGCCGGCTATTCCGCGGTCGACAACTCGGCCGGCATCATGGCGGCACTCGGCCTCCTGGCGAAGATCATCGAGGGCAAGGGCGGACAGGTGGACGTCGCCATGTACGACGTCATGTTGTCGCAGCTCAACTACGTGGCGAGCGCCAGTCTCAATGCCGGAGAGAAGGCACGGCGGTTCGCGGGCTCGGCGCATCCCTACTTCGTCCCGGCCCAGGTGTTCGCCACGCGCGACGGGTGGCTCACGCTGTTCGTCAGTCACGACGATTTCTGGCGACGCTTCTGCGAAGAGATCGGGCGGGCGGAATGGCTCATTGACGAGCGCTTCGCCACCATGGCGGCGCGCAGCGCCAATCGTGCGCTGGTCGTGGACTCCGTGGGCAAGGTCATCGCCGAGCGGACCGCCGCCGAGTGGCTCCGCCGGCTGGTGCCGCTCGGGATCGTCGCCGCTGCCGTCACCAGCCTCGAGGAGGCCCTCTCAGGCGAACAGGCACGCGCGCGCGGAATGATCGTCGAGATCGCGCTCGGCGACGGCACGATCCGCACAGTCGGCAATCCGATAAAAACCGGCGGCACCGAGGAGCACCGGCCACCTCCCCTCCTCGGCGAGCACAATTATATCTTGAGCGAAAGCGTCATGGCATGACCCCCCTCGCCGGCAACGATCGACGGGCGCTTTCGCGAATGCTGAGCCGCGCCGCCAACGCGTCGGTTGCCGAAGTCCTGGGCATGTCCGGCGGCAGCGCGGCAAGCTCGCGCCGCATCGGCGTCACCGGCCCGCCGGGGGTCGGCAAGAGCAGCCTGATAGCGCGCCTCGCGCAGAGCCGGCTCAGCCGTCCGGGCGAGCTCGCCATCATCGCCATCGATCCGACCAGCCCCAAGAGCGGCGGCGCCATCCTCGGCGACCGGGTTCGCATGCAGGAACTCGCCGACGAGCCGCGCGTCTTCATCCGCTCGCTCGCCAGCCGGGTGAGCCAGGACGGCCTGAGCGACAATCTGCCCGACATATTGGCCGTGCTCGAGAACGCGGGGTTTGCCGAGCTGATCATCGAAACCGTCGGCGTCGGCCAGGTCGGATACGCGGTCAAGCGCGTCGTCGACACCAACGTGCTGGTGTCGATGCCCGGCACCGGCGACCAGATTCAGGCGATGAAGGGCGGCCTCCTGGAGATGGCGGACATCTGCGTGGTCAACAAGGCGGATCTGCCAGGGGCGCGGCAGCTGGCCTCCGAGTTGGAGAGCGTCGTCGCCCCGCGCGGGAGCCCGCGGCGGGACTGGACGCCGCCCGTCATCCTGATTTCGGCCGCGGAGCAGGAAGGCATCGACCAGCTCGGCGATGCGATCGATCGCCACCAGGCATGGCTCGCTGCAAAGGGCCGACGTGACGTCACCCTGATCGAGCGCCGGGTGCAGCACGTCGGCAGCCTCGTCGCCCGCCGCACGGCGGAGATCATCGACGCGCTGCCGCATGACGTTCTGCTTCAGCCCCTTTCCGCGGCGTACGCGGCCGTGGTATCGGAGCTTGCCCGACCGTGCGCGCCCATTCAGCCGGCGGGCGACCGGACCGCCAAGACAATGCGCCAACCGTGAATTTTCGAGGGAGGAAACGACAATGACGCAGGCAACCTTCAACCGCGCGCTCCGCCCGCTCGCACTGGCGTCGCTCGCCGCCGCGCTCCTCTGCGCCACATCCGCCAAGGCCGAGGAACGTCCGATCGTGATCGGCGGCTCGGTGTCGATCACGGGAGCGCTCGCCGTCGACGCCGCCTACCATCTCCACGGCTTACAGCAGGGGATTGAGGACGCCAATGCGCAGGGAGGCTGGCTGGGGCGCAAGATCGAACTGAAATACTACGACGACAAGAGCGACGCCGGAACGGCGGTGCGGCTCTATACCAAGCTGATCACGGAGGACAATGTCGACCTTGTCATCGGCCCCTATTCGAGCGGCATCACCCAGGCGGTGGCGCCGCTGATCAACAAGTACGAAAAGGTGATGATCGAGCCGGAGGCCTCCGTGCCGGACATCTACGTCCCCGGCAACCTGTGGAACGTTCAGGGGATAGCGCCTTCGCTCGGCTATCTCGAGGGCGTGCTGCCGCTGGCGAAGAGCCACGGTGCTAAGACCGTCGCCGTGCTCGCGCTCAAATCGGCGTTCTCGCTCGCCTGTGACAAGGCCCGCCTCGAACAGGTGAAGGCTCTCGACATGTCGCTCGTTTACGATACGACCTACGCGTTGCCCCAGCCCGACTTCTCCTCCCTGGCACTCGCGATCAAGAATGCCCAGCCGGACGTCGTGGTCGTGTGCAGCTATTACCCGGATGCGGTCGGCATCGCGCAGGCGCTGCAGCGGGCGGGATACGCGCCGAAATTCTTCGCCGAGGCCATCGGTCCGGCGGAGGACGAATTCACCAAGGCACTGGGGCCGATCGCCAACCGAATCATCTCCAACACCAGCTGGTGGGCAAGCCTGAAGACGGCGGGCAACGCGGCGTTCATCGCGCACTACAAGGCGACATTCCACCAAGATCCCGACTACCATGCCGCCTCGGGCTACGGCGCCATCCAGGCTCTCGGCGCCGCCCTCAACGCCGTCAAGGCGATCGACCAGGCCAAATTGCACGACTGGCTGCTTCACAACGAGGTCCAGACGGTTCAGGGCACCTTCGCCAACGACCCGAACGGTGCGGCGAAGAAATTCAACCAGTATCTGTTCCAGATCCAGGACGGAACCCGCAAGCTGATCTGGCCGCTCGCCGACGCGGAGGCGCCGGCGCAAATCCCCTACACCGGGCAATAGCCGCGAGGCGGCAACGAGGGCGGGCGGCTCGCCGCATGCTGGTGCTGCAAATTCTGATCAACGGCCTCCTGCTGGGCGGGATGTACATCCTTCTCGCCCAGGGCTTGAATCTGGTGTTCGGGGTGATGGGCGTGGTCAACCTCGCCCACGGAGCCATTATCACGGTGGCCGGCCTGTTCACCTTCTGGTTCGCCACCCACACGCAGCTGAACCCGCTCGTCCTCCTGCCTGTCGTCTTCGTCGCCATGCTCGCGATCGGCGCCCTCCTGCAGCGCTCGCTGCTCGAGCCGCTCGCCGGCGTCGGCCGAAAATCCGAGTTGTTGAGCCTGATGATCACGTTCGGCCTGTCCTACGTGCTGGTCGAGATCGGGCTCGACGTGTTCGGCTCGCAGTATGTGTCGCTGCCCAATCTGCAGACTACGTGGTCGTTGGGCGGGCTCACGATCAACGAAGCGCTCGTCGCCGCGGGCGTGCTCGGAGCGGCCATATCGGGCGCGCTTCAGATATGGCTGCGGCACACCGATTCAGGCAAGTGTCTGCTCGCCACCTCGCAGAACCGGATCGGAGCTGTCGCCTGCGGCATCGACGTGAGCCGGATGCGCTGCATCGCCTTCGCCATCGGCTCGAGCCTCGCCGCGGCGGCCGGCGTTCTGATCATCATGGTCATCCCGCTTGCGGCACAGACGGCCGACAGCCTCACCATCCTCGCCTTCGTCGTCGTCGCATTGGGCGGCCTCGGCGACTACCGCGGCGCGGCCCTCGCGGCAGTCGTGCTCGGCATAGCGCAATCGGCGGTGGGCTATTACGGGGGCGGAGATGCGGAGAGCGTGGTCCCCTATCTCTTGTTCATCCTGTTCATGATCTTGCGTCCGCAGGGTCTCGGCCGGGCCGTTCAGGCGCAGTGAATCGAGACACCATGAGCTTCGAGCGAGACACCCTCGGCAGGCAGCTGCGCAATCGCCTCACCCCGGCCGCCGCGGCATTCCCGAGCCGGGGCCGACAGGCCTACCGCGCGGTCGCCGGCCTGACGATGCTCGCCGTTCTAGCGGTAGCCCCGCTGCTGAGCTCCGGCTACGTCCTGCAGCTTGCGACCGACATCCTGACATTCGTGGCGCTGGCCTATTCGTGGAACCTGATCAGCGGGTTCACCGGCTACGTCTCGTTCGGTCAGGTGACTTTCTTCGGAATGGGCGCTTATGCGACCGCCGTCATGGTGCTCCATACGCCCATCCCTTGGTACTTGGCGATCCCGATCGCCGTGCTGCTCGCGGCTATGGCGGCCCTCCTGCTGGGCGCGGTCATGCTGCGGCTGCGCGGCATCATGTTCGCGCTCGGCATGCTCGGCTTGGCGCGGATCCTCGCGGTCGTCGCCGCCAACTGGTCGTTCGCCGGCGGCGCGGTCGGCCTGACCCTTCCGGCACAGCTCACGCCCAACGCCGTGTATGCCGGCGCTTGGGCGGCGGCGCTCATCGCCTTCGGGCTCAACGCCTTCTACATGCGCTCGGGACTCGGGCTGAGCGCGATGGGCGTGCGCGACGACGAGGGCGCCGCTCAAGCGCTCGGGGTCGCCACCGGTCGCGTCAAGATCCTGACTTTCGTGCTCAGCGCGCTGGCGCCGGCCGCCGTCGGCGGGCTGGTGGCGTGGAACCGGAGCTTCATCGACCCTACGAGCGCCTTCGATCCGAACATGGATCTCCAGCTGGTGGTCTTCACGCTGTTCGGCGGGATCGGCACGCTGTGGGGTCCGTTGCTCGGCACCCTCGTCCTCATGCTGGTCGGCGAACAGCTGTGGGCCTATGTCCCCGAGCTGCAACTGGCGCTTTACGGCGGTCTCGTCATTGTCGTCGTGCTGGCGTTTCCGGGCGGCATGGTCGGACTGGCCAACCGTTTCGGCTGGCTCCTTAGGCGCCCCATCTTCGCGCCGCGCTCGTTCCCGGCAGCGATCGTGCCGCCTCCGGCACCGCCGTCGCGGCCGCCCGACGATACGATCCTCGAGGTGCGGGATCTCTCGGTGCATTTCCGCGGCATCGTCGCACTCGACACACTCTCTTTCGATGTCCGGCGCGGCGAGTCGGTGAGCATTCTCGGCGCCAACGGGGCGGGCAAGACCACCTTGTTCAACGCGGTGACCGGTTTCGTCGTTCCCAGCGAAGGCAGCATCCTTTACCAGGACCGACCCGTGGCCGGGCTCGCTCCCTTCCAGCGTGCACGCCAGGGCATCGCCCGCACCTTTCAAATTCCGCGGCTCATGGAATCGATGACGGTGTGGGAGAACGTCCTGCTCGCCGCTCAGCACGGCAGGCTGTCCCGCCGAGCGCTCGAGCAGACGGCGTGGGCGCTCCACATCACCGGGCTCGCGCCGATGTGGCTCGAGTCCATCGCCAGGCTGACGCCCGGGCAGCAGCGGCGGCTGGAGCTGGCGCGCTCGCTCGCGCTCGGCCCGACCCTGGTGCTGCTCGACGAAGTGATGGCCGGCATGACGCGCGACGAGCAGGAGGAGATTCGCGGCGTGTTGCGCCGCCTGCCCGAGTTCGGCGTGGCGGCGGTCGCCGGGATCGAGCACGTGATCTCGGCGATCGCGGATATTTCCGACCGCATGATCGTGCTCGACCACGGCAAGAAGATCGCCGAGGGCGCGCCGGCGGCCGTGCTGCGCGACCCCGTCGTCATCCAATCCTATCTCGGAGAAGTCCGTTGATGCCGGCACCGCAACCGTCGGCGACGCCGGAAGCGCTCGTGGTCGACAGCGTGGTGGCCGGGATCGGCAGTCTCACCCTGTTGCACGGCGTCTCGCTCGAAGTGGAAGCCCAGGCCGTGACTTTGCTGCTGGGCGCCAACGGCGCTGGCAAGACCACCCTTATGCGCACGCTCGCGGGTCTGATCGCGCCGCGGTCCGGCCGAATCATGCTGTTCGGCCAGTCGATCGGCGGCCGTCCGCCGCACCTCGTCGCCCGCGCCGGGATCGGCCACGTCCCGAGCGGCCGCGAGCTGTTTCCTCGGATGACGGTCGCCGATCATTTGGCGCTCGGCGGACGGCTCTGCGCGCCGGAGCGGCGCGCGGCGTTGCGCGAGCGCGTGCTCGAGCTGTTTCCGGCGATCGCCGCACGGCTTCGCCAGCAGGCCGGCATCCTCTCGGGCGGCGAGCAGCAGATGGTCTCGATCGCGCGGGCGCTGATGACCGATCCGCGGTTGCTGCTGCTGGATGAGCCGTCAGCGGGGCTCGCGCCCAAGGTCGTGCAGTCCGTGTTCCAGACCTTGCCCAAGCTGCAGAGCCAGGGGGTGAGCGTGCTTCTCGCCGAGCAAAGCCTCACCTTCGGCTTCGCGGTGGCCAAGCGAGCCTACGTCATCCGCGACGGCCGCATCGTGCTGACCGGCACCTCAGCCGAGCTCTCCGCGAATGCGAGCATCGTGAAGGCTTATCTCGGCGCATGATCGGTGCGCGATTCCCGGAGAGAGCGTGGCGGCGGCAGTTACGCGCGCGATAGAGTGAGGGGCTGAAGCAAATCGGCTCCTTGGGACTGGGATGCGACGATCAAACCACCGGGACCTCGCGTCTCGCCTGGCCGTGGTCATTGAATTCGCTTTTAAATAGCGGAATTTTGCGGGGATCCCGATCGGCGCCGATCCGGCCCCGCCCCTACGCCGATTTCAGTGGGCCTCCAGTTAGGCGCCGATTTACCGCCATGCTGGAATGAGGGCGGCGTTATCAGCCGCCTCGGCGCAACCGCCGGCATAGTAACTCAAGTCGCGGCGGAAACGAGGGCAGATTGCTCGATCCACGTCGCCGTCGCAGGCTCGTACGCGCAGTTCCAATGGCGCCCCGTGGCCTTTCCATTGCAGTCCGCCGTCCGAGCAAGGCACGACCAACAGCCAAAGCGAAACTCGCACCGTGCGCACGCCGGCACCTGCCTGCGCGCTGTGGTCTCCTGGAAATTGGCCAGACGGTTCTCGCGCAGCACCTCGGTCATCCGAACCTCGTGAAGGTCCGCAAGTGGCGCTCGTATGCCGATGCACGGCGTGACTCGACCGTCCGAAGCAATGAAACAGGCGTGCCAGAGGCAGCTTTGGCACTGCGCGTTCTTGTAGAACTCGTCGATTCCCACGGCCATGTCCTGCGGGTTAGACGGGGCCGCCACCCGGCGCAAATCTGCCAACGTGGCGCCCTCGGACTGCGGCGCATAGATCACGTGCTCGACCCCAGCCGCCCCGAGGTCCAATGCCCACGCGGCGAATTCCTGCGCTTGCTCTGCCTTGACGATCGATGCGGGGATCTTCGCGGAGAATGAAATGCCGCCCTCGCGCAACAACTCGAGTACATGATGCAGATCGCGCCAAGACCCGCGACGTCCTGCAGCGGTATCGAATTCCGGCTCGCTCGACCCCGCGAGCATCAGGACGAGATGCACGCGGAGACCCTTCAGCGCTTCGATCCGGTCTCGGTCCAACGGCAAGCCGGTGGTGTGAATCGTAGAGAACATACCCAACCGCGTCGCCGCTTCCACGATTGCGAGCAGCTCTTTCCATTCGAGCAACGGCTCGCCGCCTTTGATGACAAGCTTCGAAAACCCCTGCTCATTGAGTCGTTCGATCGCGAAGATACGTTCGTCGACAGATAGTCGCGCTCCCTCGACCGGCCATACGCCACACGAGCACGCCGTTGCAGTCAGAGGGTTCACCGCCACGCACCACGGACACTTGTAAATGCATTCGTTTGCCAACTCGATCGTTACGATACCCCCTTGTAGAAACACGCCCTTCTCCTTGGCCTGTGCGCGCGTGATGGCTGGCCGGAAAGGATCACTTATCGTTCGCTCCGCCACACGCGTTCCAAGATCAAGCGCTGCGAGCGCAGCAAGATAGTTTTCCAACGTTGCATCGTCGACTCCCGTCGCACGCGCAATTTGCGCCAGCCGCCCGCCCTTGGCGAAGCATGCGAGAGCCTCGGCTATCTTCTTTTCGGCGAACCAATAGACGCACGACTGGAAAAGATCATGTATCGCGACCGCTGTCTCTCCTCGCACCAGCCCCACGTGAGGATAAAACGTGAAAAAATCGCCTGCTCGATGATCTGAGGTCACGGCAGTGCCTCCAAGTAGTGCATGCTGTCAACTAGAGGGTCGTTTGAGGATAACGCGTCCTGATCGTGTTCGAGCACGGTACAAAACAGTTGGAGCCTGTGCGCGAGCTCGTTGCGTATTTGGTCGCAGCGAACGCCGAAGGAGAACGCGTCGTTACGGCAATTGGCCGCCATGCAGGTGCCGCACACAGGACGTGCCCAACATTCATCACAGTCCGGCAACGACGCATAGTAGCGAACATACAAGTCGCGGCACTTCTCGAAATCGACCCCCGTTTCGACGTCTCCGATCGGAAATTGCTCGTTGATTCGCTCGCAGACTTGGAACTTTCCATCGGTCGACACCGCGAGGCGGCGTCCGGGCTGACACGTCCCTGTATAGGACGATCTCGTGGCTGTGCCGTAATGAATGATGCGGTTGTTGAGCACCCGCAGCGGCGCCTCGAAGAATTGATAGAGAAACTGGCCCTTCACCACGGGAATGCCGTTGCGCCTGCGTCTCAAATACTCGTTCATGAGCTCCGTGTACTGCCCCCAGAAGCGCGCGGCATCATAGGGGTGGATCCGGTGGAACTCCGATTGATTGATGTCCCTAATTGCGCCCATGAAGGACACGGGCGGAATGAGGGGGTCACCTGATTCGAAGAAATCGTTGATGGCCTTGAGATCGCTGTTGCCGTTGATCGTGACGACGCTGCTCACGCGGCGTTGGAAATACTCCGGGTCAATATCTCTCAATTTCTTCAAGTTGCGTCGCATCTTTGAAAACGAGCCGCGGCCGGCCGCGTTGACGCGGTAGCGGTCGTGGACGTCCATGGGACCATCGATGCTTATCTGCAGCCCGACATCGTGCTCGGCCAAAAAAGCCGCAAGTTCGTCGGGGAGATGGTTCAGATTCGTCGTCAGGGCAAAATCGATCCAGTAGCCGCATCCCGGCTTCTCGAGGGACTTCGCGTACAAGACGACCTGCCGGATCAAATTGCCTCGCAGCAACGGCTCTCCCCCGAAAAAGGCGACGTTGATCTTTCGATCATGCATCGCCTGGGCGGCGGGCGAGTCGTTGAGCGCGATGAAGTGGTCGACCGCGCGTTTGGCGGTATCCCAAGTCATATGCTTGGCCCGGAGCGGCTTGAAGCCCTCATATCCGCCGCCGAGCAGGCAATACCGGCAGCGGAGATTGCACGCGTCAGTCACGATCAGCAGCAAGTTCGCCAGCATCGACGGAACCGCGTAAATCGTGGGCGGCGGCTCCTTCAGGCGTCCGCTTCTGCAGCGCTCGTCGCCAACTCCGAGTTTGCTTTCTAAACCAACCGGATCGCAGCCGTCGCCTGCGAATTCCTCTCGTTTCGACTGATGGAGCTCGCACCCTCTGCCGTGCGTGTGACTAAGGGGGCGCCCGAAAGCGCCGGCCTTGGAGCGCCAAAGCGACACGTAGCGTCCCAACTCTGCAGGTGCGCCTATGCGCTTCAGGTAAGACGGAAGCCGCTCGTCCGGGGTGTCGTACAGGCCATCGAGGTCGCCGGAAGCGACATCCCATGGCCACGGGTGAATCGTACATGTCGCTGAGTCAAACAGATATCGCGCACCGTTATGGGACGAGAATAACAGGGCGTGGGGATGCGCCTCTCTGACGTCCGTTCCACTTCCAGCCAACCGGTCACGTGACAATTGTCGTTCCAACGACTCGGCTGGTAGCTGAGCATCCTGATCCACCTGCCACCCCCTAGAACCGGCTGATATGTTGATGGACGAGCGGTGCTGCGAACTGTTGTCCTTTGCCTGCCGGGCCCAAATTGGTCCGAATTGCAGAGCGCGTGATCAGAACGCCTTTGGCGGTTCGCTTTTCGCTCCCTGTCAAAGCACGATCGGGGCTCTACCAGGCTCGATCGACGGGTTTGGCGATCCGAGCGGAAGGCGGTCCGCGCCAAAGGAAGAAGACATTGGCTCCGCAATTCCCGCTAACAGGCGCGGGCCGCCAATCTCGATCGACCTGGTCCCAGCCGCACGAGCGCAAGCTCGCTGAGCGAACGTGCTAGCTACCGTTACCGTTGCCGACGGCCGTGCTAACGACGGCGCCGGCCAGACCTGCCAACCCCGTAGCCTCGACGACCGAGACTTCACATATGGAACATATTGTGCAGGCTTCGCAGGGTGAGTACTCACAGCCTGCAGGGGCCATGCCGCCGCTTTGCTGACGAAAGAGCTTATGCACCATGGCGGGTTTGTGCATCCCCAC
>DASPPM010000388.1:0-3972 GCA_035625535.1 Alphaproteobacteria bacterium
CTCGCCTGCGCGGTCGCTCGCGCAACCGGAAACGTCGCATTCGAAGCGGAAATGCCGGGCAAGCTCGCCCTTACGCGATCTTGCGATAGCTGAGCGCGACCTCACCGCCTACCGCGGCGAGCGCCGCCTCCAGGCGCTCGATCTTGGAGGGATGATGCGGATCGAGCAACCGGCGCGCCTCGCGCTCGTCGCAGCCGAGCCGCCGCGCCAGCTCGCTTTTGCTGATACCGGCCGCGCGCATCGCGAGATGGAGGGCGCCTTGCGCCGCGGTGCGGGTCGGCACGGCGATCGGCTGCTCGCCCTTGCGCGCGGCCGAAGGAGGCGGAATGTCCTCATCGTCGTCGATGCGGCCTGCGATCGCCTCATCGAGGCAATCGGCCGCCTGGTTCCGCGCATCGATCATGTCCTCGCCTTGCGTGACGGCCTCGGGAAGATCGCGAAAGGTCACCACGAAGCCGCCTTCCTTGGCCGGTGCGAAGCGGGCCGGATAGACGAAAATGCGCATGATCGTTCCTTCTCGGATCAAGGTGAAATATCGATACTCACGTTCGACGACAGCAACGCCTCCTAGCCGAGATCACCAGGTGTCAATCCCAACTGCTTGAGAATGCCATGAAGCGTGCCCGTCTTCAGCTCGCGTTGGGGATCGGGTACGACCGACTTCCTTGCTCCGAAATAAAGCACCAGGTGGGAGCCCTTGCCGCGTTTCGCATCGACACGCACAGGAACACCTCTCCTGCGCCCGAGCTTCATGAGCGAGCGGATGAGATCGTTCCCCCGCATCCGATCATACTCGGACATATTTGTCCGAGAGTCAAGGGTATAGCGCGAGGGCTGGTCTCGCGTCCTCTTGCGCGCGGGAGCGCCGGGAAAGCCGTTGCCAGCGCCCGGCCGGCGGTGCTGGAATGGCCGCACAAGAGCACAAGATGCGAGGGAGGCTCGCTTGACGATGAGACGGAAGCTGAGCCGGCGCGCGTTCCTGGCGGGTGCCGGTGCCGCCGCAACCTCGCTCGCGTTGGCACGGCGGGCCCGTGCCGAGGAGAAGCCCGAGAGCCTCGTCTACAGCACCTACGGCGGCGACTATGGCCAGTGGGTCAAGGAGGACTTCGAGGACCCCTTCACCGCGGTGACCGGCATCAGGCTCATCCACGACATCGGCGAGAACCCGCAGCGCTACGCCAAGCTCAAGACCTACCGCGAGCGGCCGAAGGTCAACCTCATCCAGCTGCAGGACCGCTTCCTCTACGAGGCGACGCGCGACGGGCTGCTCGAGGAGATCGACTACGCGAAGCTGCCCCACGCCGCACCCATCCCGCCCATCTACCGCAAGAAGACCTGGCTCGGCTACAGCGTGCTCTCGATCGGCATCATCTACAACCGCGAGCGCGTGGCCGTGCCGCCGCGCCAGTGGACCGATCTCGTCGACGAGCGCTACAAGGGCCGCATCTTCATCGACGACTTCAACCACTTCGGCCTCCACATCACCCTCGCGATCGCGATGGCGCAAGGCGGGGGCTATCAGGACATCAGGCCCGGGCTCAAGGTGATCAAGGAGATCAAGGACCGCTTGAGCCCGCGCTTCATCTCGACCTCCCAGGAGGGCATGAAGCTCCTGGGCGACGGCGAGGTCGACGTCGCCATGTGGCAGAGCTCGCGCGCCTTCATCCTCAAGCGCAAGGGCAAGCCGCTCGAGTACGCGGTGCCCGAGACGGGCGACGTGGCGGTGAGCTACGGCAACGCCGTGGTCAAGGGGGCCGGGTATAAGGAGTGGGGCGAGGCCTTCATCGACCTCACGGCCGATCCCCGCTTCCAGGGCAAGTTCGTCTCGGGCCCCTTCCCGACGACGCCGACGCACCCGGACGCCCTCGGCTATGCGACCCCGGAGGCCGCGAAGCTCCTCGCCCGCCCGCCCGGCGCCAAGCAGATCGAGCTCGACTATGGCGAGGTGCTGCCCCGCCTCGACGAGTGGACCAAGCTGTGGAACCAGATGATCGAGGCCTGAGGGTGCTAAGATCGCCATGAAGCTGCGGCCGGCAACGCGGAGTGAGCTCGCACTCCTCGGGCTCAGCGGCCCAGCCGTGGCATTCGCCCTCGTCTTCTTCCTGGCACCCCTCGCCCTTCTCCTCGGCTACAGCTTCCTCGGCTACGCCAACGGCGAGATCGTCGCCCGCGCCACGCTCGCCCAATACACGGCCCTCCTCGGCGACCCGCTTTATCAGCGCATCGTGCTGCGCACCTTGCTCGTGGCGCTTGCGACCACGGCGCTCTGCATGCTCCTCGGCTATCCCGTCGCCCTCGGCATCGTGCGCGCCAGGCCGAGCCGGCGCCCGCTTCTCTTGACCCTCGTGCTGACGCCGCTCCTCATCGGCGGGGTGGTGCGCAGCTACGGCTGGATCCTCATCCTCGACGAGCGCGGGCTGTTGAACCGCGCTCTCCTCGCCGCGGGCCTCATCGAGCATCCGCTCCAGCTGCTCTTCAATTTCGCGGGGGTGGTGGCCGCGATGGTCGAGGTGCTGATCCCCTTCTTCATCCTTCCACTCATGGGCTCGCTCTCGCGCATCGACCCTCTCCTCGAGAGCGCCGCGCGCGGCCTGGGCGCGAGCCGGCTCCGGACCTTCCTCGGCGTGACGCTCCCCTTGAGCCTGGCGGGCGTCGCCGCAGGCGGAGTCATCGTCTTCAGCCTGGCGCTCAACATCTTCGTGGTGCCGCGCATCGTCGGCGGCCCGAGCTTTCTCGTGCTCGCGACGCTTGCCTATCAGCAAGTGGGCGAGGTGGGCAACCTTCCCTTCGGCTCGGCGGTGGCAGGGCTCATGCTGGTGCTCACCTGGGGAAGCGTGGCGCTGGTCAACCGCGTCCTTCTCGCGCGCTACCGCCATCTCGGGGTGGCCTGAGGCCATGCGCGCGCCGGGCTCCCTCCTCGCTTTCGTCAATGCCGCGATCTATCTCTTCATCCTGGCCCCGGTGATCGTCGTCGTGGCCCTCGCCTTCTCCGGGACGGAGTCGCTGGCCTTCCCGCCGAGCTCGCTCTCCTTGCGCTGGTTCGCGAAGTTCCTCTCGCAAGCCGAGCTCATGTCCGCACTCGGCACGAGCCTGGCGCTCGCGGCCCTCAGTTGCGCGGTCTCGCTTGCGCTCGGCGGTCTCGCGGCGTTCGGCCTCGCGCGCGGCTCTTTCCGCGGGCGCGGTGTTGCCCTCAGCCTCTTACAGACGCCGCTCATGGTGCCGCAGCTCGTCTTGGCCATGGGCTTCCTCGAGTATTTCGCGGCCCTCGACGTGCCGTCCTTTCCCGCCCTCCTTCTCGGCCACACGGTGATCACGATTCCTTACGTTGTGCGCACCATGGTGGCGGGCCTCGCGAGCGTGGACATGCTCGCCGAGCACGCGGCCGTCAGCCTCGGCGCCACGCGGCTGCAGGCGATCCGGCGGGTGACGCTGCCGCTCCTCACCAACAGCATGGTGGCGGCGGTGCTGTTCTCCTTCATCGTCTCCTTCGAGAACCTGCCGCTCGCCCTTTTCCTCTCCGATCCCTCTTCGGTGACGCTGCCGCTGCAGATCTATTCTTACATCCAGTGGGTGTTCGATCCGACGGTGGCCGCGGCCTCGACCGTGCAGGTCCTCGTCGTCGTGCTGCTCGTCTTCGTAGCCGAGCGGGCAATCGGCATCAGCCGCTTCATGGGCGTGATGAGGTAGGTGTCGAGAGCCGCCCGAGGGCCGCGTGACGGGCGGTGCTGAGCCATGAAGAAGAGCAGGACCCGGGGACGCGGCCGCTACTTCGTCCGGCGGCGTCCGGCCGGCGGTATCTTCGGCGGCTTTGCCGGCCGGTCCGGTCCCCACAGCCTGGCATAATAGGTGTCGGCAAGCTGAAGCGCCGCGAGCGGGTTGTGGCCCAGCACGCGATCCTTTGCCACCAGCACCGTCGACAGCCCCTTCGCATGCTTGAAGAAGAGGCTGTCGTGGCCGACGCACAGGCCCATG
>DASPPM010000389.1:0-11355 GCA_035625535.1 Alphaproteobacteria bacterium
GTTACTATACCGCGGGACTCGTCCCCCTCAACGGCACGGTCTATGGCACGCCGGCCTCGGGCATTGCGCCGGACAGCGCCGGCCTCTTCGGCAATGCGCAGGCCTACGTCCTGGTCAATGCCAGCAACGTCAACCGCTTCACGCCCCGCGCCGGCACCGACGGGATGCAGGCGCTCACCGCGGCCGAGGTGCAGCAACTGCTCACCCAAGCCCTTGCGGTCGGCCTCCAGGCGCGCTCGCAGATCCGCCAGCCGCTCAACAGCGCCGCGCAGGTATCGATCTTCGTGGTCGACACCAACGGCGTCGTCCTCGGCTTCGTGCGTGCGCCCGACGCGCCGGTGTTCGGCGTCGACGTGGCGCTGCAGAAGGCGCGCAGCGCCGCCTTCTTCTCGGGCGCCTTTGCCGGCAATGATCTCGCCGCGGCCGGGATGGGCGCATTCGTGGGCGCCGCGCGTGCCTTCGTCGGGCAGGCCATGCTCACCGGAGTCTACGCCTTCAGTGACCGGGCGATCGGCAACCTCTCGCGCCCGTACTACCCCGACGGCATCGACGGCCAGCCCAACGGGCCCTTCAGCAACCCCATCAACCAGTGGAGCATATTCGCGGACGGGCTCCAGCTCGATCTCGTTGAAGCCAACATCGTGCAGCACGTCGGCTTCCTCTTCGGCAACAACGCCGATACGCCAGCCGCCTGCACCGGGGCGGCGCGGCTGCCCAACGGTATCCAGATTTTCGCCGGCAGCGTGCCGATTTACCGCGGCACCGTGCTCGTGGGCGGCATCGGCACCTCGGGCGACGGCATCGACCAGGACGATCTGGTGAGCTTCCTCGGCCTCAACTACGCGGGTGGCGTACTCAACACGGGCATCGGCAACGCCCCGGTCGGTATCCGTGCCGACAATCTGTCGCCCTTGGGGGTGGCACTACGCTACGTCAACTGTCCGGTGGACCCCTTCCTCGGACAGCCCAACCAAGACGCCTGCTCCGGGAAATAGGGGCACCCCGTGCGCCCGTGGCCCACGCTGCTGGCAGTCGGGCTCGCGCTTTCGCTATCGCCCCCGGCGCGGGCCGCGGGATATCAAATCGAGCCTTCCCTCGCCGAGAACCTCGACATTGCCCAGGACGGGCGTCGGCTGCCCGGCCAGCCGCCGCCGGTCGAGGAGACGCCGGCGCCCGAGACCGGCCCCCCTGCTGTGGCGCCGCCCGCGAGCGATATTCCCCGCGAGTTCATCCCCGTGCCGGACCGCTGGCGCCTGATCGAGGAGATCGGGGTCAACGAACATTGGTGGAACCCTTACAGCCAGAACACCTTCAAGGGCGACCGGCCGCTCTTCGGCGAGGACTGGTTCTTCAGTACCTCTTTCGTCAACGATACAGTGTTCGAGCCGCGCACGGTGCCGACGCCAGTGGGCGTGCAGTCGACCAAGAACGCGCGCGAGATCGACACCTACGGCCGCATCGGCCAGGCCTTCATCGACGAGACTCTGCTTTCGAGCTTCTCCCTCACCAAGGGCGACACCGCCTTCAAGCCACCCGAGTTCGAGGTCCGGCTGACGCCGGTCTTCAACGTCAATTACCTCTCGGTCGACGAGGTCGGCATCGTCAACGCCAACCCGCTTAGGGGCGACACGCGCCTGCAGACATTCGGCGGCTTGCAGGAAGGATTCGTCGACTACCATCTGCGCGACGTCTCGGAGCGCTATGATTTCGATTCGCTGCGCTTCGGCATCCAGCCCATCTCCACTGATTTCCGCGGCTTCCTCTTCCAGGACGACCAGCTCGGCGCCCGGCTCTACGGCAACCGCGACAACAATCTTTGGCAATACAATGCTGCCTTGTTCCAGCGCCTGGAGAAGGACACCAACAGCGGGCTCAACGACGTGACCCTGAGGCGGCGCAAGGATTGGGTCCTCGTCACCAACCTCTACCGCCAGGATCTGCCCTGGCCCGGCCTGACCCAGCAGCTCACCGTCGTCTTCAACCGCAACCGCGAGCGCAACGAGCGCTACTACGACGAGGACGACTTCCTCGTCCGCCCGGCGCCCATCGGCGACGAGCGCGGGCATAATTACGACGTGACCTACGCCGGCTGGAACATGAACGGCCATATCGGCCGCTTCAATCTGATGAGCTCGGCCTACTACGCGAACGGCTACGACAGTCACAACACCTTCAGCGGCGAGCCCGCCAACATACGCGCCGAGTTCGCGGCGATCGAGCCCTCGGTGGACTTCGACTGGCTGCGCGTGCGGCTCTCGGGCCTTTACGCCAGCGGCGACCGCAATCCCTACGGCAGGACCGAGACGGGTTTCGATGCCATCATGGAGAACCCGCAGTTCGCCGGCGCCGACACCAGCTACTGGATCCGGCAAGCCATTCCCTTCATCGGCGGCGGCGGCGTCGTGCTCTCCGGCCGCAACGCGATTCTGCCCTCGCTGCGGACCTCGGAGGACGAGGGACAGTCGAACTTCATCAATCCGGGCCTGTTGCTTTTCGGCGTCGGCTCGGATGCCGACATCCTCCCCGAGCTCAAGCTCTCGACCAACGCCAATTACCTCCGCTTCGAGAATACCTCCGTGCTCGAGGTGCTGCGCCAGCAGGGCGATATCCAGGAGCGCATCGGTTTCGATCTCTCGGCGGCGCTGACCTACCGGCCGTTCTTCACGCAGAACGTCGTGCTGCGGCTCTCCGGCGGCATCCTCATTCCGCAACAGGGCTTCAAGGACCTCTATGTGACCCAGGACAAGCAGCGTTACCTCTATTCCGTGCTCGCCGATATCGTTTTGACCTACTGAGGACAGCGCCATGCGCCGCCTCTCTTCCTTCGTGCTGCTGGCTTCGGCCTGGCTCCTTCTCGGGGGTGCCGGCTTCCTCGAGGCCATGCCCGAGGAGGAGAGCCCGCGCGACGTGCATTACACGCCCGCCCCCCCGGCGCCGCGGGCGCAACTTCCGGAGGAGGCCGCGGCGAAGAGTGCCGGCTGCCGCTCGTGCCACACCACGACCGACAGCCTGACCATGCACGAGAGCGACCTCGTGACGCTCGGCTGCACCGACTGCCACGGCGGCGATGCGCAAGTGATGGGACCGAGGCAGGGGGCATCCGGAACGCCCGCCTACGACGAGGCGATGAACCGCGCCCACGTGCTGCCGCGCTATCCCCAGAGCTGGGGCTATCCCAAGAGCCGCAAGCCTCAGGAGAGCTACACCTTGCTCAATCGCGAGGCGCCCGAGTTCATCCGCTTCGTCAATCCGAGCGATTTGCGCGTCGCGCGCGAGGCGTGCGGGGCCTGTCATCTCCCGATCATAGAGGCGGCCGAGCGCAGCCTGATGGCGAGTGGCGCCATGTTGTGGGGCGGGGCCTCCTACAACAACGGCATCCTGCCCTACAAGAACTACGTCCTCGGCGAGGCCTATATGCGGGACGGCACCGCGGCGATCGCCAAGAACCCGAAAGAGCCCGACGCGCTCATGAAGAGCCACGGCATTCTGCCCAAGCTCCTGCCGCTGCCGGCGTGGGAGGTGACGCCGCCTGCCGACATTTTCCGCGTCTTCGAGCGGGGCGGCATCAGCATCGGCTCGCAGTTCCCCGACATCGGCAATCCCGACGCGGAGGGCAAGCTGCAGGTGCTCGAGATGCCCGGCAAGCCGGACATCCACCAGTCGAACCGCGGGCTCGGCACCGGGCTCAGGATCGCGGTGCCGGTGCTCAACATCACCAAGACGCGCCTCAATGATCCCTTCACCTGGTTCCTCGGCACCAACGACAATCCGGGCGACTACCGCACCTCGGGCTGCGGCGCCTGCCACGTCGTTTATGCCAACGACCGCGACCCGCGCCATGCCAGCGTCTATGCCGTCTTCGGCCATAACGGCGAGAGCGCCAGCACTGACCCCACCATCCCCAAGCACGAGCCAGGGCATCCGATCCACCACTCCTTCACGCGCGCGGTCCCGACCAGCCAATGCATGATCTGCCACATGCATCAGCCCAACATGTTCCTCAACACAATGCTGGGCTACACCATGTGGGACTACGAGGCGGACGCGCCCTTCATGTGGCCGGCGAAGCAGAAGTATCCGAGCGACGCCGAGGCGCGGTCGATCCTCGACCGCAATCCCGAGGAAGCGTCGATCCGCGGCAAATGGGGCGATCCCGCCTTCCTCGATCATGTGAGCGAGCTCAATCCCAACCTCAAGATCACCCAGTTCGCCGACTATCACGGCCACGGCTGGAACTTCCGCGCCATCTTCAAGCAGGACCGCAAGGGCGACCTGCTCGACGCCAAGGGCAAGATCGTGTCGCGCGACGATCCGGAGTGGGCCAAGAAGGCGGTGCATCTCAGCTCGATCCACGTGGACAAGGGCATGCAGTGCGTCGACTGCCACTTCAGCCAGGACGCCCACGGCAACGGCTACATCTACGGCGAGGTGATGTCGGCGATCGAGATCCGCTGCGTCGATTGCCACGGCACCATCGAGCGCTATCCCACGCTCATGACCAGCGGGCCCGCGGCGCGGCCGGGCGGCTACGACCTCGCGCTCCTGCGCAACCAGGACGGCCGGCGGCGCTTCGAGTGGCGCGGCAACAAGCTCATCCAGCACTCCGCCGTCGATCCCAAGCTCGAGTGGGAGGTGAGCCTCGTCAAGGACACCGTCGATCCCACCAATCCCCGCTTCAACCCCCGCGCGGCGCGCGCCAAGCTGATTGCGAAGGGCACCACCTTCAAATGGGGCCCGGGCGTGCCGGAGGCCGACCTCGCGCACAAGGACAGCGAGATGGCCTGCTTCACCTGCCATACCTCCTGGACCACGAGCTGCGGCGGCTGCCATTTGCCGATCCAGGCCAACTGGCGCACCGAGCGGCACCATTTCGAAGGCGGTTTCACCCGCAACTTCGCCACGTACAATCCGCAAGTTGCGCGCGACGAGATGTTCCAGCTCGGCCGGCACAGCACGGTCAAGGGCAACATCATAGCCCCCGTGCGCTCCTCCTCGGCGCTCGTGCTGAGCTCGACCAACATCAATCGCGACCGCATCTACATCCAGCAGCCGCCCATCTCCGCGAGCGGCTACAGCAGCCAGGCCTTCGCACCCCACTATCCGCACACCGAGCGCACGACCGAGACCAAGACCTGCACCGACTGCCATCTCTCCCAGGCCAACGACAACAACGCGATCATGGCGCAGCTCCTGCTGCTCGGGACCAACTTCGTCAACTTCATCGGCTACAACAGCTGGGTCGGCGAGGACGGCGGCATCGAGGCGGTGCGAGTGACGGAGTGGGACGAGCCCCAGGCCGTGATCGGCAGCTATCTCCACAAATACGCCTACCCCGACTGGTACAACGCGCATGTCGCGCGCGGGCGCGAGCTCGAGGAGGCGCACGGCCATTCCGGGGGGCGCAGCGGCTGCATCCAGGAGCGCGGCGAGTTCGTCTATGTCGCAGAAGGCGATGACGGCATGCGCGCCTACGACGTGGCGAGCGTGGCCAACAAGGACGTCTCCGAGCGCATCATCACAGCACCCTTCTCGCCGCTCGGCCAGGACATGCACATCGGCTCGCGCAACGCCACCTGCGTGGCGCTGCCGACGAACCAGTCGATCGATCCGGCGCGCAATCAGGGCAAGCTCATGCGCGAGGACAATCAAGAGCAGCCCATGCACCCGATCTACAATTACGCCTACATCACGGATGCGGAGGAGGGCCTCATCCTCACCAACGTCAACCCACTTTCCTCCCGCGAGCCCCGCAGCA
Source organism: Alphaproteobacteria bacterium (assembly GCA_035625535.1). Taxonomy (GTDB): domain Bacteria; phylum Pseudomonadota; class Alphaproteobacteria; order JACZXZ01; family JACZXZ01; genus DASPPM01. Next base: position 5,756 of record DASPPM010000389.1, read on the forward strand.
GGTTCCTCGAGCGTGCGCTCACCTGGAACGAGGGCGGCGTGCTCAAGGGCGCCCGCCACATCACCATCGGCGGCGACCATTTCTACATCGCCGCCGACGCCGGCGTCGTGGTGCTCGACATGAGCGATCCGCTGCATCCCAAGCTCGACACGGTGGTGAAGCTCGACGGGGCGCGGGCGACGGCGCTCCAGTTCCGCTATCTCTTCGCCCTAGACCGCGAGGGGCTCCAGGTGATCGACGTGACTCATCCCGAGGCGCCGCAGCTGGTCGCGGGCGCCGCAGTCCCGCTCGCGGACGCGCGGCGCCTCTATGTCGCGCGCACCTATGCCTATGTCGCGGACGGCCGCGACGGACTCGCCATCATCGACGTCGAGCGCCCGGAGCACCCGCGCCTCGCGCAGATCTTCAACGCCGACGGCAAGATGAACGATGCCAATGACGTGGTGGTCGGCACCACGAACGCCTCGCTCTTCGCCTATGTCGCGGACGGGAACAACGGCCTCAAGGTGATCCAGCTCACCTCGCCCGACAGCCAGCCCAACCTCTACGGCTTCAGCCCCGAGCCCAAGCCCGAGCTCATCGCCTGGCGCAAGACCGAGTGGCCGGCGCTCTCGCTCTCCAAGGGCCTCGACCGCGATCGCGCGGTCGATGAGAGCGGCAACCAGATCGCGATCCTCGGGCGTCTCGGCTCGCGTCCCTTCACGCTTCCCGAGATGCAGGCGCTCTATCTCGACCAGAAGGGCGTTCCCTGGTTCGTCACCGACGACGTGCGCATGGAGGATTTGCTGCGGGCCTTGCCGCCGCCGCCGCCGCCGGCGCGGTCGGGCCCGTCGAAGCCGGTTAGCGGGAAGGAGCCGTTTTCGGGGCCGCCGCGCCAGTAGCGCGCGAGCAGCTGGCAGAGACCCCGTTCAAGCCTTGAGCGGGCCAAGGCGCTCGCGGGAGCGCTCAGCCGCTGGGGATGGCGCGCCTGAACTCGGCCAAGGCGGCGAGGAAGGCCTGCATCTTGTAGCCGTCCGCCTTGTTCACCGCCTCGTAGACGCGGTTGAGTGCCGCGTCCAGCGCCTGGAACTGCTTCTCGTCGACCGCACCCGTGTTCTTCATGGTGTGGATGATGGCGCTCAGCGCCATGGCCGACTGCTCGGCCGCGGCATAGTCGAATTCGTCGCCGCGCAGGCCCCCGCCGGCGACCGTGTCGAGGAGCGCCCTCAAGTCCTCGCGGCCGAACTGGTGCTGATCCAGCATCGGCACCATGGAGCTCACGACCTCCTTGAGGGCACGCGCGGCCTCGACCATGGCCTCGCGGCTCCTCGTCGCCGCCTGATGCAGGGCGAGGCCGCGCTCGGTGAGCTCCTTGCCGGTGCCGGGTGCTATACGCTCGGCGATGAGGCGCAGCATGACGAGGTTGGCGTCGTTGAGCCGCGGCACGCCCGGGCCCAGGCCGGTCGCGGCCCGCGACTGCCACCTGAGGTCGTTGAGCGAATGGTGGCAGGCGAAGCAGTCGAAGAGCACCAGCTCGGGGAAGAGCCCGTCGGTATTGCGCTTCGGATCCATTATGGCATCGAGCGCCTTGCTGAGCGCGATCGCCTGCCCGATCGCCCAGACCTGCACCCCGCTGGGCGCGCGCTTGCGCGAGCGATAGGTGTCGTTGACCACGAAATGCGCGGGCTCAACCGCCGTGAAGGTGTCGAGCTCCATGAAGTTGATGCGCGGATGGCCGGCACCCATCATGCGGTGCGTGACGAAACGGTGCCCGTCGCCGAAGTGGCACGAGAGGCAAAGCTGCGCCCGCGCGACCGGCTGGTCGGTCGGATACATGCCGAGGCTGAGGTTGTTCTGATGGGTGCTGACGCCGGAGACGTGGACGCCGAGCCAGCGCGAGGCGGCGCCGTGGCAGGCCTCGCAGGCGACCCCGTCGCTGATCTGGAAGCGGGCCCCGCGTTGGTCCTGGGGTACCAAGTCGGCGTGGCACTCGAGGCAAAGCGGCTCCTCGGTCGCCGCCTTGAGACCGAGGTTGGCGACGATGCGCTTCGAGCGCTCGTTGGAAAGCACGGAATAGGCCTGGGCGTGCTTGTCCTTCTTGGTCCAGATGATGTACTCGTTCTGCTGCACGTGCGAGCCCTTCCACTGCTCCATCGAGCCGTGGCAGGTGCTGCCGCTGCACGTCGCCACGCCGAGATGGATGTTTGGAGCTGGCGGAGGCGCGGTCTGCGCGTAAAGCGGCGTTCCGGCGGCGGCTGCGAGCAGCAGCAGCGCTCCTGCGATGGTCCACCGCCAAGGCGCGGCAGGAAAAGCGGCGCGAGACATATCCCCCCCATCTCGGTGCTTCGCGACGCCGGGCCGCTCGGGCAGCGGTGTCGCACGGCATGCGCAAATACTATAGCTGAAGCCCGTGCGCTTGCAAAAGCTTAGAGTGGGCGGCGCGGTCTTGGGCTGGAAGTCAAGCACGGCCTTCGGCGGGCGCGGCAGGGAGGGCTGCAGGACCCGATAACCTATGTCTCTCCCTCCACCTGCAGCTGGGTCGCCGCCCTCGCCGTGCGCCTAGGAGGAAGTGAGCGGACGCGCGCTTCACGGCGTCGGCCTGCGCCCGAGGTGTCGACCTCAATCCTCGTCTCTGATTTCGCGACGGCGTCAGCCAGGTATATTTGGCATCCATGCGGCGACACGGACATCTGTTCCACATGCGCCGGGAGCAACGGGCAGCAATTTGCTTGGCAGTCGCCGCCAATTGCCAGCCCTCCCGGAGCGTCCGATTCCTCCTCGTCCGGTCCCTCTCGCTGCCATGCGAAAACCGTGTTTACCACTTGAGGATGCGCCATTTTTGCGTTATGTGCGTCGAGTTCAGCACATTGCTTGGCATGAGGTGATGCGAGGTGGGCGAAACGCAGTCACAAGCGCCGGGCGTGCCGGCATCGCCGAACGGAAGCGGCGGGCGGACGCCGCAGGCGGCACCGGCTGCGGAGTTGGCCGAGCCGGGGGCCGTGCCGCTCGGTCAGCCGTTGCAGCCGGGCGTGATCATCCACAAGACGCTGCGGCTGGACGCGCGTATCGCCCAGGATGACATCGCTGAGATCTGGCGCGGGCTCAATACCGCATCGGGGACGCCCGTCGTCTTCAAATTCGTCCGGCGCGAGCTCGTCGCCGACGAGAAGTTCCTCCAGCGCTTCCGCGCCGAGGCAGAGGCGCTCGCGAGGGTGCAAGACCCCGCCGTCGCGTGCTGCTTCGGCTGCTACCAGGACGAGGCGGGACGTCTCTTTCTCCTCTCCGAATACATAAACGGCATGTCGCTCGCCGAGCGCATGAAATTCGGCCCCATGCCGCCCAACCAGGTGATGAATTTGCGGGACCGCCTGGTGCATGGTCTCGAGGCAGCCCACGCGCAAGGCGTCGTCCACCGCGGCCTCTCGCCCCACACCATTATTCTCGCGGAGGGGCGCCTGGACCAGGCCAAAATCATCGATTTCGGCGTTGGCAAGGAGTTCGCTCCGCCCGCTGCGAGCGCGAGCGCTCCAAAGGCCGAGAAGAAGTCCCTCTACTTGGCGCCCGAGCAGCTCGGGCTCTTCGGCGGCAAGGTGGACGAACGGACCGACATCTATAGCCTCGGCCTCATTCTGGCGGCCGCCGCCGGCGGGAGCTTGGTCGACGCGGCCGACTTGCCCCCCGCCACCCTGTTGGAGCGGCGCAAGGAAGTCCCCAGGATCGACGATGTGCCTGCTGAGCTGCGCGGCGGACTCGCTGCAATGTTGCAGCCCGATCCCGAGCTGCGGCCACGCGCGATGGTCGAGCTGCTCGCCCCGCCCAGACCGGGACCGGTCAAAGCGCCCGTGCCCCTCCCACCTCCGGCCGCGCCGCCTCGGGCGACGCGCGCGGTACGCCCGGCGCGCGCGGGGAGCGCGCGGCCGCACCGGCCTTATGCGGCGGTCGGCGCCGGCGTTTTGGCGCTTCTCGTCGCCGGCGGCATCGTCGTCGCCTATCGCGCGCAAATCTTCGGCGGTGCTGCTCAAAATGTCGCCACCGAACCTGCTCCCGGGGCGGAAGCGCAGAGTGCAGCACCCCCCTCCGAACAGCCGGTGCCGGAAATACCGCCGACGAAGGCCCCTGCCGAGCCGGCAGAGTCGAGCGCCAAACCCGCGCCCGCCGCTTTAGAAGCAAAGCCGGAAACGGCAGCCCCGGCCGCGACGGCGGCACTCGAACCGGAGCAGCCAGCACCGGCACCTAATGAGACGAAGCCGCAAGCACCGCCGGCCGCGGCGGCGCCAGCACCAGCACCCGAGGAGGCGAAGCCGCAACTGCCGCCGGCCGCAACGGCGCCAGCACCGGCGGTGCCGAACCTCCCTCCGGCAGCCGCCGCCGCCGCGCCGCAGCCGTTGCCGCCACCGCTGGCATCCGCCCCGGCTGCCGAGCCCGCGCCGCCGAGCCCCACGCCGCCGGCCGCAGCGGCGCCGCGACCGGCACCGGCGGAGGCGAAGTCGCAACCGCCACCGGCCGCAGCGGCGCCAGCACCGGCGGTGCCGAACCTCCCGCCGGCAGCCGCCGTCGCCGCGCCGCCGAGCCCCACGCCGCCGGCGAGCGAGGCGCAAGCCAAGCCGACGCCCGAAGTCGTGGCGAACGTGCAGCCCCCGCTTACGCAACCCTCTTTGCGAGAGCGCGTGCAGTCGGTGCTTGGGCCGCTGGAGTGCAAATCGCTGCGCGCCGCGGTGAGCGGCAACGGCATCGTCGATATCGACGGTTTCGTCTCCACGCCGAGCGACCTTGACGCCTTGCCGGTCCGCTTGGCCGCATTGGGCGGGGTGAGCAAGGTGAACCTCCACGTGAGCGTCCGCAAATGGCCGTTCTGCGCAGTGCTCGCGTTGCTGCAAGATGAGGCGGTCACGCCGGGGGCTGTGAAGGGCCCGCTCAGGATCACCCCTAATCATAGCTCCGGGGTTTATCGCGACGGCGACAGCTTGGAGTTCACCGTCAACGCTCTCGGTGCCGCCAACGGCTACCTCTACGTCGCCATCATCGATCCCGAGGGCAACGTCTTCCATCTCTTTCCCACCGACGGCAAAGAGGACAATCGCATTTCCGCGGGGATGCGGCACAAGTTCGGCTCAATCCTCCCCAACGGCAAGCCGGAGCTGCTCATTTCGCCGCCCGTCGGAGACCTCCTGATCCTAGCCCTGTTGTCGCCGGAGCGCCTGTTCCCGGCCTTGCGGCCCAGCGCCGAGCCGGTCGGCGATTTCCTCGCGGCATTGAAGCCCGCCGCGGAGGCGTTGCAACGCTCGCGGCCCGGCGCGTCGCTCATTGCCGAGACCGTGACGCTGCAGACGATCGAATAGCGCGCTCGTCCGAGGCAGACACAATTCCCGCGTGCCGCGCTCACTCCCGAGACTGAAGCTTGCGACCGAAGTTATGCGATTCGTAGGCCGCACCAGTCATTTATGAAGAAATTGGCTTTCGAATTGTGTCCAGGGGGGTGGGCGTCAACCCTTTGAAACCAGCCTCATCTTTGAAACGCGTATCCAGTCAAGACGGGCCGCAGCGTAGCAGGTGCGACCGCCCGATGCGTCCCGACGCCGCCTTTCGGCTTCCGGATACCCCCACGAGAATGCTATCGTTCA
>DASPPM010000390.1:0-22919 GCA_035625535.1 Alphaproteobacteria bacterium
GCCCCGCCCGCCACTCCGCCGGCGTCGTTGACGGCGCCACCCACCTCGCCTCGACCCCCGCTCGGCGCCCCCCTCGCCGCGACCAGGGGCGAAGCGCCGGCGCAGGGAAGTGCGAAGGTCGGGCAGGGCGCTCAGCCCCAGACCAAAGGCGGCGCCGGCGCCGAGTCGGGCGGCCTCTTCGGGACCACCGAGGAGACCAACGGCTTGCCGGTGAACGTCGAGGCCGAGCAGGGCATCGAGTGGCAGCAGGAGAAGCAGGAATACATCGCCCGCGGCAACGCCAAGGCGGTGCGCGGCGACGTCACCGTTTACGGCCAGACGCTCATTGCCTATTATCGCAAGACGCCGTCCGGCAGCTCGGACGTCTGGCGGCTCGACGCGGACGACGACGTCAAGATCACCACTCCGACCGACACGGCGGTGGGCGACAAGGGGGTGTACGACGTCGACAACGGCGTCTTCGTCTTGACCGGCAAGAAGCTCGAGCTCGACACCCCCAAGGGGGTGATCACGGCGCGCGACACGCTCGAGTATTGGAAGCTCAGGCAATATGCGGTCGCGCGCGGCAATGCCAAGGCGGTGCGCGAGGACAAGACGGTGACCGCCGATATTCTGGAAGCGCACTTCAAGCCCGATGCGAAGGGTCAGCTCGTGATAAGCTTCATCGAGGCTTTCAATAACGTCATGGTCACCAACCCGAGCGCGGTGGCGCATGCCATGTACGGCAATTACAATGTCGATACGAGTATCGCCGACCTCAAGGGATCGGTTAAGATTACCCGTGGGCAGGACCAGCTCAACGGCGAGTGCGCCACCATGAACATGAACACCGGCATCAGCCGTCTCTATGCTTGCGCGAAGGCGGATCGCGTGCGCGGCCTCTTGATTCCCAGGCAGGGCGAAGATATCGGGGCGCCCGGAAAGGGCAGCGTCGCGCCGACCACGAAGCCGACCGGCGGCCAACAAAAGTGAGGAGCCCGGACGCGTGAGCGAACGACGCGACGATACGGCAACGGGGCGCGGCCCGGGAGCGGAGCCGCAGAGGCCGCGGCTCGTCGCCGACAACCCCGGGCTGTTCGCCAAGAATCTCGGCAAGCGCTTCAAGAAGCGGCCGGTCCTGCGCAACGTCAGCATCTCGGTCCAGCGCGGCGAGGCGGTCGGCCTGCTCGGTCCCAACGGCGCCGGCAAGACCACCTGCTTTTACATCATCACCGGCCTCATCTCGGCGGACTACGGCAGCATCCTGCTCGACAACGTCGACATCACCGACCTGCCGATGTACCGCCGGGCGCGGCTCGGCATCGGCTACCTGCCCCAGGAACCGTCGATCTTCCGCGGCATGAACGTCGAGCAGAACATCCGCACCGTCCTCGAGGTGGTCGAGCCGGACCAGGACAAGCGCCAGACCATGCTCGACGACCTCCTCGCCGAGTTCTCGATCACGCACCTGCGCCGCGCGCCGGCCCTCTCCCTTTCGGGCGGCGAGCGGCGCCGCGTCGAGATCTCGCGCGCGCTCGCCTCGCAGCCGCATTTCATGCTTCTCGACGAGCCGTTGGCCGGCATCGACCCGATCGCGCTCAACGACATCCGCGAGCTTGTCTCCCATCTCAAGGACCGCGGCATCGGCGTGCTCATCACCGACCACAATGTGCGCGAGACGCTCGACATCGTCGACCGCGCCTACATCATCCACAACGGTCAGCTTCTGATGGAAGGCAAGCCCGACGAGATCGTCGCGCATGAGGACGTGCGGCGCGTCTATCTCGGCGAGCGTTTCAGCCTGTAGCCGGGAGCCCCTCTCTCGCCATGGCGATCACGACACGCCTCGATCTGCGCCAGACCCAGTCGCTCGTCATGACGCCCCAGCTGCAGCAGGCGATCAAGCTGCTGCAGATGTCGAACCTCGAGCTCGCGGCTTTTGTCGAGCACGAGATCGAGCAGAACCCGCTGCTCGAGCGCGCCGAGGCCGCCGACGGCGAAAGAGCCGAAGAGGGGGGCGAGGCGGGCGGGGCCAGAGAGGCCGATGCGGCGGCGTCCGAGGCCACGGCACAAACGCAGGACACGGTCGAGCGCGAGCGCGGCGATCTCGCGCACGAGCCCCGGCTGGACCCCGCCGCCGCGGCGCGGCTCGACGCCGAGTACGACGAATCCCGGGACAGCGCCGACCTCTCGGGCGGCCGGCGCGCCGCACCCGATTCCTTCGCGAGCTGGGGCTCGGGACGGGGCGGCAGCTTCGAGGAGCGCCGCTTCGATCTCGAGGACACGCTCTCCGACACCGTGCACCTGCGCGACCATTTGGTCGAGCAGCTCAACATGGATCTCCACGATCCGGTCGACCGCGTGATCGCCATCCATCTCGTCGATCTCCTGGACGAGGCGGGCTATCTTGCGGCGGACCTCGCGGCGGTGGCACAGCAGCTCGGCTGCGAGGTGGCGCGCGTGGAGGCCACGCTTGCGCGGCTGCAGCAGCTCGATCCTCCGGGCATCTTCGCGCGCGACCTGCGTGAGTGCCTGGCACTTCAGCTGCGCGACCGGGGCCGCCTCGATCCCTGCATGGCGAAGCTCCTCGACCACCTCGACGTGCTCGCGCGCCGCGATTTCGCCGCCCTGCGGCGGCTGTGCGAGGCGAGCCAGGAGGACCTCATCGACATGCTGGCGGAGATCAAGGCGCTCAACCCGAAGCCGGCGCTCGCCTTCGACACCAGCGTGGCGCAGCCGGTGACGCCGGATGTGATCATGCGCCCGCATGCCGACGGCGGCTGGCACATCGAGCTCAACAGCGAGACGCTGCCGCGCGTGCTGGTGAACGCGCAATACTATGCGCGCGTGAGCCGCGAGGTGAAGGACAAGGGCGAGCGCGAATATCTCTCGGAGCGCTATCAGTCCGCCAACTGGCTGGTGAAGTCGCTCCACCAGCGGGCCACCACCATTCTCAAGGTCGCGAGCGAGATCGTGCGCCAGCAGGACGCCTTCTTCGCCCATGGCGTGCAGCACCTGAAGCCGCTCGTGCTGCGCGACATCGCGGCGGCGATCGAGATGCACGAGAGCACCGTGAGCCGCGTCACCACCAACAAATACATGGCGACCCCGCGCGGCATGTTCGAGCTCAAGTACTTCTTCACCTCCGCGATCGCGAGCTCCGAGGGCGGGGAAGCGCATTCGGCCGAGGCCGTGCGGCACCGCATCAAGGCGCTCGTCGACCGCGAGACCGCGGCCGACGTGCTCTCGGACGACCGCATCGTCGAGATCCTCAACAAGGAGGGCGTCGATATCGCGCGGCGCACGGTCGCCAAGTATCGCGAAGCGCTCAGGATTCCTTCCTCGGTGCAGCGGCGACGGCTCAAATCCGTCGAGATATAAATGACTTGCGGGGAGGGGGCGGGTGCGCTTGACTTAGCCTGTACGGCTCACTATGTTCGCGCCCCTCCGGCCTCGGCGCCCCCTTTCGGGAAGGCCGGGCGAGACGGGCTTTCCCCGGCCGGCAAGGTCCCCGGGGAACTCGCTAAGGACACGCTTCGGCAGACCGATCGTCCATGAATGTTTCCGTATCAGGCAAGCAGCTCGACGTGGGAGACGCCTTTCGCACCCACATCGAGCAGACGCTCCTGGCCGTGGTCGACAAATATTTCGGCAATGCGCTCGACGCGCATGCCGTGCTCTCGCGCGAGGCCCATCTTTACCGCGCCGACGTGGCCGTCCACGTCGGCCGCAACATTTTGGTGCAAGGGCACGCGGAGGCGGATGCGCCGTACGCCGCCTTCGATACGGCCGCCGAGCGCGTCGGCAAGCGTCTGCGCCGCTACAAGCGCCGCCTGCGCGCCCACCACAAACACCAGAGCCAGCAAGCCGCGTCGCTCGAAGCGCAACAGTACGTCCTCGCCGCGCCACCCGAAGATGCCGAGGAGGATCTTGCGAACGGGGACAAGCCGGTGGTCATCGCCGAGCTGACGACGGCGATCGACAGCATGACGGTCGGCGAAGCCGTCATGCGCCTCGACCTCGGCGAGCTTCCCGCCATGCTCTTCCGCAACAGCGCGCACGGCGAGCTCAACATGGTCTACCGCCGGCCCGACGGCAACATCGGCTGGGTCGATCCCCGCGGGGGCAAAGCATAGGCGCCGGACCCGGTCGCCAGGGAAACAAGCATGGAAATGGAAGATCTGATCACGCTCGAGAGTGTGATCCCGCATTTGCGGGTGACAAGCAAGAAGCAGGCGCTGCAGGAATTGGCGAAGCGCGCGGCGGAGCTCACCGGCATTTCCGACCGGCAGATCTACGAGGTGTTGTTCGAGCGCGAGCGGCTCGGCACCACCGGCGTGGGCAACGGCATCGCCATCCCGCACGGCAAGCTCTCCGCCTTGAAACGGCTTTACGGCGTCTTCGCCCGGCTCGAGACGCCGATCAATTTCGAGGCGATCGACGAGCAGCCGGTCGACCTCATCTTCCTCCTCCTCGCTCCCGAGCAGGCCGGCGCCGACCACCTAAAGGCGCTCGCGCGCATCTCGCGCCTCTTACGCGACCGCACCGTGTGCGAGAAGCTGCGCGGCTCGGACACCGCCGAGGCGCTCTACGCGCTGCTCACCGATTCGACCACTAGCCGCGCGGCCTAGGACCCACGCCCGACCGCGCCGCGGCCGCGTCGTTCGCGATGGACCGGCCGCCGCATTTTTGTCACAGCGTTCGCGCAGTTTTTAGCCCTCGGCGATGCTTATTTTTTCTCATGGGCGAATTCCTTGCTCGCCCGCCGGCTCTTGAAGAGCAGACGAGCGACCATTCGATGAATGGAGGGCCTAGAGATGAGCATGAAGACCTGGCTGCCGTTGGCACTCGGGGCCGCCTTGCTGGCGGTACCGGCCGCGGCACAGACGAGCTCGATCCTGAGATCGCAGACCGACACGACGGTCAACGCCATCGAGAATCAGGCGCGGCAAGCCGTTGAGCCGCCCCGCACGCAAGGCGACGTGACCTACCTGAGCGGCGGCGTGGGCAGCGAGTCGGTCCAGGCGATGCGCGAGGTCGAGCGCGCCTACAACTTGCGCCTGATGTTCGCCGTAGCGGGCTCAGGCGAATATCTCGCGAACGTGCGGGTGAAGCTCGTGGATGCAAGCGGACGGACGGTCCTCGACGTGGTTTCCGATGGACCTTATTTCTTCGCCAAGGTGCCGCCCGGCCGCTACCATGTCGTTGCGGAGACCGAAGGCGGCGCCAAGACCCGCTCCGTCGACATCTCTCCGAGTGGCGCGGTGTCGCAGTCCTTCTACTGGCGTTCGGCGAGCTGACGCAGCCGCGCCGGCCCGCTGCAATCCCATCGCTAAGCCTCCCGCCGGGCGGCGGTGCCGTCTACCGCGCCGCGCCCGGCGGAGTGCCTTGCGATCGACAGCGTTCCGACCTTCAGGCGGCGACGATGGATTTCGATCATTCAGAGCGGGTCGCGCGAGTTACCTCTCGACGCGCACGCGCCCGCGTGCCGGTAAAACTGCGCGTCGGAAAAGGGCTCGTCGGAAAAGGAAGGGAAGCGAAGTCGCCGCCCTCAGTGCACGCTCACCGGCTCGAGGTCGTGCTGCTTCAAGGCTGCAAAAGCGAGCTCGCGCGTGGCCATCAGGCCGAGCTGGGTGCCGTCGGCGGCGAACACGGCATAGGCGTCGGCGCCGTTCTCGGAGACCTTCTTGACGTAAGCGAGCTCCCGCATGCCGAGCGCATAGAGCTCGCGCGAGGTGATGGTGCGCAGATCGTCGGAGGCGTCGGTCATCTTACTGGTCATCTCATGGTGCTCCTCATCCTCTTGGGCCCGCTTTCCTAAGCCGGTACCCTCAAGGCTGACTTTTTCCGGGTACGAGCTCGATCATCTCGGCCTTGCGCGCCGCGCGCTTGGGCGGGGCACCGATCTTGACGGTACGCACGCGGTTGGCCGCCGGCGGCCGGCTGAGCTCGACATGGAGAAGGCCGCTGTCGAGATAGGCGCGCACCACCTCGATGCCGTCGGCGAGCACGAAGCTGCGCTGGAATTGGCGCGCCGCGATGCCGCGGTGGAGGTAGACGCGCTCGCCCTCTTCATCGGCCTGCTTGCCGCGAATGACGAGCTGGTTGTCCTCGAGCTGGATCGAGAGGTCGCCCTCGGAGAAGCCCGCGACCGCGAGCGTGATCCGCAAGCCGTCCTCGCCGATCTGCTCGATGTTGTAAGGCGGATAACCGTCCGCCGCCGCCTTGGAGACCCGCTCCAAGGCCTGCTCGAAATGATCGAAGCCGAGCAGAAGCGGACTGTTGAAGAGCGTCAGCCGTGACATCCAGCAACCTCCTCCGAACGAGCGAGTCGCCCGACTGGGCCCGTTTCCGGCACCCTCTTCTGCGGCAGCCCCGGTGGGCGCCACCGCGCCATTTCTATGTAAGAACCTCGCGAGGCACGATCAAGGGGCGCCCGCGAGCAGAGAAAACGAGCAAAAAACAAAGAGTTGTGCCTGACGACCGGGTCAGAAGTGGCGCACCGCCTGGATGCCGCACATCACGTTGACGAGCGCCTGGCGCTTCCCGGCCTTGACCACCTCGAGCGCGCGCTCGAAGGCGGGAACGAGCTCGTCTTCCCTCTCCACCCGCTCGCCATGGCCGCCCGAGGCCTCGATCACCTTCTCGAAGGCGGGCGAAGGCTCGAGCGTTGCGAGCGGCATGCGGTTCATGCGGCTGCTGCGCCCCTCGGGATACATGGCCTCGGTCGCCTTGCGCACGGCGGCCCAGCCTCCGTTGTTGAAGACCACGAAGAGCACCGGGAGCTCATGGGCGCGCGCGACGTAGTGCGCGGGCGTGGGATTGCCGAACATGTAGGAGCCGTCGCCCACCGTCGCGATCACCAGCCGCTCGGATGCCGCGAGCTTGGCGCCGAGCGCGGCACCCAGCCCCCAGCCGAGCCCGCCTGCCGGGCTTGCCGCGAAATAGGTGCCGGGCTTGGTGAAGCTCATCGTCTCGATGCCGGCACCGAGTTCGTTCACCAGGATTGCGTCTTCGCCCTTGACGCGGTCGAGCGCACGCGAGACGACGACAGGATGGAGCGGGCGCTCGTGGCGCACGCGCTCGTAAAACGCGGCTCTCGCTTTGAGCTGCGCCGCGCGCTCGCCGATAAGACGCTCGCGCCGCGCCGCGATGCGCGCGGCCGCGCGCGGCACCTCGTCCGCGAGTGCGGCCTCGAGCATGCGAAGCCCCGCGGCCACATTGCCGCCAATGGTGAGGTCGGAGGGGAATCCCCGCATGGGATAGCGGCCGAAGAGCGGATCGACGGCAAGATGGATCAGCTTCGCCGCGGAGCCAGGGGCGGCGCGCGCGGGAATCCACGGCACGTCGCACTCGAGCACCAGGATCGCATCCGCCTCCTTGAGAAAGGGAGCGGGATCGAAGCCGAGGTGCATGGGGTGGTCGGTCGGCAGGCAAAGCGATTTCGGAAAATGGCTCACCACGGGGAACGCCCAGCGCTCGGCAAGGGCTGCGAGCAGCGCCACCGCCGCGGGGTCACGACCGAGACTCGAGGTGACGATGAGCGGCCGCTCCGCCCGTGCCAGAAGTGCCGCGGCCTCGGCGATCGCCGCGGCATCGGGCATCGCCGCGCGCGTCGGCGCGAGCGCCGTGCGCGGAGCGCCGTCGGCCGCCACCGCCGCGGCGAGCACTTCGCGCGGGAGCGTGAGATAGACCGGGCCGCTGGGCTCGCTCATCGCGAGCGAGAGCGCGCGGTCGAGCGCCGGTGCGGTCTGCTCGGGCAGCTTGAGCTCATAGTCCCACTTGACGATCTCGCGCAGCATGGCCGCCTGGTCGAACATCTCCTGGGCCCAATGGATGAAGATGCTGCGCGAGCCGGCGTGGCCCGCCTCGCTGTAGGGCGTGCGTCCGGCCGCCACCAGCATCGGGATGCGCTCGCGCGCGGCATTGAGGAGACCGCAGATCGCATTCGCCGTGCCGACGTTGACATGCAGCATGACGGCCTGCGGCCGGCCCGACACCATGGTGTGGCCGTAGGCCATGGCGACGGCGAGATTCTCGTGCGGAACGGCGACCGCCTTGGGCGCCGGCGTGGCCTGCTCGGCCGCGCGCGCGAGCGCCTCGATGATGGACGGGAAATCAGTGCCGGCATTGGCGAAGATGTAATCGACGCCGCGCTCGGCCAGCGTGCGCACGTAGATGTCGGCAGCGGTCGGCCCGCAGCGCTCCTCCGAGGTCACTAAGCTCCTCCCTTGACCGGCGGGCCGAGCGGCCGGCCTGGCAAATCCGAGCTCGCAACACCGACGAGTCTTTAGGCCACCGCGACCGCCTCCGGCAAGACGAATTCCCCAGGCTCTTTGCGCGCGCAAGCGCAATCGCCAGCACCGATCATGCGTCCCCCACGCGGGCGATTCGACGTGACGAGCCGCCGACCGGCGGACTGAGCGGCTCCATCGACGCCTGTCGCAGCATGGCGAGGGTCTTTTCAGCCGTTTTCATGGCATCCTCGAGCCATCTGCCATGGAGGCCACGGCGGCCGCGGCGGCCACTCCAGTCGGGCTTCCCCGTCCCCGGGTGCAATCATCGCTCTATCCCTTAAGTGATTGATTCGCGCCGCAAACCGATGTCGTAGGGCGCCGCCGGCGAGCCTCGTTTCGAGGGTGCGATCGAGCCAGGTGGACGCTTTCAGGAAGGCCCGGTCCCCGGGAGTGGGGAGCCCAAGGGAAGAAGGCACTGCTACTGGCGCGTTGACGCCACCACCGTCGCGGGTGGAAGCTAGAGCAAGGTCGAGGCCCCGGTACCGGCTATCGCCGGCTCGTGATTTGTCCTCGGCGAATTGCGGGCGGCGAAAGCGGCACGGTAGGCAAGAGCGTGTCCGCGCCCTATTGGCCCGCGTCGCAAGCGCGGACTCGCGGCGCGCGGAACTGCTGATGTCGGGCTCGAGAGAGGAGGGCTGTCGTGAGCCGCGCCTTCGTTAAGGAAGACGACGAGGAAAAGCTGACCGACGAGGAGCTCAATCTCCCTGCGATTGAGGGCCCCGTACTGCTGACCCCCGCCGGCTTCGATCGCCTCAAGGCTGAGCTCGAGAAGGCCCATGCGGAGGTCACGCGACTGCGGGGCGCAAGCTCGCCCGAGGCCAAGCTCGCGCTCACGCGCGCGATGCGCGAGATGCGCATCCTAGAGCGGCGCCGGGCAGCGGCCGTCGTCGTCGATCCGCACCAGCACGGCGAGCATGCCGACACGGCCGCCTTCGGCGCCTGCGTCACGGTCGAGGACGAGGAGGGACGCGAGCTCAGCTACACCCTCGTGGGCGCGACCGAGGCGGAGCCCAAGCGCGGCCTCATCAATGTGAAGTCGCCGCTCGCCGAGTCGCTCTTGGGACACCGAGTCGGCGACACCGTCACTTGGCGCCGGCCCGCGGGCGAGACCACGCTCACCATCACCAAGATTCGCTACCCGGAAAGCTGAGAGGCGCCGGGGGAAGGCGTGCCCGCGTCGCGCCCCTGCCGAGCGGGGTCGAGCGGAAGCGGGCTGCCCGCAGCCTTGAGTGCGCGCAAGCGAAGCCGATAGCTCGCGCCGCAGCTTGCGGCCGCAGGCATTCTGCATCTTTAGCATCCTGATTTGCATGACGATTTCCGCGCAAGCGAGCGGCCTTGCGCACCTGAGCGGCGGCGCGCAAAGGCCTCGATTGACGCGTCAATTCGGCACGTCTTTTGCTTTTTCTCCATCGCGGCGCGGCGCTCGGATGCGGATGGCGTGAACGCCCCTTGCCGCGAGTCGGGCACCGCTGCAGCAGGAATCGAGCAGCGAGCCAGCTTCCTTCGCAGGAGCTCGCGGCGCGAACTGTTTGTAAAAGTTGATAAAACTTTATCCTGGCCTAGAATGGCGCCGGTGCCGCCGTAGCTGGGGAATCGGCCCGTAAGAGAGGGTACTGCGTTGCGGCAGAGTGGACTACTCACGATGCGGGGCGCGCCCTGGATCATCGGGGCGCTGGGGATTCTCCTCTCCCTCTGCGCGCTCGAAGAGTTGCGCCGCTTCGACGACGCACGCGTGCACGCGCTTCTCGATCTCCGCGCGGATGCGCGCGCGCGCGAGATCGAGGGCAAGATCGACAGCCTGAAGAATCCGCTCGCCGAGCTCTCGGCCATGATGGCGACCCAGCGCGACATGACGCGCGACGATTTCCAGCGCTTCGCCGTCAACGCCCGTCAGCATGAGTTGTCGATCAACCGCCTGAGCTGGATGCCGCGCGTCGCGCGCGACGATCAGGCCGGCTTCGAGGCGCAGCAGCGCGCGAACGGCGCTGCGGGGTTCCGCGTTCTCGAGCGCAAAGGCGACGAGCAGGTGCCGGTCGAGGAGCGCGTGGAATATTTCCCTGTCCTCTACGACGTGTCCTTCGACGATACCGTGAGCGAACGCGGCCTCGACGCGGCAGCGGACCCATTGCGCCGCGATGCCATGATGCAGGCCGTCGATGCCGGCGCGCCGGTCGCGACCGAGCCGGTCCGCCTCGCCTCGGCGACCGAGCCGCAGCCGAGCTACATCGTCTTCTCCCCGGTCTATCGCGGCGGCATCGCACCCAAATCCGTGGGCGAGCGTCGCGCCAAGCTCGCCGGTTACGTCGCCGGCTCGCTGCGCTTTGCCTCCGCACTCGATGCCGCAATTCGCGACACCCCGCTCACCGACGAGACATTGCGCGTCTATATGGGCTCCCATGCCGCCTCGGCCGGGAGCGAGCCGCCGGTGGTCGTGTACCTGCCCTCCTTGCGGCGTTTCGTCGCCGGCACCGGCGACGCGGCAGTCGCGGCGCCGGACAGCTGGATCATCGTCAAGTCCTTCAGGGAATTCGGACAACCATGGACGCTGGCGCTCGAGCTCCCCTCGGCCGAATTGGCGCGGCTGCGCTCGCCCATCACGCTCGCCTTGCCCGCGGCCACGCTTCTGCTGACGGTGCTTCTCGTCGCTTACTTGCTGCGGGGGCAACGCCGCATGCGCACGGCCGAACGCGAGGTCGCGACGCATAAGGGCGAGCTCTCGCGCTCGAACGAGGCGCTCAGCCGCGAGGCCCAGGAGCGCGAGGCGGCCCAGAGCGAGCTCGCGCGCACCAACACCATGCTCGAGCGCATCGTCGAGGCCTCCCCCATGGCGATCGTCTGTGTCTCGCCCAACCGCAATGTCGTCATCTGGAATCACGCCGCGGAGCGCATCTTCGGCTACAACGCCCATGAGGCGGTCGGCCGGCCCTATCCGCTCGTTCCGCCGGAGGCGCGCGAAGAATTCGATCGCCTCTTCATGGAGGCCTTGAGCGGCGGGGTGCAGCAGGGTGTGGAAATGCGGCTCCGCCGCAAGGACGGCAAGCTCATCGACATCGTCTTCTCGGCTGCCGCGGTCTACGACGAATGGAATGCCTTGCGAGGCGTCATTTACGAGCTCGAGGACGTGACCGAGCGCAAGCTTGTCGAGGAGCGCTTGACGCAGGCGGAAAAGATGGAGAGCGTGGGCCAGCTCACCGGCGGGCTCGCGCACGACTTCAACAATATTCTCGGCGCCGTGATCGGCAACCTCGATCTCCTCGAGGAGCACCTCGGGCAAGACAAGGTCGCCGCCGGCTTTGCCCGGGCGTCCCTCGATGCGGCCCTCGCCGGCGCCGAGCTTGTCAAGCGGCTCCTCGCCTTCTCGCGGCGCCAGCCGCTCAAGCCCGCGCGGACCGACTTGCGCATCGCGATCCGGGATTTCCTGCCGCTCCTGCGGCGCACGCTCGGCGAGCAGGTGCGCATCGAGAGCCGGATCGCGAGCGACTGCTGGCCGGTGATGACGGACGCCGTCCAGCTCGAGAGCGCGGTGCTGAACCTCGCGGTCAACGCGCGCGACGCCATGCCCTACGGCGGCACGGTCAAGATCGAGTGCCGCAACCTCGTCGTCGACGAGAACGAGGCCCGTTCCGGGACCGATCTGCAGCCGGGCGATTATGTCGTCCTCACCGTGGCCGACAGCGGCACCGGCATGACGCCGGAGGTGATGGCCCACGCCTTCGAGCCCTTCTTCACGACCAAGGCGCAAGGGGCGGGCACCGGGCTCGGCCTGAGCATGGTCTTCGGCTACGCCAAGCAGTCCGGCGGCACGGTCAAGCTCCTGAGCGAGCAGGGCAAGGGCACCACCGTGCGGCTTTACCTGCCCCGCGCCGTCAACGACGAGGAGACGGTCGAGCGAGATGCCGCCGCGACGGCGGAGCCGACCGGAAGCGAGCGCATCCTCTACGTAGAGGACAATCCTCAGATCCGCAAGATGGGCGAGGCGATGCTGAAGAAGCTCGGCTACAAGGTCACGGTGGCGCCCGACGCGGATGCGGCACTCGAGTTCTTCGAGGAGGGCGGGAAGTTCGATCTCCTCTTCAGCGACGTCGTCATGCCGGGTCGGCTCGACGGCACCGGCCTCGGGCGCGAGCTGCGTGCGCGCGATCCCAGCATCAAGCTTCTGTTCGCGACCGGCTTCGCGAGCCCGGGCGTGGCGCGCGACAAGCTCGAGGCATTGGGCGCGCATCTCATCACCAAACCTTATCGGCGGGGAGAGCTTGCGAGGACTTTGCGGCGGATACTGGACAATTCGTAAAGACGGGGGTAGCCGGAATGCACTTGCTTGTGCTCGATGACGAGGAGCGCATCGCCTCATTCATCGTCGCGGTCGCCGAAGGCATCGGGTGGACGGCGGAGGCGGCGCTGGATGAGACCGCCTTTCAGGCGTCATTCCGGCGCACCATGCCCGACCTGATCATGCTGGACCTGCAGCTCGGCAGTTCCGACGGCGTCGAGCAGCTGCGCTACCTCCATCGCGAAGGCTATCGCGGCGACGTCGTGCTCGTGAGCGGCTTCGATCGGCGCGTCCTCGCCGCCGCCGAGCATCTCGGCACCTCGCTCGGGCTCACTGTCTCGGGCATCCTGCAAAAGCCCGCGCGCGCCTCGGAAGTGCGGGCCTTCCTGCGCCACGTGGCGCACGGCGCGCCTCAGGCCGAGAGCGCTCGGGAGCCCGCGGGGATTGCTGCGGCGCCCGCGGGACGCCTTTCGCCGGCCGACGTCGGGCGCGCGCTCGACGCCGGCGAGATGAGACTCTTCCTGCAGCCTGTCGTCACCGCGGGCACGGGCGACCTGATCAAGTTCGAGGCCCTGGTCAGGTGGCCCCATCCGGAGTTCGGCATGCTGCTGCCCGAACGCTTCGTTCCGCTCGCCGAGCTCGACGACGCCGTGATCGACGAGCTGACGATGTGGGTGGTACGCGAGGCGATCTCCCATCAAGGCCGTTTCCGCAACGGCCATTCGGCGCTGCCCATCGCGATCAACGTTTCGAGCGCCAACCTGCGCCGGCTCGATTTCCCGGACCGCGTTGCGACACTCGTCGTCGAGAGCGGATCGCAGATCTCCTCGCTCTCCTTCGAAGTGACCGAGAGCGTCGCGATGAAGGATCCGCGCGCGACCGTCGAAATCCTCACGCGCCTGCGGCTCAAGGGATTCCGACTGGCCATCGACGACTTCGGGACCGGCTACTCCTCGCTCAAGGCGCTGCGCGAGATGCCCTTTTCCGAGCTCAAGATCGACAAGTCCTTCATCCTCGACCTCGCGGATTCGCGCGACTCCTACGCGATCGTAAAGTCGGTGGTCGAGCTCGCGCGCAATCTGGGCCTCGAAAGCGTCGCCGAAGGGGTCGAGACCGCCGTGCTCGCCCGCGTGCTCGCCACCTTGGGCGTGCCTTCGCTGCAGGGCTATTATTTCGCGCGCCCGATGCCGCTCGAGCAGGCGATGGTCTGGTTGAGCAGCCGGGAACGCCCGCGGGCCCCCCTCAACTGAAGCGATAAGACATCGCCTCCCTCGACACCCGCCCCCGCGCTCCCGACGATCGCGCCCGGGAGTGGGAGCCACTGGACCGCGGGCCGGAGCGTGGCCGGGGGCTACTCCACGCCGTGCACGTCGAGCCCCATAGGGAGCGTCAACACCAAGCCGACCTGGTCTCCGGAGAGCTCTGCCGGCGGCGGATCGAAGGGCGCGCTGAGCTCGACCGCGTCCCGGCCGGCGCGGTCGAGGATGTCGACACCCGAGGAGTGCAGCAAGTGCAACTGCAAAAGATTGCCTTGTCGATCAATGACGATCGCGTAGCGTGCGACGCCGGCGATGCCTCGCGAGCGCGCGGCTCCCGGATAGATGTAGTTACCGTTGATTTTGTCCCGCATTTTATTGAGATAGCGATCGCCGCCGCCCTTTCCGAAAAAGGCGCTGTCGTACATGGGCTCGATCGTCGACTGGTGCGTCGGTGCTGTCGCGGCCACCGCCTCGCTCGCTTTCGGGCGCTCGCGCGGCGGCGGCACCGGCAGGGGCGCCGCCGAGGCCACGCTCGGCGGCGGCTTCTCGGCCAGAGCGACGGGTGCCGGCTCCGGCTTGGGCTGCGGCTGCGGCGCCGCGTCGGGCACGCGCCCCGGCGCGAGATTCGGATCGCCGCCGGATTCGCGATAACGCTGCGCTTCAGGCTCGGGCGCCGGCTTCACGGCGACCTCGGGCTTGGGCTTGGGCGGCGGCTTCGGCTCCGGGAGGAGCACGAGCTCGACCGGAATCGGGGGCGGCTCGGCGGCCCGCTCCGCGAACGGCAAGCCGAGCAAGAGCAAGGCGATCACCGACGCGTGGAGGAGCATTGCGCAAGCGAGCGCCGCCGCGCGCCGCCAGCCCGCCCAATTGTCGCGCAACGGCGGACCGAGGACATGGTCAAACGGCAGCACGTCGGCGCTCGTCTCCGCGGAGATGCTCACCCTCGCCTCATGGTTGCCCGCCCACACGGCTCCAATGGCCATATCGACCCCGATAGGGTTCCGGGGCGCCGGATCGATCCACGCCTTATGCCGCCATCCGGAGGCCATCTTTGGCGTGCACAATTTATCCGTTCTGAATGAATACGCGCAAATGGCGCCTGAGCCAGCGGCTGCGCTCGCGACCGGCCGGCCATCGGCCAAAACGGTAAGGGGTCAGACTGCCCTAGCCTGACCCCTTGTTCCGATTGGTGGAGCCGAGCGGAGTCGAACCGCCGACCTCTTGAATGCCATTCAAGCGCTCTCCCAACTGAGCTACGGCCCCATCGGGGAAAACCGTTCCCGCGCGGCCGCGGGCCGTCGGGCGTCGGGTGGGCAAAATAGGTTCGCGCGCCTCAACGAGGCAAGGGAAAACTTCGCGCCAAGAGAAGCGGCCCCTCGGCCAGTTGCCCGATCTTGCCCGAAAGAGGACGTTCGCGAAGAGCGGCGCGTCAGCGCTCGCCTTCCTCTTCCTCGACGTTCTCGATCACCTCGGCGACATCGTCCTCGTCCTCGCCGAGCTCGGAGGCGTCCTCGATGACCTCTTCCTCCTCGCCTTCGGCCGCCGCAGCAGGAACTTCCTCCGGCTCGGGAGCCTCGACCTCGACGACGGCGGGCTCCACGAGCACGGCCGGGACCGGGGCGGGAGCCTGGCGCGGCCGCCGCGCCTTGATCAAAGCCTCGGGATCGAAGATCGTGCCGCACTTCGGGCACTCGATCGGACTGCGCCTGAGATCGTAGAAGCGCGTGCCGCAGCTTTGGCAAATCCGCTTGGTACCCCATTCCGGCTTCGTCACCGGCAGCACTCCTCAGTGGTCGACTCGACGGAGGGCAGCCAATTGCCACGTTCCCACGATCCTGTCAAAAGGAAAAACCAGGCGCCGAAGCCGCGGGGGATTGAGGCGCTCGCGCACCCGCACCGCTTGGCGAGCGCGGCACTTTGCCCTCTCATGCGATTATGTTAGGAGCACTCGGCCAAAAGCCCGTGACGGCGATCACGCCGCCCGCGCGAAGGAAAGGTTGCCTTGAAGCCGTTCGTCTCCTCGCCGCTCGTCTCGCCGGCTAGGGCCCTTGCGGGCACCGTCACCTTGCCGGGCGACAAATCGATTTCCCATCGCGCCCTCATGCTGGGGGCGTTGAGCGTGGGCGAGACCGTCGTCGAGGGGCTGCTCGAGGGCGACGACGTGCTCCACACGGCAGCCGCGCTCACGGCTCTCGGCGCCGAGCTCGCGCGCGACGAGCGAGGCCTGTGGCACATCCATGGGCGCGGGGTGGGCGGCCTCGCCGAGCCCACGGCGGTGCTGGACCTGGGCAACTCCGGCACGGCAGCGCGCCTCTTGATGGGGCTCGCGGCGAGCCATCCTTTCGTCAGCTTCTTCACCGGCGACGCCTCGCTCCGCCGCCGTCCGATGCGGCGCGTGGCCGAGCCGCTCGAGCGCATGGGCGCGCGCCTCATCGCCCGCGAAGGATGTCGCCTGCCGCTCGCCGTCGTCGGCACGGCGGAGCCGCTTCCCATCACCTATCGCGTGCCGGTGCCGTCTGCGCAAGTGAAGTCGGCGGTACTGCTTGCGGGCCTCAATGCGCCCGGCGTCACCACCGTGATCGAGCCCGTGGCGACGCGCGATCACAGCGAGCGCATGCTGCGCGCCTTCGGTGCCGTGGTCGAGCTCTCCGAGCGCGACGACGGCGCCTCGGCCGTGATGCTCACCGGCCAGCCCGAGCTCAAGCCCCAGCGCCTCGCCGTGCCGGCCGATATCTCGTCCGCCGCCTTCGTGCTGGTGGCGAGCCTCCTGGTGCCGGGCTCGTGCATCTCACTCAAGGGTGTCGGCGTCAATCCCTTGCGCTGCGGCCTCTTGACGACGCTCGCGGAGATGGGAGCCGAGCTCAGCCTCGAGAACAAGCGCGAGCAGGCGGGCGAGCCCGTTGCCGATCTCGTCATAGCAGGGGGCCGCTTGGAGGGCGTGCACGTCCCTGCGGCGCGCGCGCCTTCGATGATCGACGAGTATCCCGCCCTCGCGGTCGCGGCGGCCGTGGCGCGCGGCACCTCGCGCTTCGACGGCTTGGCCGAGCTCCGCGTCAAGGAGAGCGACCGGCTCTCCGCGATCGCGGCCGGGCTCGCCGCTAACGGCGTCAACGTCGAGATCGAGGGCGACGGCCTGATCGTGCACGGCTCAGCCGGACCGGTCGCGGGCGGCGGCCAGGTCGAGACCCGCATGGACCACCGCATCGCCATGGCCTTCCTCGTCCTCGGGCTTGGGGCCAAGGCACCCGTCGCCGTCGATGACGGCGCCATGATCGACACCAGCTTTCCCGGCTTCGTCGCGCTCATGAACGGCCTCGGCGCGAGGATCGCGGCACCATGATCATCGCGGTGGACGGCCCGGCCGCCTCGGGCAAGGGCACGCTCGCGCGCCGGCTCGCCGAGCACTTCGATCTGGCGCACCTCGACACCGGGCTCCTCTACCGGGCGGTAGGCCATGCCGTGCTCGAGGGCGGCGGCGATCCTGCGGACCCCAGAGCGGCCGAGGCCGCCGCGCGCGCCCTCACGCTCGCCGCCGTCTACGACCCTGCCCTCCGCGGCGACGCGGTCGGCAACGCCGCCTCCCAAGTCGCGGCCCTTCCCGGCGTGCGCGCCGCCCTTGTCGAGCTCCAGCAACGCTTTGCCCATAGCCCGCCCGGTGGGAAAAAGGGGGCGGTGCTCGACGGAAGGGATATTGGAACGATCATTTGCCCGGATGCCGAGATCAAGCTCTACGTCACCGCCAGCCGCGAGGTGCGCGCCGAGCGGCGCCATAAGGAGTTGCTCAAGCGCGGGCTTGACAGTATATATGCCCGCGTCCTGCAGGACCTTAAGGAGCGCGATGCGCGGGATGCCGCGCGCGCGGCGGCACCACTCAAGCCCGCGGCCGACGCTTTCGTGCTCGATACCAGCGCGCTCGATGCGGATCAGGCCTTCAAAGCCGCGGTCGACTACATCCTGAGCAAATGCGGCAACGCGCGCTGAGCAAGCCTCGTCGTGCAGGCGGAAACGCCCATGGGGTGGCGGGCAAGCGTGCCACTCGACGAAGACCGCCGGAGCCAACCGGCCGGCCGGAATATGAAGGAAGATTGGAGATTTTGATGACAGAGACCACCGCACATCCCGCGAGCGAGGAGAACTTCGGCTCGCTCCTCGAGGAGAGCCTCAAGACCATCGAGACCTTCGAGCATACCGTCGCCAAGGGCCGCGTCGTCGGCATCGAGGGCGATTTCGCCCTCGTCGACGTGGGCCTCAAGTCCGAGGGCCGCGTGCCGCTCAAGGAATTCGGCGGCCATGGCGGCGAGGCCAAGGTCGCGATCGGCGATCTCATCGACGTCTATGTCGAGCGCATCGAGGACAAGAACGGCGAGGCGGTGCTGAGCCGCGAGAAGGCGCGGCGCGAGGAGGCCTGGACCCAGCTCGAGAAGGCGTTCAAGGAGAACCAGCGCGTCAACGGCGTCATCTTCGGCCGCGTCAAGGGCGGCTTCACCGTCGACCTCTACGGCGCCGTCGCCTTCCTGCCGGGAAGCCAGGTCGACATCCGTCCGGTGCGCGACGTCTCGCCGCTGATGGGCCAGCCGCAGCCCTTCCAGATCCTCAAGATGGACCGCCAGCGCGGCAACATCGTGGTCTCGCGCCGCGCCGTGCTCGAGGAGACGCGCGCCGAGGCGCGCTCCGAGCTCGTCGCCAACCTCAAGGAAGGCCAGGTGCTCAAGGGTGTGGTCAAGAACATCACCGATTACGGCGCCTTCGTGGACCTCGGCGGCGTCGACGGGCTGCTCCACGTGACCGACATCGCCTGGCGCCGCATCAACCACCCCTCGGAAGCGCTCCACATCGGCCAGACCGTGGACGTGCAGGTGATCCGCTTCAACCCGGAGACCCAGCGCATCTCGCTCGGCATGAAGCAGCTCGAGGCCGATCCGTGGGAAGGGGTCGCGCTCAAATATCCGGTCGGCGCCAAGTTCAAGGGCCGCGTCACCAACATCACCGACTACGGCGCCTTCGTCGAGCTCGAGCCGGGGATCGAGGGCCTCGTCCATGTCTCCGAGATGAGCTGGACCAAGAAGAACGTGCATCCGGGCAAGATCATCTCGACGAGCCAGGAGGTCGAGGTGATAGTGCTCGACGTCGACCCGCAGAAGCGCCGCATCTCGCTCGGCTTGAAGCAGTGCCTGGAGAATCCGTGGGAAAGCTTCCTCGAGAAGTACCCGCAGCGCACGGAGCTCGAGGGCGAGATCAAGAACATCACCGAGTTCGGCCTCTTCGTGGGCTTGCCCGGCGACATCGACGGCATGGTCCATCTCTCCGATCTGGACTGGAGCCGTCCCGGCGAGGAGGCGATCAAGGACTACAAGAAGGGCGACCGGGTGAAGGTGAAGGTGCTCGACGTCGACGTGGAGAAGGAGCGCATCTCGCTCGGCATCAAGCAGCTCACCGACGACCCCTTCGAGCGCGCGGCGACCGCGATCAAGAAAGGCGACGTGGTGACCTGTACGGTCACCAAGGTGCTCGACAGCGGCATCGAGGTGGGCGTCGCCGACGGCGCCACCGGCTTCATCCGCAAGGCCGAGCTCTCGCGCGACCGCGTCGACCAGCGCCCCGACCGCTTCGCCGTGGGCGAGAAGGTGGACGCCAAGGTGATCAGCGTCGACCGCGCCACGCGCCGCTACAGCCTCTCGATCAAGGCGCGCGAGATCGAGGAGGACAAGCAGGCGATGGCCCAATACGGCTCCTCCGACAGCGGCGCCTCGCTGGGCGACATCCTGGGGGCAGCGCTCACGCGCGCCACCAAGGAGCGCGCCGCCAAGGGGAAGGGCAAGGACGCGGCCAAGGAAGAGAAGGAAGCGACGGAGAAAGAGGCCGAAGCCGCCGAGGAGGGCGAAGGCGAGAAATAGCCCGGAGGCACTCTAAGAAATCCGGCGCGCCGCCCGCCGCGACTGCGGGCACCTTCTCCGTTTCGCGCCCGCCTGCCGCAAGACGCGGCGAAAGCCTCGAAGGGGGCGCCGTCCGCGCCGCCCCTTGCCATGAATCCAGCCCGCCTCCCCGCCTGCCTTGACCCAAAAAATGCCGTTATCTTAAATACTTACCCTTGACGGGCGCGGTTTGCTCTGGCACGCTTCAGAAAACTCGGCGCGCTTCGGTCGAAGGCGGGCCGGGAAGGGGGGCGAAGTCGATGACCAAATCGGAGTTGATCCTGCGCATCGCCGAGCGCAACCCGCATCTTTACCAGAGGGACGTCGAGCGCATCGTGTCCACGATTTTCGACGAGATCTCCTCGGCCCTTTCGCAAGGCGACCGCGTCGAGCTGCGCGGCTTCGGCGCCTTCTCGGTCAAGAGGCGCGGCTCGCGCCTGGGGCGCAACCCGCGCACCGGCGAGTCCGTGGCCGTGAGCGAGAAGCACATCCCCTTCTTCAAGACCGGCAAGGAGCTGCGCGAGCGGCTCAATGGCAAGAGGTAGCGCCGCAGCAAGGGGACAAGACGTCCTCGCGCGCGCTTGGATCAAGCTCATGAAGCTCCTCTCCTGGATCGCGGGTGCGCTTACGGCACTCGTTTTCGTCCTCTTTGCCGTCTCCAATCGCGCGCCCGTGACGCTGCGCATCGAGCCCCTCCCCTTCACCCTCGAGCTGCCGCTCTACGCCGCGGTCCTGGCGAGCCTTCTCTTCGGCTTCATCTTGGGCGGCATCGGCGCCTGGCTCGGCGGCGCGCGTACCCGCCGCCGGGCGCGCCGGGCGCAGGCCGAGGCCAAACAGCTCAGGGAGGAGCTCGCCGCGGCAAGGCAGCACCCGGCGGCCGATGCCGCGGCGGCAGGCGCCGACGGCACGAGGGACGCCGCTGCCCGCGCGTCGGTACTGCCCATCTTCCCGCACAGCAGCTAAGCAAGGCGAGAGCGAAGCGGAGAGCGAGCCATGCGCATGGTGACCGCGGCCGAGGTCGAGGCGGCACTCGAGGAGAGCATACTCATCGAGCGCTTGAGAGCCGCCTTCCGCGAGGGCTGCGCCATGCCGGTGCGTACGCACCACACGGTCAAGGTGCCTGGAGCACCCGATGCAACGCTTCTCTTCATGCCGGCCTGGCAGGAAGGGCGCCACATCGGCGTCAAGCTCGTCACCGTCTTTCCCGGCAATGCGGCCAAGGGCAAGCCGAGTGTCGAGGGCATCTACGTGCTGCTCGACGGTTCCTCGGGGCGGGTGCTCGCGCTCATGGACGCGCCCACCTTGACCGTGCGGCGCACCGCCTGCGCCTCCGCCCTTGCCGCAAGCTATCTTGCGCGCGAGCACGCGGCACGGCTCCTCATGGTGGGCACGGGTGCCCTAGCCCCCCACCTCGTGCGCGCCCATAGCACGGTGCGGCCGATCCGCGAGGTGGTGATCTGGGGCCGCCATCCCGAGAAGGCCGAGGCGCTTGCCAAGCGGCTCGCCCGGCCCGGCCTCGCCGTACGCGCGAGCGGCGATCTCGCGGCGGAGGTGGCCCGGGCGGACGTGATCTCCTGCGCCACCATGACGACGGAGCCGCTCATCCGCGGGCGCTGGCTCGTAGCCGGCCAGCACCTCGATCTCGTCGGCGCCTACACGCCCGCGATGCGCGAGGCGGACGACGAGGCGGTGCGGCGCTGCCGCGTCTTCGTCGATACGCGGGCGGGGGCCACCAAGGAGGCCGGCGACGTCGTCCAACCGCTCAGGAACGGCACGCTCGCCGAGACCGGCATCGAGGGCGACCTCTACGAGCTTTGCCGGGGCGAGCGGCCGGGGCGTCGTAGCGACGACGAGATCACTTTCTTCAAGTCCGTGGGTGCAGCGCTCGAGGATCTGGCCGGCGCCGAGCTCGTGCTCGAGCGGGTCGGCGCCTGAACGAGCTTCCAAATCGCGACACGGGCGCCTTTCGCTGCCGTAGGGCGCTCTGCTATACAGCCCCGCCATGACCGCGGAGCGCACCCCCACGCCGGCCGAGCGCATCTTCGTCGCCCTCGATTTGACCGACCTCGAGCGCGCAAGGGCGCTCGCGCGCGAGCTCAACGGCACCGTCGGCGGCATCAAGGTCGGCCTCGAGCTCTTCAGCGCCCGCGGCGTCGAGGCGGTGCGCGAGCTCGGAGCCGAGGGGCTGCCGCTCTTCCTCGACCTCAAGCTTCACGATATCCCGAATACCGTGGCGAGCGCGGTGCGCGGCCTTCTGCCGCTCGAGCCGGCGCTCCTGACGCTCCATGCCGCGGGTGGGCCGGCCATGCTGCGCGCCGCGGCTGAGGCTGCGCAGATGGCGGGTCAGCACCGGCCGCGTCTCCTCGCCGTCACGGTACTCACCAGCCTCGACGAGCGCGACTTGCGTCGCGTCGGCCAAGAGGGACCGGTCGCGGCGCAGGTGCTGCGGCTCGCCGACCTCGCGCAAGGGGCGGGCATCGACGGGGTCGTGTGCTCGCCGCAGGAGGTCGCAGACCTGCGCGCCAAATGCGGCCCCGGTTTCATTCTGGCGGTGCCCGGCATCCGTCCGGCCTGGGCACAAGCGGACGATCAGAAGCGAGTCACGACGCCCAAGGAGGCGCTCGCGGCGGGTGCCGATTATCTCGTCATCGGGCGGCCGATCACTCAAGCCCCTTCGCCGCGCGCGGCGGCCGCGCGCATTGCCGCCGAGCTCGCCGGCCCATGAGCGTGAGGGTCAAGATCTGCGGAGTCAACAGCCGTACCGCGGCCGAATGCGCGGCGAGCGGGGGTGCCGCCTTCATCGGCTTCGTCTTCTACCCGCCCTCGCCGCGCTACGTCACCCCTGAGGAGGCCGCCGATCTCGCGCGCGCGGTGCCGCCGGGCGTCGAGCGCGTCGGCCTCTTCGTCGATGCGGACGACGCGACCCTCGGC
Organism: Alphaproteobacteria bacterium; assembly: GCA_035625535.1. Taxonomy (GTDB): domain Bacteria; phylum Pseudomonadota; class Alphaproteobacteria; order JACZXZ01; family JACZXZ01; genus DASPPM01. The sequence continues at coordinate 22,649 of DASPPM010000390.1, forward strand.
CACGCGATCGCGCTCGCCGGCCTCGGCCTCCTCCAGCTCCACGGCGGCGAGACACCGGAGCGCGTCGCGGCGGTCCGGAAGCGCTTCTCCGTGCCGGTCATGAAAGCGATCAGAGTGGCGGGCCCGGAGGACGTGGGCGAGGCCGAGCGCTTCACGGGCGTGGTCGATTGGCTGCTCTTCGATGCTCTTCCGCCCAAGGCGATGACGCGAGCGCTCCCCGGCGGCAATGCGCTGAGTTTCTATTGGCGCCTCATTGCCGGCCGGCGCTGGA
>DASPPM010000391.1:0-9274 GCA_035625535.1 Alphaproteobacteria bacterium
TGAATAATCCGTGTGAAGGGTCAGGCGCATCGAGCGGTTCCCTTAGCGTGCGCGGCGGAACGCCCGCGAGACTTGCGCGGAAAAAAGAGTCATCTTATATATATGATATGATCCCTCCGGCCGGGCAAGCCCGAAAGCAAGGGGGGTACCTCGCTCCGGGATCGACGCATGGTTGCTATCCCTCGCTATCGCCCGCATGGGGGCCCCGCGCTCTTCTCCGCGGGCTTCCGGCCCTTCTTCCTCATGGCGGCCCTGTGGGCGGCCGTCGCAATCCCGCTCTGGCTCTGCGCCCTGTCTCGGGGCGTCGTCGCCGCGAGCGGCCTTCCGCCCCTCATCTGGCACGTCCACGAAATGGTCTTTGGCTTTGCCATCGCGACCGTCGCGGGCTTCCTCTTGACGGCAATACCGAACTGGACGGGCCGCATGCCGTTGCAGGGCTGGGGCTTGGCGGCGCTCGTGCTCCTTTGGGCCGCCGGGCGCGTGGCGGTGCTGTTCGCCGCGAGAAGCGGAGCGCCGAGCGCCGCCATCGTCGACCTGGCCTTCCCGCTCACGTTCCTTCTCGTCGTGGCGCGCGAGATCCTGGCCGGACGGAACTGGCGCAATCTGCCGATGCTGGCCGCCTTGGCGCTCCTTCTCTTGGGCAGTCTCCTTGTCCATCTCGACGCGCTTGGTATCGCCGACACGGCCGAGCTCGGCAACCGCGTCGGCCTCGCAACGCTGCTCATGCTGATCGCGCTTGTGGGCGGACGCATCATCCCGAGCTTCACCCGGAATTGGCTCGTCAAGGTGCGACCTGAGCGTCCGACACCCGCACCATCGGACGCGGTCGATTTGGCTGCACTCGCGCTAACGGGGCTGGGCCTCGCCGCCTGGGCGGTCGAGCCCGCCGGACCATTGGCACCCTGGCTCGAGCTCGCCGCCGGCGTTGCCGTGGCCGTGCGGCTGTTGCGTTGGCGCGGCCTCGCAACCCTCCGCGAGCCGATGCTCTTGGTCCTCCATGTCGGCTATTGCTGGCTTGCCTTCGGCCTGCTCTTGCTCGCGCTCAGCGGGTTCTATGCGGGCCTCCCGCAAACGGCGGCACTGCACGCGCTCACGGTCGGTGCTGTCGGGACCATGACGCTCGCCGTCATGACGCGCGCCTCGCTCGGCCACACCGGCCGGCCGTTGTCGGCGGGCGCCGGCACCAACGCCATCTATCTCCTGGTGACGACGGCGGCGCTCCTGCGTCTCATGGTCCCCTTGGCCGACGCCTATTCGGACCTCCTGTTGTCCTTGGCCGGTGCGGCCTGGAGCGGCGCCTTCGCTCTCTTCGCGGTCCTTTATGCGAGGCCGCTCTCGCAGCCCCGCGTCGCCGGTACCGCGGCGCGGCCCATCTGAGCCCCGACGTGCGAGCGAGGTGAAGGAGGTTACCGCCATGTCAGCTCATTCGCTTGTTCCAGACTGGGGCATCGTCGCGCGCGCGATCCACGTAGTTGCGATCGTCGTTTGGATCGGCGGCGTTTGGCTGGTGACGACGGTGTTGCTTCCGGCAATGCGGGAGAAACGCCCCGAGGATTGGCTCAAGGAATTCGACGCGATCGAGCACCGCTTCGCCCCGCAGGCGCGCATCGCCTTGCTGGTGGCGCTTTTGAGCGGGCTCTACATGCTCTACGCGTACGACCTTTGGGACCGCTTGGCGCACGCCGAGTTCTGGTGGATGCACCTCATGGTGGCCGTATGGCTGCTTTTCGCGGTGCTTCTGCTCCTCCTCGAGCCTTTCATCTTGCGAAGGGTGATCGAGAGGCGCGCGGCGAGGGCACCCCAAGCGACCCTCGCGCTCATGCTGCGGCTGCACCGCGTCCTCTTGGGCCTGGCCATGCTCGCCACCTTCGCCGCGGTGTGCGGGAGTCACGGGCTTTTTTAGCCCTTCTACCTGCGGCTTCGCCCGGACGGCACCCCCGCAGAACGCCTAAAATTCGCCGTATCTTCGGACTAGAGTTGCGACAACGCCGGCCGCGCCTCTCGTGCGGACGAGCGCCGCCGGACATCAGGTGGCGAACCCATCTCAAGGAGGCTTCGATGCGCGCGCTCAACGCCGTTTTTTTCCTTGCCTGCCCGCTCTCTCTCCTCTGGGGCGGCTCGGCGCTCGCGGCGGAAGACGAGCTCACCGTCACGACCGATCAGCAGACGGCGCTCACGCTCACGGTCTACGAGCAGAACCTGGCGCTCGTGCAGGACCGCCGCATGGTCAAGCTCAACGAAGGGCTCAACCGCATCGCCTTTGCCGGCGTCTCGGCAAAGCTCGCCCCGGAGACGGTGCTGATCGATCAGCTCACCGGCGAGCCCTTGCACCTCGTCGAGCAGCGCTACGAAAGCGACCTCTTGACGCCGAATGCGCTTCTCATGGCGTCCGTCGGCCACGATATCCGTATCGCCATCCGCAACCCGCAGACCGGCGAGGATCGAATCGAGAGTGCGACCGTGCTCTCGGCCGCACAAGGGGTCGTGCTCAAGATGGGCGACCGCATCGAGACGACGCTGCCCGGCCGCCTCGTCTACGCTTCGGTCCCCGCCGATCTCCGCGACAAGCCGACGCTCCAGCTCACGCTCGTCAGCCTCAAGGGCGGCTCCTTGCCGGTCGAGATCAGCTATCTCACGAGCGGTGTCGAATGGTCGGCCAATTATGTCGCGGCCCTCGACGAGAGCGAGACGAAGCTCTCGCTCAGTGGGCGGGCAAGCGTCTCGAATGCGAGCGGGACGAGCTATCCCACGGCGCGCATGACCCTTGTCGCAGGCGCGCTCCATCGCGTATCCCGGGTGGCCCCGCGGGCGGCCATGACCGCCGGGGCGGCGCCCATGATGGCGGCCCAGGCACCCGCGCCGCCCCCACTTCCCAGGGCGGAAGCGCTCTCCGAATATTACCGCTTTCCGCTCGATCGCGAGATCAGCCTCGGCGAGCACGAAACCATCCAATTGGCCCTCATCGAAGCACCCTCCGTGCCGGTCAAGAAAGAATATCGGCTCGAGGATGAGGCACCCGTGACGGCCGTGGAGCAGGACGAGCCGACGCCGCTCAAGATCCAAGTCAGGCTCAGCTTGGAGAACGACAAAGCGTCGGGTCTCGGCACGCCGCTGCCGAGCGGGGTCGTGCGCATCTATCGCCGCGGCGACGATGGCACGGTCGCCCTCGTGGGCGAGGACGACATCGATGCCACCGCCGCGGGCCGGCCGGTCAGGCTGACGCTTGGCCAAGCCTTCGATGTGACCGCCGAGCGCCGTCAGACGAGCGCCTCGCGGCCGAGCGACAAGAGCTACGAGGCGAGCGAGGAAATCATCCTTCACAATGCCAAGGCCGCAAGCGTAGCGGTCACCGTCGTGGAGACGCTCCCGGGCGATTGGCGCATTCTGCAGGAGAGCGATCCGCACGAGGCGGCGAGTGCCTCCACCGCGCGCTGGCATCTCGACGTCCCGGCCAAGGGCGAGCGCAAGCTCACCTATCGCGTGCTGACCCGTTACTGAGCGGCGCGGCCGCGGGCATCGGCGCAGCGCGGCAGGAAGACAGGCGAGGTGATGAGCACGCTTATGGCAGGAGGGGGCGTTCCGTTATAAAGTGGCGGCGTCGCGAGGCCGTGACACTCCCAAGGGAGCCCCTGCCATGCTCAATGTCATCTTGGTCCAACCCATCGTCGCATTGATCGCCGGCATTCTCATCCTCATCCAGCCGCGCCTTCTCAACTACATCGTGGCCATTTATCTCATCATCGTCGGGGTTACGGGATTGTGGCCGCACCTGATCCGCTGACCGCAGCGGCGGGCGCCGTACTGCCGGTCAAGGAGGACCACGCTCATGAGCGCTCTCGCATCGACGCGGCGCCAGCTTTTACTCGCGCCGCTCTTCGCCGCGCTACCGCTTGCTCTTCAAACCGCAGAGACGGCTGCCGCCGGCGTCGATCCCACCATGACCATCGTCAAGCTGCCCGACGAGATCGCCTGGACGCGCTCTGAGAGCGCGCCCGAGAGAAGCGTCGAGATGGCGCCGTTGTGGAGCAAGACCTCGGAGCCGGGGCTTTATTTCACGCTCGTCCGCTGGCATCCCGGCTACATGAGCGCGCCGCACTGGTACGAGACCGACCGCTATTGCGTCGTGCTCTCGGGCAGCTGGTGGGTGGCGAGCGGGGAGAAGTTTGATCCGGAGGGTACGGTGCCGGCGCCCGCGGGAAGCTTCGTGCGCCGCGTCGCCCGCACGCCGCACTATGACGGCGTCAAGAAGGACGGCAAGGAGCCGGCGGTGATCGCCATCTGCGGCATCGGCCCAATCACGCTCCATCGCGTCGATGAGAGCCAGCCGGGGGTGCGCAAGCTTTGAGCGGGCAGCGGCGGAGCCGACTCGAGAGAGGCACGCGCAGCCGGTCGGAAATCCGCAAATTGGACGAAAGGGGGAGCCGGGCCCGGGGCGCGCTTCAGATGTTGAAGCTCTCGCCGCAGCCGCAGCGGCTCTTCTCGTTGGGGTTGCGGAAGACGAAGCCGGACTGGAGCTTGTCCTCGACATAGTCCATCTCGGTGCCGAGCAGGAACATGACCGAGGTCGGGTCGATGAAGATCTTGACCCCCTTCTCCTCGATGACGTCCTCGAACTTCTTGGGCTCGTCCGCATATTCGACGAAATAGCTGTGCCCCGAGCAGCCGCGCGTCTTCACGCCGATGCGCAAGCCTTTGGCGGGCTTGTCGGCCTTGGCCATCAGCCTCTTGACCCGCTCGGCTGCGGCCTCGGTCAAGGTGATCAAGGGTGCGGCCATGGCGATCGCTGCTCCTCGAACTCGCGTAATTGCGGAAAATATAAGTCTTCGCTCAGGGAATGTCCAAGACCATGCGCGCGTCCTCCGACATGCGCTGGGGCGTCCAGGGCGGGTCCCACACCAGCTTGACCTCGACCTCGCCCACGCCCGGCACGCGGGCGACGGCGTCCGCAACTTGGCCGGGAAGCGTGCCCGCGACCGGACATGCGGGTGCGGTGAGCGTCATCTCGATTGCGACCTTGCCGTCGCTCGCCACGTCGAGCTGATAAATGAGGCCGAGCTCGAAGATGTTGACCGGGATCTCGGGATCGTAAACGGTCCTGAGCGCGTCGGCGACGGCGTCCCACGACGCGGCCGGGGTCCCCGGCTCGAGCGGCTTTCCCGCGCGCGTGAGGTCGCCTTCGGTGCGCGCGGCGCCGTCCGGCTGCGCATCGCCCGTCCCGGCAATCGCCTCGGAACTCCAGCTTTGCTCGTTCACGTCGCCCCTCGCTACTCCGTCGAGACCTCTTGGGTGCCGCTCAGCGCAGCCTTCATCGTGTGCCAAGCGAGCGTCGCGCATTTGACCCGCATGGGAAATTGACGCACGCCCGCAAGCACGCGCAGCCGGTCCACGTCCTCCTCGAGCTCGGCGGCCACCGAGCCATCCTCACCCGCCGTGCAGAGGCGGTGGAAGGCCTCGAAGAGCGCCTTGATCTGATCCTCGTTCTTGCCGCGCAGGAGCTCGGTCATCATCGAGGCGGAGGCCGTCGAGATGGCGCAGCCGCGCCCCTCGAATGCCGCATCGCGGACGACGCCGTCCTCGTCGCGCCTCAAATAGACCGTGAGCTGATCGCCGCACAGCGGATTGTAGCCCCGCGCCTCGAGGTTCGCGTCCGCAGGATGGCGGAAATTCCGCGGATGCTTGCCGTGATCCAGGATGACCTCCTGGTAGAGCTCGCGCAGATCGTCCGTCATCGCCCGAAAATCTCCTCAACCGAACGAACGGCTTCCGCCAGACGGTCGACCTCCTCGTGGGTGTTGTAGAGGCCGAAGGAGGCGCGCGCGGTGCCCGCCACACCCAAGCGCTCCATCAGCGGCTGGGCGCAGTGGTGCCCGGTGCGCAGCGCGACACCCGCGCGGTCGACGATCGTGCCGATGTCGTGGGCGTGCGCCGTCTCCAGCGTGAAGGACAGGATCGCCGCCTTCTCGGCCACCGTACCGTAGATCCTGAGGCCGGGGATGGCCGAAAGCAGCCGCGTCGCGTACTCGAGAAGCTGCTGCTCGTGCGCCGCGATCGCGTCCTGGCCCAGTTCCGTCACGTAATCGATCGCGGCGGCGAGCCCGATGGCCTCGACGATCGCCGGCGTTCCCGCCTCGAAGCGCTCGGGCGGGTCCTTGAAGGTGGTGCCGGAGAAGCTCACCGAGCGGATCATGTCTCCTCCGCCCTGGTAGGGCGGCATCTTGGCGAGCAGCTCGTGCTTGCCGTAGAGCACGCCGATCCCCGTCGGCCCGTAGAGCTTGTGGCCGGTGAAGCCGTAAAAGTCGACGTCGAGCGCCTTCACGTCGACGGCACGATGCACCACGGCCTGGGCGCCGTCGAGCAGCACCGGGATGCCGCGTCCGTGCGCGAGGCGCACGATCTCGGCGGCGGGAGTCACGGTGCCGAGCACGTTCGAGCAATGCGTCATGGCGACGAGCCTGGTCCTGGGCGAGAGCAGGCTCTCGTATACGTCCATGCGCAGCTCGCCCGCGTCGTCCACGGGCACCACGCTGATGCGGATGCCCCTCTCGTTCTCGAGCATTTGCCACGGCACGATGTTGGCGTGGTGCTCCATCGCGGAGACGACCACCTCGTCGCCTTTCTCGAAAAAGCGGCGGCCGTAGGTCGCGGCGACCAGATTGATGCCCTCGGTCAGATTGCGCGTGAAGACGATCTCGCGCGCATCGGCATTGAGGAACCGCGCGACCGTCTCGCGCGCCGCCTCGTAACGCTCGGTCGCGCGCTGGGAGAGGAAGTGCACGCCGCGATGGACGTTGGCGTAGTCCTCCTCCATCACCTGGCGCATGGTCTCGATCACCCGGAGCGGCTTCTGGGCCGAGGCGCCGTTGTCGAGATAGACGAGCGGGCGGCCGTGCACGCTCCTCGTCAGGATCGGGAAATCCCGGCGCACGCGCGCGACATCGTAGGCCGGCGTGTTGGCCCGAGTTTGCGCTCTGGCGGCGGCGCCCGTCGGCATCGTCATTCTCCCGCACCTCCGGACTTGCGCGCGAGCGCTGCCGCGACGGCGCCTTGGAAGGCCTCGCGCACCGGCTCGCTCGCGATCTGCTCGACGACCTCGCCGAGGAAGGCCTCTATGAGCATGTGTCGCCCCATCTCCTCGGGGATGCCGCGGCTCCTCATGTAGAAAAGCGCGTCCTCGTCGAGCTCGCCCGCGACGGCACCATGGCTGCACTTCACGTCGTCCGCGTGGATCTCGAGCTGCGGCTTGGTATCGATCTCGGCACCCTCCGATAGGAGGAGCGTGCGGTTGGTCTGGCGGCCGTCCGTCTTCTGCGCGTCGGGCCGCACCAATATGCGGCCCTGGAAGACGCCGCGCGCGTAACCGTCGAGCACGCCCTTGTAGAGCTCGGTGCTCGTCGTTTGCGGCTTGGCGTGGTCGAGGAAGGTCGTGTTGTCGATGTGCTGCCGCGCGGCGCCCAAGTAGGCGCCGTCGAGCGCCGAGGCGGCGCCGGCGCCGTCGAGCCGCACCCGGATCTCGTTGCGCGCGAGCCGGCCGCCGTCGGCGAGCACGAAACTCTCGTAGCGTCCGCGTGCCGCGACCTGCACGTGAGCGATCGCGATGTGGAAGGCCTGATCGCCCTCCGCCATGAGCTTATAATGACGGAGTGCCGCACCCTCCTCGATGAGGACCTCGCTCGCCATGTTGGCGAGGTAGGGGCCTCGGCCTCGGCCGACGTGCTGCTCGAGGATGGTCGCGCGGCTCCCCGCCTCGGCGATGATGAGGCCGCGCGGGTGGTAGGCGATGGGCTCGGGACCCGGCAGTGCCACGAAGAGGAGCTCGAGGGGACGTTCGAGCACGGCTTCGCGCGCGAGGCGGAGGACGAAGCCGTCCGCCATCAGCGCCGTATTGAGCGCGAGCATGGGCTGTTCCGCGAGCGCCCCCAAGCTGCCGAGACGCCCGGAAAGCAGCTCCGGTTCCTCGGCGAGTGCGCAAGCGAGGCTCGTCAAGACGATGCCCTCGGGGAGCCGGCCGGGCGCCGAGAGGTCCGGGCGCAGCCGGCCATTGACGAAAACGAGGCGATGGCCGCGCGTCCTGGCCGGCAGGAGCCAGGGCAGAGATGCCGCAGCGAGACCGTTCTTGACCGCGGCCGCAGGCACCAAGGCGAGCCGCGCGAGGGGAGCCAGGCTGGTATACTTCCACTCCTCGCTCTTCGGCGTCGGGACGCCCTTGGCGGCGAAGCCTTCGAGCGCCGCTCCGCGCAAGGCCCCGAGCCAGCCGATGCCGGCACCCGGCAAGGCGCCCTTCTGTGCCTCATAATGCGCGACGAAGCGCTCGCTGATGTTGGGCTCGCTCGTCATCTCGATCCCGGCACCCCTCGCCTCACGCCGCCTCGACGAATTCGGCATAGCCCTTGGCCTCGAGCTCGAGCGCCAGCTCCTTGCCGCCCGAACGCACGATGCGGCCATGGGCAAGCACGTGCACCCGGTCCGGCACGATGTGGGAGAGGAGGCGCTGATAATGCGTGATCACCAGCATGGCGCGCGCGGGCGAGCGAAGGGCGTTGACGCCGTCGGCCACGATGCGCAGCGCGTCGATGTCGAGGCCGCTGTCCGTCTCGTCGAGCACGGCGAGCGTCGGCTCGAGCACGGCCATCTGCAACACCTCGTTGCGCTTCTTCTCCCCGCCGGAGAAGCCGACATTGACCGCGCGCTTCAGCATCTCGTCGGTGATCCCGAGCGCCTTGGTCTTCTGGCGCACGAGCTTGAGGAACTGCATGGCGTCGAGCTCGCTCTCGCCGCGATATTTGCGCACGGCATTGAGCGCGGTCTTGAGGAAGTTGGTCGACGTTACGCCGGGGATCTCGACCGGGTATTGGAAGGCCAGGAAGAGGCCCTCGCCCGCGCGCTCCTCGGTCGACATGGCGAGGAGGTCGCGGCCCTTGTAGCGGACGGTGCCCTCCGTCACCTCGTAGCCCTCGCGCCCGGCAAGCACGTAGGCGAGCGTGCTCTTGCCGGAGCCGTTCGGCCCCATGATGGCATGGAGCTCGCCCGCACCGATGTCGAGATCGAGGCCCTTGAGGATGGGCTTGCCGTCGACCGAGACGCGCAAATTGTGAATTTCCAGCATCGCGTTCCTATTCCAATACGTCCCTTGTTTCTCCGCGCTCAGCCGACGCTGCCCTCGAGGCTGATGCCGACAAGCTTCTGCGCCTCGACCGCGAACTCCATGGGCAGCTCCTGCAGCACCTCGCGACAGAAGCCGTTGACGATGAGCGCCACCGCGTCCTCCTCCGGAATG
>DASPPM010000392.1:0-13800 GCA_035625535.1 Alphaproteobacteria bacterium
TGCCGTGTTCGAGGTGCTCGGCGTGACAAGGCGGCGGGACGCGATCTTCCACAGCATTCTCTGCGGCTCGTCGGAGGAGGTGCTGACGCTCGAGCTTTCGGTCGCGGCCAACATCTACCAGCGCGTGAGCGAGGTGCTGCCTGGCATCATCGACGTGACCTGCCAGCCCTTTGTGCTCCACGCGGTGGTGAAGATCCGGCAGCAATACGAGGGGCATGCGCGCCAGGTCATGCTGGCGGTCATGGGAGTCGAGCCGACCTGGGCGAAGATGTGCACGGTGGTGGACGAGGACGTCGACATCTACGACATGAACGACGTGATGTGGGCGATCATGACCCGCTCGCGGCCCGATAAAGACGCGATCATCATTCCGGCGACGCCGACCTTCTACCGCGATCCGCACCAGGACCATTGGGGCCGCATGGCGATCGACGCGACGGCGCCCTTCGCCCGGCGCGACGAGTTCGTGCGCAAGCGCATTCCGGGTGCCGACAAGGTCGAGCTCGCCCGTTATTTCGACGGCGCAAGCTGATTAGGGAGGCGACAATGGCCCGAGTCATAGGCATCGACCATCTTGTCATCCGCGTCGGCGACTTCGAGCGCTCGAAGCGCTTCTACAAGAAGGTGCTCGGCTTCCTCGGCTTCAAGCTCAAGTACGAATACGCCGGTGCCGCGGGCTGGAGCAACGGCAAGACGCTGTTCTGGATCGGGGAGGCCGACGCGGAAGGCAAGAGGCATCCGCACCGCATCGGCAACATCGGTTTTCACCACTACGCCTTCGAGCTCGGCAAGCGCAAGGACGTGGACGATCTCTACGCGGTCTTGCGGAAGATCAAGGCGCGGGTCGTCGATCCGCCGGCGGACTATCCGTCCTACGGCGAGGGCTATTACGCCGTGTTCTTTCTCGATCCCGACGGGCTGAAGCTCGAGGGCATGGTCTGCCGGCCGGAGAAGAAGAGGGGAAAGAGCAAGGGATAGGCCGCGGGCGTGCCGCAGGCTCTTGAGGGAACGGCCGCGCAGTCGCGGCTTGACGCCTCGATGGCGAAACTGGACCGGCGCGGATATTCCCATTAGACTTCGTGCAAAGGGGCGCGTGCGGGCTCGCGGCTGAGAAGTGCTAAGAGGCCTAGTGCCGGCTTCGCCGGCCGCATGGCAGCGCCCCGCTCACAAAGAGGGGTCGCTTCGCCATGAACAGGAAATTGCTTTCGGCTGGGCTCGTCGTGCTTGCGCTGGCGCTCGCGGCCGGCGGCCATCAGGCTTGGGCGCAAACGGAGAAGCCGCTCAAGAAGATCACCTTTCTCACCAACTACGTGTTCCACGGCCGCCATTCGCCTTTCTTCGTGGGCTTGGACAAGGGCTTCTATAAGGAGGCGGGCTTCGATATCGAGATCTTGCCCGCGACGGGCAGCGGCTTCGTGGTGACCGCGGTCGACGGCGGCAAGGCCGACTTCGGCATGGCGGAGTCGGCATCGGTTGTCCAGGCCGTCGCCAAGGGAGCGAAGGTCAAGGGCTTCATGGTGTTCATGGACATCACCACGAGCGGGCTCGCCTCCCTCAAGCCCTATCCGACCCCCGAATCGCTCAAGGGTGCCACGATCGCCGCCTCGCTCACCGATTCGGCGCGCGTGATCGTGCCGATCATCTTCAAGCAGAAAGGCATCCCGTTGGATTCCGTCAAATGGGAAGCGGCGGATCCGGGCGTCTATTTCTCGTTGCTCATGAGCGGCAAGGTCGATCTCTTCACCGCCTCCATCGACGGCGATGTGCCCGCGCTCATGAAGGTGGCGCAGCCGCAGGGCAAGACCGTTGAATTCGGCTCCTTCGCCGACTGGGGCTACGACGTCTACGGCTACTTCCTCGTTGCCAAGGCGGACCGCATCGCCCAGGATCCCGCCGAGGTCAAGGCCTTCGCTGCCGCCACGGCAAAGGCGGTCGGGTACTCGATAGCGCACCCGGACGAGACCGCAGAGATCATGGTGAAGCACAATCCGACGCTCAACTACGACACCACCGTCGCGCAGTGGAAGCAGTCGATCAAGGCGATCCAAACGGCCTACGAGAAGGCGCACGGCTACGGCGTTGCGACCGACGACCGCCTCCAGCGCACCATCGATCTCGTGAAGCAGGCGCTCAATCTCGACATCAAGCTCGCGCCGGCGGACGTCTATGCGACCGGAATGGTCGCCAAGTGAGGCAGGGGGGCGGCTTCAGCGCCTCCGGCGCGACGGCCGCCAATTGAGGAACGCGGCCTCGACGAGCGCCACGGCGCCGATGCCGAGCGTGGTGAAGAGCGTGATCGAGACGAGGGTGGCGAAGACGAGCGGCGTGTCGAGATTGAACTGCGCCGAGAGGATGAGATAGCCGACGCCGCGGTTCCCGCCGATGAACTCGCCCACGATGGAGCCGACGAGTGCCAGCGGGAAGGCGACCTTCAGCGCATCGGTGATGTAGGGAAGCGCGTTCATCAGGCGCACCTTGGCGAAGATGCGGAGCTGCGTCCCGCCGGCGAGCCGCGAAAGATCGAGCACGTCGGCCTCGATCTCGCCCAGTCCGGTCACGGAATTCACGAAGATCGGGAAGAGGCCCAAGAGGAACGCCAGCACCACTTTAGATTCGATCCCCAGCCCGAACCAGATGATGAAAAGCGGGGCGACGGCGATCTTGGGGATGCTGTTGAAGGCGGCGAGGGCGGGCATCACGATCGTCTTGAGCGTCGGCACATAGATCACGGCGAGCGCCAGCAGCACGCCCGTCGCAAGCGCCGCCGCGAGGCCGATCACGGTGGTCAGCGCGGTGAAGCTCAGATGGTGGAGCTGCACCTCGCGCGTCTCCCAAAAGCGCGCGGCGATCTCCGAGGGAAGCGGCAGGATGTAGCCCGGCACATGGGCCGCTGCCCCGCCAAATTGCCAGACGACGAGGACGGCGACGAGGACGAGCAAGGCCCGCAGCGCCGGCGTCGAGCGAGCCATCAAAGTTGCGCCCATCCCGGCCCCCTTAATCGACCGACTGCGCTTCGATGTTGTCGCGCACCCGTGCCGCGAGCTCGACGAATCTCGGGTGGCTCAGCGTCCTCACGTCGCGCGGGCGCGGCAGATCGACCGGGATGACGGCCTTGAGCCGTCCGGGCCGCGCGCTCATCACCACGACAGTGTCGGAGAGAAGGACGGCCTCGGTGATGCTGTGGGTCACGAACAGCACCGTATTGCGCGTGGCACTCCAGATCTTCTGCAACTCGAAACCCATGCGCTCGCGCGTGATGATGTCGAGCGCGCCGAAGGGCTCGTCCATCAGCAGGAGGGAGGGGTCGAGGAGAAGCGCCCGGCAGATCGCCACCCGCTGCTGCATGCCGCCCGAGAGCTCGTGGGGGTAGCGCCTCTCGAAGCCCTCGAGGCCGGTAAGCCTGATGAGCGCGCGCGCGCGCGCCTGATGGCGCTCGGCCGGCTCGCCGCGCATCTCCGCGGTGAAGAGCACGTTCGCGAGTGCGGTGCGCCACGGCAGGAGCACCGGGGCCTGGAAGACCATACCGACGCCCACGAGCGGCCCACGCACCTCCTGGCCGCGCACCTCTACGCTTCCCTTCGTGGGTGCGATCAGGCCCGAAACCATGCGGAGCAAGGTCGACTTGCCGCAGCCGCTTGGGCCGACGAGGGAGACGAACTCCTTGTCGCCGACCTCGAAGGAGAGGTCCTCGACCGCGGCACCGGTTCCGAAGGCCTTGGAGAGCCGATCGACCTTGACGGCAGGCTCTTTGTCCGGAGTGACGGTAGTCATAGCCCTCGCCAGCGGAATGGCGCTAAAGGATGATCATCGCCGGCCAGGAGCCGGCCGGCCCTCGCCCGGCGCGGCGGGAGCGGCGGCATGATATCCGATCGGGACATGAAGCTCGATGTTCTTGGCGCCGCCGCCTGCCGCCGCTTGGACAAGCGCCTCCTGGGCGGCAGCTTGCACCCCCGCGGCACGGCGTTTGCAAGCGATTGAGTAGGGGGCGATTTGGTGTAAGATTGGCATGCAATGCCGCGTATCGAGGCGGGCAAGCTCGCGAGCCTGCGGCGTGAGCTTCGCGAGCCGCAAAATCGATACCTCGGCCAATAACTTACGCCCGTGCGCCCGAGCGCGATGGAAGCGCGGATGAGCGGCGCCGGGGCAGAGGATGGAGAGCGGACTCATGGAGCGGAGACATGCGATCGGCCTCGTGGGCCTTGCCGGCCTCGTGCTTTGCTCGGTGCCGGCGGCGGCGGCGAACGAACCCGTGGCGATGGTCGAGGATGTGAAGAGCAAATCGGCCGGGGTCCAATTCATGGAATATCTCACGCAGGGAAAAGTCATCGCGCTGGCGCCGAAAGACGTATTGGTGGTGGACTATTTCCACTCGTGCGTGCGCGAGACGATTACCGGCGGCACCGTGACCGTGGGCGCCGAGCGCAGCGACGTGATCGGCGGCGACGTGAGCTCCGAGACCGTTCAGTGCGATGGCGGCCAGCTCCGTCTCACCACGCAACAAGCCTCCCAAAGCGGAGTGGTCGTGTATCGCGCCGTGCCCAAGCCGGGGGAGCCGCCGACGGACGCCAATTCGGTCCAGCGGACACTCTACGGGCTCAGCCCGCTGGTCGATCTCAAGGCGAAGGGCGGCAAGCTGGTCGTCGAGCGTCTGGACAAGGCGGGCGAGCGGATCGAGCTCAATCTCGCCGCGTCGGATCTTCTGCACGGGACCTTCTACGACTTCGCGCGCCACGGCCGAAAGCTGGCTGCGGGCGGCGTCTATCGCGCGTCCGCCAACGGCCGCAGCGTCGTATTCAAGATCGATCCCTCGGCACAGCCCGGAGAGGGCGACCTTGCCGGTCGCCTGCTCCAGCTCTAGGCGGGACCGCCATTGTCGCTGGCGGCCTCCGACGCATCGCGAAAGGGGACTGAGATGAGGGCACGGCTCTCGCTCTTTGGTGCGGCCTTGGTGCTTCTGGTAGCGGCGGGAACGGCGCCGGCCGCGGCCCAAGGAATCATGAGGTCGCAGACGAACCGCACGATCGACGCCATCCAGAACCAGATTCGGCAAGCGGTAAAGCCGCACCTTGTGGTGCGCAATCCTGCGGGAGCCGTCCAGTCCCTCGCGCTGAGCCCGGATGGCAACCTGCTGGCGATCGTCTATGCGGACAACGCCATCAGGCTCTTCGATTTGCAAGCGGGCGTGGAACGCGTCCGTATTGCCGGCGCCACGGGGCGCTATCAGGCCGTCGCGATTACCGGCGACGATCGTTTCATCGTCAGCGGCAGCGACACCGGCGCGGTCTCGGTCTGGAATACGACGACAGGGGACAAGGTGCACGACCTCCAGGGCCACGCTGGAGGGGTCAACGCCATCGCATCTGCGGCAGATGGCAGCGTAGTGGCGACCGCCGGCGCCGACGGAACGGTGCGCCTGTGGGTACCGGCCACGGGCCAGGCCCTCCAGGTGCTGCGCGGCCACAGCGGCCCCGTTCTCTCGCTCGCGTTCAGCGCGGACGGGAAGTCCGTGCTGAGCGGCGGGGCCGACGGTAAGACCGTGCGCTGGAGCCGAGCCGACGGCAAGGCCACCGCGACGCTCGACGCGCATAGCGGCAAGGTGGTCGCCGTCGGTTTCGACAGCACGGCCCGCAGCGTCACCACCGACGAGGCCGGAGCCGTTCACGTCTGGGCGCCGGACGGCACTGCCGTCGTGCGCACCTTCCGCAGCGTGGAGCAGGCGATGGGTGCCCAGGTGACGCCCGACGGCCACTACGTCGCTATGAGCGATCCCGGCGGCAAGGTGACCTTGCGCGATATCGACAGCGGGCGCGAGCTGAAGCAATTCACCGCACCCTCGGGCTCCGCGCGCTACGTCCTCGTCGACGTGCAGCGTCAGCGGCTGATCATAGGGGGCGCGGATGGCATGGTCCGCGTGTGGAATATCGGGAACGGCGCCAACCTCGCCCAGATCATCTCCACGGTGAGCGGCTGGGCGGTGCTCGACACCCAGGGACGCTTCGACGGCTCGCAGCAGGGCGTCAACGACGTGGCATGGATCGCCAACCAGGCCCAGCTGCCGATCGACAACTTCTCGCAACGTTATTACGAGCCGGGCCTTCTGGCGAAGGACTTCTCGGACCGCCCGGCATTCGTGTCGGACGCGACAACGGCCGTGGAGAACGGCATCTATCTGCCTCCGCAAACCACCATCAAGGTCTCGCCCGGCCCCTACCAGGCCGGCCAGACCGTGGAGGTGACGATCACGTCGGCAGACGCTGGCGGCGGCATCGGCAACGTGCGGCTCTTCCTCAACGGCAAGCTCGTGCCGCGCGAGCGGCTCGTATCCGAGCACGACGACACGCGCAACAATGCGAAGGTCCACGAGGCGGTCTATCGTGTTCCGCTCGTCACCGGCAACAACGGTTTCGAGGCGGTGGCGGCGAACGAGCAGGGCATCGACGGCATGGAGGCGACGGCACTTGCCCCCACGCCTGGCTCCAGGCCGCTGCCGATCCTCCATATCGTGACCATCGGCATCAACAAGTACAAGGATCGCAACCTCGATCTCAACTATGGCGTGCCCGACGCCCTGGCGGTGCTTTCGGCCCTCAACCGCTCGACCGCGACCGTCTTCGCCAAGATCATCGAATATCGGCTGACCGACGACGCGGCCAGCCGCGAGAACATCCTTCAGTTGCTGAACGGGCTGGCGGCCGTGAAGGCCGACGACGAGGTCGTCATTTTCTACGCCGGCCACGGCGAGATCTACGACAAGGAGTGGTACCTCATCCCCTATGACGTGAGCCTGGTGAGCGAACAGGCTGCCAAGCGCAGCAGCATCTCGGCAGACGAGCTGCGCGACGCGATCGTCCGCATCGGGGCCGAGCGTATTCTCCTGATCGTCGACGCCTGCAAGTCGGGCGGCAGCGTCGACGTGTTCGCCGGATCCATGGACCGCAAGGTGCTGCGCGACGTGGCGCGCGATGCGGGCGTCGCCGTGCTCGCCGCGGCCCGCCCCGACCAGCTCGCCGCTGAGTTGCCGAAGCTCGGCCACGGGGCTTTCACCTATGTCGTGCTGCAGGGGCTTTCGGGGCGCGCCGACCGCGACCCCGCCGATGGCGAGATCACCGTTGCCAAGATCCTGCGCTACTCGCTCGAGACCCTACCGGCCATCACCGAGCAGCTTGGCACGCTGCCCCAGGTGCCGATGGCCTATCGGCGCGGCTCGGACTTCATCGTGAAGACCTCAGTTGGCGGCTGATCCGCCGGCCGCGGAAGCCGCGCCGCGCGCTCTTCTCCGAGCATGGATGCGGTTTTCGGCCTGCGCACTCTCTGCGGGCGCGCTTGCGGCTGCCTTGGGCGGCTGCGCGGAAATGCGGCACGATCAGGCGCGCGCCGAGGCCGAGCGCATCGCGGCCGCGGGCGGGCTCGCCCCGGAAGTCGTGGCGGCGGGTCGGTTCGATCTCTTGGCGTATCGTCGATCGGTGGCCGGCGGCGACGATAGGCTCGTCGTCTATATCGAAGGCGACGGGCTTGCCTGGATCAACCGGGGACAGCCATCCGAAGACCCGACGCCGACCGACCCGGTCGCCTTGCGGCTGGCTGCCCGTGATGACTCGGCGAGCGTTCTCTACCTGGCGCGGCCGTGCCAGTTCGTGACGGGCTCCGAAGCGCGCAATTGCGCGCCGCTCTATTGGTCGGCGGCGCGCTTTGCCCCCGAGGTCGTCGAGGCCGCGGGCGACGCTATCGATCTCGTCAAGGCACAAGCGGGCAAGCGCGAAATCGAGCTCGTCGGCTATTCGGGAGGAGGCGTGCTCGCGACCCTGGTCGCGGCCCGCCGCACCGACGTCACGCGGGTCATCACGGTGGCGGCCAATCTCGACCTGCCGTCCTGGACCGCGTACCATCATGTGACGCCGCTCTCCCAATCGCTCAATCCGGCCGACTTCGCCGCATCTCTCGCCAAGATCCCGCAGGTCATCTTCGTGGGCGAGCGCGACGACGTCGTGCCGCCCTCGCTCATCGAGCGCTATCGCGAGGCCCTTCCCGCCGGAGCACCGGTTGCAGTGGTTCCCGTCGCAGGCTTCTCGCATTATTGCTGCTGGAGCGAACGCTGGCCTGAGCTTTTGCGGAAGGCGCGCTCGTTTCGATAGCGGCGGCGGAAAAAGCCGCGCTCCATCGCAGGCGGCTAGAGCAAGGGCGCGCTATTTGGTCTCGAGCGTGGTGACGGCGTCCCACGCCTCGGGCGGCGGATTGGCGTGCCAGCGGCGCGCGCGCTCGGCGAACACCTTGGACGCCGGGTCGCGCGAGGCGAGCGCCTCGAACAGGCGCACGGCGGTCTCGAACCGCCGGGCGCGATACTCGGCAAGTGCCGTGGCGAAGACCGCGTTGAGTTCGCCCTGCAGATCGGTCATCTCGCCCTTGAGCGCCACCGGCTCGAAGACGGACTCGGGTTGCTGGCGCCCGACCACGCGGACCCGATCGATCTCGCGCCACTCGATCCCGTCACCCGCGGCGTCTCGCGTGGCCGTCGTGCTCAGGATCGCGGTGCCATAGATCTTGTTGGCGCCCTCGAGGCGCGCCGTCAAATTCACCATGTCGCCCATCACCGTGTAATTGAAACGGCGGCGGGAGCCGATGTTGCCGACGATCATTTCCCCCGTGCCCAATCCGATGCGCGCCTTGAGTTCCTTCCCCCGGAACGCGCTCGGATCCCGGTTGAGCTCCTCGAGCCGGTCGCGACAGCGGAGTGCGGCGCGAACCGCGTGCAGCTCGTGCTGAGCATCGTCGAGCGGCGCGCCGAAGATCGCCAGGATCGCATCCCCGATGTACTTGTCGACGAAGCCGCCTTCGGCCTCGATGATATCTGTCATCGCGGTGAGATATTCGTTCATCAATGCCACGAGCTCTTGCGGCGAGATACCCTCGGAGAGCGTCGCGAAGCCGGCGAGGTCCGAGAAGAAGACGGTGACCTTGCGCATCTCGCCGCCGAGCTCGGGCAGGCGGTCGGCATCGAGCATGCGGTCAACCACGGCCGGCGCCAGGTAGAGCTTGAAACTGTTGCGCACTAGGCGCTTATCGCGATCCGTGACCGCGAATCGGTAGCCGAGCAGGAGCGCGCAGCTGAGTGCGGCGGCAAGCGGTGGAGCGACCAAGGGGAGGGCGAGACCGCCGCGAAAGACGGCAAGCGCAACGGCCGTCCATACCGCCGATACGACGAAGAGCACCGATCCGCCAGCGAGCGGCCGCAACAGCATCATCGCCGCGGCGCAGCCGAATGCGAGCAGCAGGACGAAACCGATGGCCGCACGCGGCCCGATCTCGCGCAGCACATTTCCGTCGAGCAGGTTGTTGACGGCTGCGGCAAGGACCATGACGCCGGGAATCGTGTCGCGCACGAGATCCGCCCTGAAGAGTTCCGTCATGGGCGGGTGAACGCAACGTTCCCCGGTGCTCACGCGCTCGGGCTCCATGACGAAGCGCAGCGAGGTGAGCTTGCGGTCCTCGATGTCGAGCACGCCGCCGACGAGAACGACCTTGCCCGCGAAGTGCTTGCGGAAAAACTCCGTGTCACCCTTGGCCGCGCAGGCCTGAAGGTCGGCGAACGAGTAGGTCGGGATGGCGTCCCGGTTGGCGAAATTCAGCATCATCGTGTTCTGGCTCGAGCCCGGAATGCGGTAGCGCCCGAGCGCCCAACCGCCACCAGGCTGGGGCGCGGGCTCGACGCCCTGGGCGCGCGAGGCAAGTTCAAGGGGCAGCGAGGGCTCGCTGTGGGTGCCGCCGTTTGGGTCGACGCGCTGGAAGGTGAGCGGTACGCGGCGAATGACACCGTCGTCGTCGCTGAAGAGGTTGACCGAACGAATGTTCTTTACCCCGCCGACTGCGAAGGCCTGCGATGCGAAAGGATGAATCGGCCACTTCTGGTGCTGCACTTCGCCAAGCACGACCTTGCCCTTGGCTGCCGCGTTGTGCAGCGCGATCAGGAAGTCGCGGTCGAAGCCCGGAACGTAGGGCTCGATCGAGGCTGGAAAGACGATGTCGAACCCCACGACTCTGGCGTCGGCCGCCACCAGTGCGTCGAGCATGCCGGCGAGCTCGCGCGTCCATAGCACGGTCGGGTAATTGATGAACGGCGGCGTGTGGTAAGTCTCCTCGTCGATCGCCACGACCGCGGTGGGAGAGGCCGACGGGTCGCTGCGGACGGGAACGATCCGGTCGCGAAGCCAATAGAGGAGGTCGACGGAGAGTCCAGCGAGCCGGCTCGGGGCCGTCGCGGCAACGCCGATGGACACGGCGAGCGTTATTGCCGACGCGATGAGCACGTGACGAATGCGCGGCAGGATTCTCACACCACCTCGATCGGAGCCTCGGGAGCCGCGCGGCAATCACTTCCTCATCCGCTCGAGCCCACCCCGATGAGGCGTCGAGGATGGTCAGAAGGAGATGCGCAAATTCGCCGCACCGACTATGTTCGTGCTGTGCGAGCGCGCCTCGTCGCTGGTCACCTCGATGCCGCCCTTGATCGTGTCGGTGAACCGGTAGCGCGCACCAGCACCGACGATGACGACGCCGCGTCCGGTGCCGTCCTTTGGATTTGTCGTCTCGTACTCGACGGTGAGCGGGATGTAGGGTTCGAAATTGTCTATCGGATAGGCCGCCTCGCCGCCGACCTTGACGGCGCCGTAATGGATCGAGGTCGGCACGCCGCCGATCAAGCCGGGCGCCGCGCTAGTCGGATTCTCGATCGCGTAGATGTAACCCATGAAGCCCGTGAGCGAAAATCCGCCAACGTCGTAGAAGAAGTTGATGTTGCCGGCGGCGGCATAGCGGTTGGAATTGAAACTGGCGAGGCCGGTGGCGGAATTCGACAGACGGCTGTAATTGAACAGCAGATCTCCGCTTACATGCGGGCTGGCGATGTAAGAGAGATAGGGACCGAACTGTGCGCCGTCCTCGAGCCTGCTGCCGGCGATCGCCGGGATGTGCACATCGGTGCGGACGTAGCCGCCGCTGAAGCCGAAGAGCCACTTGTTGTCGAGGTTGTAATCGACACCGGTCAGCTCGGCGAGCCCATATCCGTCGAACTTTGCGATGGGGCTGGTGTCGGCCAGATGGCTGCCGGAACTGTCGATCCAGGCGCCCCACTTCAGGTTGGCCGAGCCCGCCGCCATGCCGCTGTAAAAGCTCGGGTGCCCCTCAAGCTCGCTCGTCTGCGCGGTGCCGCTTGAGATGGCGATCTCGCGCGAGTACGACCGGATGCGAGAGGTTACGATGTCGAACGTCGATTCGACTTGTGCCCGGCTCGTGCCTTGGGCGGTTCCCTTGACCGCCGTCCGAGCCGGCTGCTGCGAGCTGCTTGCGCTGGTAATCTGGCCGCCAACCTGATTGCAGGTGAAGGTACTGCTGCTGGTGAGCGTGCAATCGAGCGTGGCCGCCCCGGAGCTCGCGACGAAGGTGGTCGAGCTGGTCTGCGTGATCGTGAGCGGCTGAGACGCCTGACTGTCGACGGTGATCGTGCCGCTGCCCGTGCTCGGGTTATAGCTGGCGCTGAACGGCTGCCCAGACGAGGTCGTGCCGCTGGCCGAGCAGCTGGTCGAGCTGCTGCAGCTGCCGCTGCCGGACCCGGTCGTCTGTGCGCCTGCTGGCCGCCCGTGCGCGTCGAGGGCCAGTGCCGCGATGGCGAGAAGAGCGACGGCGACCGCCCCGGCAGCGCGCGATGCCCGCCCGTCCGTCTTGCTCCGCCAATAACGCCGGCCTGCGCTCGCTTTGCGGCGCCCAGGGCCACCCGTTGATCGGTCCATAACTCCCCCTTCTTCGTAGCCGAGCAATTGATGCTGAAATCGGCGGGAGACGATGTCCCCCGCGTATCCCCTTTTTCGGCGATGATGATGCATGTTTTTGGGCGCACCTGCAAGACGGATGGGGGGACCGATCGGGGGAACCGCGGGCACTTGGCCCACTGCGGCCGCCAATCGCGGATGGACTTTCGGCGCGACATAGGAGAAAATCCTGTGGCGACAAAAAAGCGGCGCGCGGCGCGCGGCGCAGCCCGCGTCGGAGGTGGGCTACGGCCCTCCGCGCCAGCGCGCTTCGTGTCGTGACCCTGGGTAATTCTTGAAGAGATATAGGGGGTCGGGATTCCGCACGGCGGCCGATGGACGGGCCGCTTGGAACGCGCGAGGGAAACCGTGGAAATCGGCGAGAGGCGCCAGGGCGGCGTCGTCATCCTGAGCCCGGTCGGACGTATCGACAACGATACGAGCCCGGCCTTCCAGAGCAAGCTGCTTGCGACCGTGGCTCCGGGCGGCGGCGCCGTGCTGGTCGACCTCTCGAAAGTGGAGTACCTATCGAGCGCCGGCTTGCGCGCGCTCATGATGGGGGCGAAGCAGTCCAAGGCGAGCAAGGGCCGCCTCGCGGTGGCGGAACTGAAGCCCGTGGTCAAGGAGATTTTCGCCATCAGCCGCTTCTCCTATGTCGTGGAAGTCTTTGGCACGCTGGCCGAGGCGTTGCAGGCGTTGAGTGGCTCGAGCGGGGCCCCAAAGGGTTGATGGCAATGCTGATCCGGTTCTGGGGCACCCGTGGCTCATTGCCCACGCCGCTCGCAAGCCGGGCCGTCCGCGACAAGATCCGCGGGGCATTGCTTGCGGCCCGCGGCCGCAAATTAGACGCCCCCCAAGCGATCGACGCCTTCATCGAGCGCGAGTTGCCCTTCTCGATCGGCGGCACATTCGGGGGCAACACGAGCTGCGTCGAGATCGCGAGCGACGGTGACGAGCATGTGCTTTGCGATCTGGGGACGGGCGTGCGCGAATTCGGTAACCGGCTGATCGCGTTGCACGGCCCTCAGCGCAAGCACCGCTTCAACGTCTTCATGTCGCACGTGCACTGGGACCACATCATGGGATTCCCCTTCTTCGCCCATGCCTACATTCCCGGCAACGTGATCCGCATTCATGGCTGCCACAAGGTGCTGCGCGAGGCCTTCGAGCGCCAGCATTCCAGCCCGTCTTTCCCCGTCGATTTCGGCTCGCTCGGCGCCACCATCGAGTTCGTCGAGCTCGAGCCGGAGCGCAGCTACGAGATCGCGGGCCTGTCTGTGAAAATGATACGGCAGCAGCACTCCGGCGACTCCTACGGCTATCGCTTCTCGCACGCCGGGAGGAGCGTCGTCTATTCGACCGACAGTGAGCACAAATTCGACATGCTCGACGAGAGCTACCCCTTCGTGCCCTTCATTCGTGACGCCGATCTCTTGATCTTCGACACCATGTACTCGCTCGCGGAAGCGGTCTCGGTCAAGGAGGACTGGGGGCACTCCAGCAACATGGTCGCGGTGGAGCTGGCTCAGCTCGCCCGGGTCAAGCACCTCGTCATGTATCATCATGAGCCAATCTATGATGACGTCATGATCGAGACGATTCTGTCCGAGACGCGGCGCTACGAGGAGATCAGCCGGTCGACGCACAAGTTGCTTGTCAGCTCGGCTTACGACGGACTCGAGATTGGCCTCTGAAAAAGAGAGCAGCGGGCAGGGCGTACGAGTGCTTGCGGGCATCGGCTCGGCGCTCTTGGCTCCCGGGCGGGCGCTGGCACTCGCGGTGTTGGTGCTGCTCGCGCTTCTGCGCACGATCGACCCCGCGTTCCTCGAGGAGGCGAGGCTCCGCGGCTTCGATCTGGAGCAGCGGCTATATCACAGAGTCTTGGAGCCGGCGGAGGTACGGGTACGCGTCGTCACGATCGACGAGAAGAGCCTGCGACGCCACGGCCAATGGCCTTGGCCTCGCACGCTTGTCGCGCGCCTGGTGCAGAAGATCGCGGCCG
>DASPPM010000393.1:0-3599 GCA_035625535.1 Alphaproteobacteria bacterium
CCGCCGCGCGAACTCGGCATCGAGCGGCGTCAAGCCGGCTCTGGCGTCGATCAAGAGAAGCGCCACATCGGCGTCCGCGACCGCGCGCTCGGTCTGCGCGAGCATGCGCGTGGCGAGCGCCGCACCGCGGGCCTCATCAAGGCCGGCAGTATCGATCACGGCGAAGTCGAGGCCGCCGATGCGGGCGCGGCCCTCCCGCCGGTCGCGCGTAACGCCAGGCGTGTCGTCGACGATGGCGAGGCGCCTGCCGACCAGGCGGTTGAAGAGCGTGGACTTGCCCACATTGGGCCGGCCGACGATGGCCACGGTGAAGCCCATGGTCCAGCCTAACGATACGCCTTGAGGTCCCCGGCGTCGGTCAGGACATAGAGCGTGCCGTTCGCGATGATGGGCGACACCGAGACGGGATCGCCGACAACGACGGCATTCATGATTTCTCCGTTCGTGGGCGAGATCGCGAGTATCCTGCCGTCGTCGCTCGCGATGATGAGCTTGCCGCCGCCGAGCACCGGTCCGACCCAGAGGATGGGAATCTTCTTCTTCTCCGCGTCCTGCCAGCGGTCGAGCTGCGTCAGCCAGCGCACGCGCCCCTCGTTGCGCGTCAGGCAGATGAGCTGGTTGTCGGTCGTGAGCACAAAAACGAAGTCGCCCGCCACCCACGGCATGGCGATGCCTCCGATGGGGTCATCCCAGACGCGGCCGCCCGAGCGCAGGTCGATCGCTTCCATGCGTCCGCTGTGCCCGATGGCGATCAAGCGGTCGCGGTCGATCACGGGATTGGCGCGGATGTCGGCGAGGCTCGAGACGGAGTCCGAGGGCCGGATGGAGGCGAGCGTATCCGACCACAGCACGCGGCCGTTATCGGGGCGCAGGCCGTAGATCTCGCCTGAGGTGTAGGGCACCGCCACCATGCCCGTCTCATAGGCCGGGCTGGCGGCGCCGAGAAGCCCGGTGACCTCGGCGAGGCCGGCATGGGTCCATTGCACCGTGCCGTCCTTGACGCTCAAGGCGTGAAGCTGGTTGTCCGTCGTCACCACATAGACGCGCCCGCCGGCAACGGTGGGTGCTGCGCGCGTGGGGCCGCCGAGGGCGCGGCGCCACGAAATCTTCCCGCTCTTGGCATCGAGTGCCAAAACCTCGCCGTAATTGTTGGTGGCGTAGAGTTGGCCGTCCGCATAGGCGACACCTCCGCCCACGTCGCCGGAGCCCACGTCATCGCTTTCCGACGTGGCGTCTGTCTGCCAGATGCGCGAGCCGGTGTTCGCGTCGAACGCGCTCACGGCCGACTCCGTGTCCATGGCGAAGACGCGGCCGTCCGCCATGACCGGTGCTGCAAGGTGCTTCCATTCCGAGCTCTTGCCCGAGCCGATGCTGGCGCTCCAGAGCTCCTTGGGCGCGTCGCTCAAGGCGAGATTCTGCATGTCATGCGCCACGTTGCCGCCTGACTGCGGCCAGGCGGCGTTCGTCTGCGGCTCCGGCAGCGTCACCGCAAGATCCTGTATGCCCGGGTCGGGCGCGAGGTTCTGGTCGCTGAGCATCACGGGAATGCGCTCGCCCTTGAGTTTGACCTTCTTGTCCGTGCTGGCGAACAGGTCCTTGACCGCGTCGGTCACGCCGCAGCCGCCGAGGGCCGGGGCAAGGGCTGCGAGCAAGAGAAGGGTCGCGATACGGCGCACGGGAGGAGGGCCCTATCCCTTAAGGGCAGCGAGCATCTCGGCCGCGCGGGCGCGCACGCCCGAGGGTGCGTCCGCGTCGTCGGAGAGCTGCGAGTAAAGCTGCTCGGCCCGCGCCTTGTCACCCATACGCGTGGCGAGCGCCGCGGTCAGCTCGAGCGCGCTGTAGCGCCAGGGGCTTCCGGCCACGCTCAGCGGCTCAAGGCGCTTGATAAGCGCCGACGGGTCGCCGCTGTCGCTCGCGGTCATCACGACGAGCAGCGTCGCGAGATCGCGGTAGGGGCGCTCGACCGCGCCATCCTGCGCCAGCTTGTCGTAGACCGCGATCGCCTCCTCGCGCTTGCCCGCCTTGGCGAGCAGTGCCGCCTCTTGCAGGCGCGAAAGCGCACTGTAGCCGGCATTCGCGTCCGCCGCGAGCTTGGCAAAGCTCGCTTCGGCCTCGGCCGCCTTGCCCGCATGCGCCAGCTGGGCCGCCGTCTCATAACGCTGCCCGAGCGCCTCTTCCTGCCGCAGCCTGTAGGCCTTCCAGGCCTCAAAGCCCGCCGTAGCCGCGACCAGCGCCACCGCCGCGGTGATCACGAGGTTGCCGTACTTGGCCCACAGCTTCTTATAGCGGTCGCGTTGCAGATCCTCTTCGATCTCGCGAAAAAGGTCGCTCACTCAATCCTCCAGATCGCCACCGCCGGCTGGCGCGAACAAGGAGAGCCCCTCGCCTCGCCGGCCTGACGCGTAGCATGCCTCTCCTCAATCATGCAAAATATCATGCATGAGTGGCGGGGTTGGGCGCCCGCCTCGAGCCCTCCCGCAGGAGGGCGTTGCATGAGCACATCCCGCCCCCTCGGGTGCCGACCCGTCCGCAGCGGGCCGTACAATAGCGGCGCCGGCGCGCCTTGGCAAACGGGCTCCCATACGTATAGCCGCGGGGCCAGCGCGCTCAGTCGCGCCACTTGATCGAGCAGCCCATGCCTGCGATCTGCTCGCGCGGCCCCTCGCCGCCAGCTGCGATCTGGCGCATGGCGTCCAGGAGCTCGCGCTTGGCGCCGGGCGGGGGCGGGGTCGTTTTGCCCGCATCCAGCCTGCCGTGGTACTGGAGCTCGAGCTTGGCATTGAAGCCGAAGAACTCGGGCGTGCAGATCGCTCCATAAGCGCGCGCCGTTGCCTGGGTCTCGTCGATCACGTAGGGGAAGCCGAAGCGGTGTTCGGCCGCGAAAGCCTTCATCTTCGCGAACGAGTCTTCCGGATAGGCGCTCGTATCGTTGGGCATGATGGCGATGGCGCCGACACCGAGCTTCTCGAGCGCTGCGACATCGGTGACGATCCGTCCGATCGTTGCCTTCACATAGGGACAGTGATTGCAGATGAACATCACGATCGTCCCTCTTGCGCCGCGCACGGCCGCAAGATCGTAATGTTTGCCGTCGACGCCCGTGAGCTCGAAGTCGACCGCCTTCCAACCGAAGTCGCACACGGCAGTGGCGGTTGCCATGACAGCTCTCCCTCGCGCGATTGGGGCACCCCTTCATGTTGCCCGAATAGCCGCCGCTCGATCAAGCCCGCTCGCCGCGGCGATAGAGCGCCCCGGCTTCCCGTACTCGGGCACCGGTGGACTGGACACACCGGCGGAAATGGGGAAAACTAGGCATAGCGGGAGACAGGGGCGACCCACAAGGAGGTGTTGCTCATGGCGGAGCTTGTCCGGCTCGACGACTTCAAGCGTCGGCGCAGCCTCGTGCACTTCACCCGCCAAGAACTCAATCAGCTTCTCCAGATTTACAGCAGCCGGGTCGCGAGCGGCGATTGGCGCGATTACGCCATCCATCACGATACCGCGCGGGCGCGCTTCATCATCTTCCGCAGCCGACTTGAGGGACCTGCCTACACCGTGATCAAGTGGGCGCCCGACCGGGACGGCAAAAGTGTCTATCT
>DASPPM010000394.1:0-4704 GCA_035625535.1 Alphaproteobacteria bacterium
AATCCCATGGCATAGTGGCATTGAGCATCGTGCGGATCGAGCGCCATGGCCCTTGCCGCCAGCGCCTCCGCCCTCAGCAGATCGTCCTCGCGTGCTTCGGTCCATAGGCTGACGACGTTGATCGCAAGTCCGGTCGCCAAGCCGGTCAGCGCCGGTACATTGTCGGGGTCGAGCTCCAACGCCTGGTCGTAGAGACGGTTCGCTGCCGCGAAGTTTTCCCGCGACCAGCCGCGATTCCAGGCCGCGCGAGCCTGCATTTCCAGGTCGAGCGCATCGGGATTCCGGTTGCGCATGCTGCGGCGGCTCTCCGCCTTGATAAGCTCTACCCCGAGCACGCCGGCAAGCTCGACGGTGATGGCGTCCTGCAGCGCGAAGAGATCGGTGATCTCCCGATCGAAGCGGTCGGCCCAGAGATGGTTCGCCGTCTCGGCGTCGATGAGCTGAACATTGACGCGCAGCCGGCTGCCCCCGCGTTGCACCGAGCCCTCGAGCACATAGCGCACGCCGAGCTCGCGACCGATCTGCTTTACGTCGACAGGCTTGCCCTTGTAGGTAAACGCCGTATTGCGCGCGATCACTAAGGAGCCAGATATGCGCGACAGGTCCGTCGTGAGGCCCTCGGCGACGCCGTCGACGAAATACTCCTGCTCTGGATCACCGCCCAGATTGGCGAAGGGCAGCACAACGATGGAGAGACGCGGCACAGCAGGCAGGCCTCCAGTCGTTCGAGCGGCTGCTGTCTTCGCAGCAAGCCCATCCCGGCTGACGGCATAGGCCCGTACCGGACGCGCGATATTCTTGAGGTTCTGCTCGCCCAGATCGGCGAACTCGATGGCGACCTTGCCGAGGACCTGATCGTAGGCGGAAGACGAGATGCAGATGCCGCCCGGCTCGGCGATGCCTTCAAGCCGCGCGGCCACGTTGACGCCGTCGCCGAGGATATCGTCGCCCTCGACCAGAACGTCGCCCAAATTGATCCCAATCCGGAACAGCATGCGCTGGTCGCAGGGGACGGCTTCGTTGCGCTCGGCCATCACCGCCTGCACCGCCACCGCGCATTCGACCGCATCGACAACCGAGGGAAACTCGATCAGCACGCCGTCGCCTGTGGTCTTGACGATGCGGCCGCCGTACCTCGCCACCAGCGCAGCGGCCACGACGCGATGCTCGCGCAGCCTGCGGGCGGTGCCCGCCTCGTCGAGCTCCATCAGCCGCGAATAGCCGGCCACGTCGGCAGCCAAAATCGCTGCCAGCTTGCGTTCGACCCGACCCGACCGCTCCGCCGCCATGGCGTGCAATCCCTCTTAGACGGCATCTTGCCCGATAAGTCAGATGGCGCGCAACACGGGCCCAGGATGCGCCGCGTCGCGGCACGCCTCTTGCGCCCTATTCCCGCCCCAGCATCCTCTTGAGGCGATAGAGCAGCTCGAGCGCCTCCTTGGGCGTGAGCTCGTCGGGATGGACCTCGCCGAGCGCCTCCTCGAGCGCCGAGGGCTCATGCCGCGCGCTACCCTTGGGCCGGGCGGCTGCGGCGCTGAAGAGCGGCAGATCGTCGGCGAGGCGGGTCAAGGCGCTCGCCTCCTCGCCCTGCTCGAGCACGGCCAGGATCTGCTCGGCGCGCGCGACGGCCGCTTGCGGCAGCCCGGCGAGCTGCGCCACGTGGATGCCGTAGGAGCGGTCGGCCGCCCCCGGGGCCACCTCGTGGAGGAAGACCACGTCGCCCTGCCACTCCTTGACCCGCATGGTGTAGCAGGCGAGGGCCGAGAGCTTGGCCGCAAGCGCCGTGAGCTCGTGGTAGTGGGTGGCGAAGAGGGCGCGGCAGCGGTTCACCTCGTGAAGATGCTCGAGGGTGGCCCAGGCGATCGAGAGCCCGTCGAAGGTGGCCGTGCCCCGGCCGATCTCATCCAGGATGACGAGTGAGCGCTCGCCCGCCTGGTTGAGGATCGCCGCCGTCTCCACCATCTCGACCATGAAGGTCGAGCGGCCCCGTGCTAAATCGTCGGCCGCACCCACGCGGCTGAAGAGACGGTCGACGACGCCGATGTGCGCGCGCTCGGCCGGCACGAAGGAGCCGATCTGGGCGAGGATCGCGATGAGCGCGTTCTGGCGCAGGAAGGTGCTCTTGCCGGCCATGTTGGGGCCGGTCAGGAGCCAGAGCCGGCGCTCGGGCGGAAGCGCGCAATCGTTGGCGACGAAGGCGCCGCCGCCGCTTTCCTCGAGCGCCGCCTCGACGGTCGGATGGCGCCCGCCCCTGATCTCGAAGGCGAGGCTCAGATCGACGAGCGGCCGCGCGTAGCGCCGCTCGAGCGCGAGGGCTGCCAGCCCCGCTGCGACATCGAGGGTGGCAAGCGCCGCCGCGGCCTCGGCGATCGCCTCGGCGCGCGCGAGGACCGCGGCCACGAGCTCGGCGAAGAGCTCGAGCTCGAGGGCCAAGGCCTTGTCGGCGGCGCGCGCGATTTTCTCCTCGAGCTCGGCAAGCTCGGGCGTGGTGAAGCGCACCGCACCCGCCATGGTCTGGCGGTGGATGAACGGCCCGGCCGCACCCGTGGGCAGCTTGTCGGCGTGCGTCGAGGTCACCTCGATGAAGTAGCCGAGCACGTTGTTGTGCCGGATCTTGAGCGAGGCGATGCTGCTTTCGCCGCGATAGCGCGCCTCGAGTGCCGCCACGAGACGCCGGCTCTCGTCGCGCAAGATGCGCTCGTTGTCGAGGGCCGGATGGTAGTTGCTCGCGATGAAGCCGCCGTCGCGCGCGAAAAGGGGAAGCTCGCCGGCAAGCGCCGCCGCGAGCCGCGCGACCAAGGCCTCATGCTCGCCGAGCTCGGCACCTGCCGCGGCGATGCCGGCGGCCGGCTCTGAGAGGCCCGGATCGGCGAGTACCAACTTCGCCTCCGCCGCGAGGCGCAAGCCGTCGCGCACGGCCGCGAGGTCGCGCGGACCGCCGCGGCCGAGGGCCAGGCGCGAGAGCGCGCGCTCGAGATCGGGGCTGCCCTTGAGGATTTTGCGCAGCTCCTCGCGCAGGCGCTCGTTGGCGACGAAGAACTCGACCATGTCGAGCCGCTCGGAGATCGCCTCCGGCTCGGTCAAGGGAGCGGCGAGGCGGGCGGCAAGGAGACGCGCACCCCCCGCGGTCGCCGTGCGGTCGATGACGGCAAGCAGGCTGCCGCGCCGCTCGCCCGAAAGCGCCGACGCGAGCTCGAGGTTGCGCCGCGTCGCCGGATCGATCTCGAGCACGGCCCCCGGCCGCATCTGCTGCAGCGCCTTGAAGCGCGGCAGCTTGCCCTTCTGGGTGAGCTCGACGTAATCGAGGAGCGCACCCGCGGCGGCGAGCTCGGCGCGGCCGAAGCTGCCGAAGGCGTCGAGCGCCTTGACGTGGTAGTAGGCCTCGAGCCGGCGCCGGCCGCTGTCGCTGTCGAAACGCGAGGAGGGCTGCGGCGTTGCGCGCGCGCGCCAGTCGGCCAGCGCCGCCACGAACGACTCCCGCGCCAAGAGGCGGTCCGAGAGGATGAGCTCGCCCGGCTCGAGGCGCGCGAGCGTGCTTGCGAGCGCGCCGGCCTCGACCGTCTGGACATGGAAGTCGCCGGTCGAGAGGTCGAGCCAGGCAAGCGCGGCCACCCCCGCGGCCTCGGCAAGGGCGGCTAGATAATTGTGCCGGCGCGCGTCGAGCAGGCTGTCCTCGGTGAGCGTGCCCGGTGTGACGATGCGGATCACCTCGCGCCGCACCACGGCCTTGCCGCCGCGCCGCCTGGCCTCGGCCGGGTCCTCCATCTGCTCGCACACGGCAACCCGGAAGCCCTGGCGAATGAGGCGCGAGAGATAGGCATCGGCCGCGTGCACCGGCACGCCGCACATGGGGATGTCCTCGCCCTCGTGCCGGCCGCGCTTGGTGAGGGCGATGTCGAGCGCCTTCGCGGCCTTGACCGCGTCCTCGAAGAACATCTCGTAGAAGTCGCCCATGCGGTAGAAGAGCAGGCAGTCCGGGTGCGCGCGCTTGACCTCGAGGTACTGCGCCATCATCGGGCTCGCGGAAAATGCCGTCGCCTCGGGCCGGGGCGGGGGGGAGGATGTCTCGCTCAAGGGCTCCGCGGGGGACGGCAAGGCGCTCCTCACGAGAGCTGTTGGGGTTGGGCAAGCGCTCGAGGCACCATAGCATGGCCCCCCTGGCCGGGCTACCGGCAGTGCCTCGACCCGAATTTCGCCGCCCGACCGAAAGCACACGAATAGATGCGGTTTCGAGACGATGCAACGCGACGATCATCGACGTCGATTTTGCGGCGGGGGTCGGATATTGAATGAGCGTCGGATAGCAGAGGACACTCGATATGCAGAGCCGCCGTCCAATCACCCGTAAGCCCGCTATGAAAGCCTCTACGCCGATCGACAAGTGCTGCACCGCTGTTCGCAGCACCCTGCGATACCTTCTCCTTGCGACGGCGGTCTTTGCCGCACCTGCGGCCAGCGCGGATCAGAGCCAGCTCGTTCCCGACACGGGCACCCATGGTCCAACGCTCGTGTTTGACTGGCCGGCCGTGGAAGTAGGAATAGGCTCCTACGAGGCAGGCCCGACCGGGCTCACCATCTTTCGATTTCCCAACAAGGCAACAGCAGCGGTCGACGTCCGCGGCGGCGCACCGGGCATCGTCAACACGGACCTATTGCGCCTTGGCTACGCCCGCCCCTTCGTCGACGCGGTAGTTTTTTCGGGCG
>DASPPM010000395.1:0-2452 GCA_035625535.1 Alphaproteobacteria bacterium
CTCGGCTACGCGCACCGCGACATCATCTCGGGTGCGGGCCACGACGCCTGCTATCTCTCGCGCGTGGCACCCACCGGGATGATCTTCGTGCCCTGCGAGGGCGGGCTCAGCCACAACGAGATCGAGAACGCGGCGGCCGCGGACTTGACCGCCGGCTGCGAGGTGCTCCTCCACGCGATCCTCGCGCGCGCAGGGATCGCGAGTTAGTGAGAGGCTAGAGTATGTCCCGTTGATTTGGAAGCAGCCCCCTCACCCTACCCTCTCCCCCTCTGTACAGACCGGGGACATGGGTGACAGCCGTTCGGGGACATGGGTGACACTTGTACGACCAGGTGTGGTTGTATGGGGGATCGCTCGATGCCGTGGCGGGAGCTGTCGATCATGGATCAGCGGGAGGAGTTTGTGAGATTGGCTTTGGCGGTGGGCGCGAACCGGAGCGCGCTGTGCCGGCGCTTTGGCATCAGCCGGACGAAGGGCTACAAATGGCTGAAGCGATACGCGGCGGAGGGGCGAGCGGGGCTTTCTGATCGCTCGCGCCGGCCCTTTCGCAGCCCGGGGCGAAGCGCTGATGCGGTGGAAGCCGCGGTTCTTCGCATCCGGGCGAGCAGCAACGATGCCTGGGGCGGTCGCAAGATCGCCAAGGTGATGGCGTGCAACGGCGATGCGGCGGCACCGGCGCCGAGCACGATCACGGAGATTCTGCGCCGGCATGGCAAGCTCGAGCGGCCTGAGGGTGAGCATCCGGGCCCCTTCCAGCGCTTCGAGCGGGCCGCACCGAACGAGTTGTGGCAGATGGACTTCAAGGGCCATTTCCCGCTGAGCCAAGGCCGCTGTCATGCGCTCACCGTGCTCGATGATCACTCGCGCTACGCGGTAGGGCTGGAGGCCTGTGGCAATGAGCAGGACGCCACGGTTCGCGCGCGTCTGGTGACGCTGTTCCGCCGCTATGGCCTGCCGTTCGCGATGCTGATGGACAATGGCGCACCCTGGGGCGACGCTGGTGCTCAACCCTTCACCCTCTTCACGGCATGGCTGATGCGGCTCGGCATCCGCGTGAGCCATGGCCGGCCTTATCACCCGCAGACGCAGGGCAAGGACGAGCGCTTTCATCGCACCTTGAAGGCTGAGGTTCTGGAGCGGAACAGCTTTTGCGATCTCGCCGAATGCCAGCGCGCCTTCGATGCTTGGCGGCAGATCTACAATCACCACCGGCCGCACGAGGCGTTGGGGCTCGAGCCCCCGGGCACGCGCTACCGCCTTAGCCCGCGTTCCTTCCCGGAGACGCTGCCGGCGATCGAGTACGGTCCCGGCGATGTCGTCCGCAGGGTCGATCGCGACGGCTTCATCAGTT
The DNA here is from genome assembly GCA_035625535.1 of Alphaproteobacteria bacterium. Taxonomy (GTDB): domain Bacteria; phylum Pseudomonadota; class Alphaproteobacteria; order JACZXZ01; family JACZXZ01; genus DASPPM01. The sequence continues at coordinate 1,352 of DASPPM010000395.1, forward strand.
TCAAAAACCATCCCTGGCGCATCGGCAAAGCCTTCCGCGGCCAGCCCGTCGCGCTGCGCCCCACCAACGACGACGGCGTCTTCAGCATCCATTACTGCGCCCAGCCGATCGCCAGGCTCGATTTGCGAACCGGCGCAACAACAGCAACCCCCTTGCACGCTTTGAAAGCATGCCAAAATGTGTCACCCATGTCCCCGAACACCTGTCACCTATCTCCCCGGCCCAAACAGGCCTCAAGGGGGGAGGGGCTAAGAAACTGAGATGCGCTTAGAGAAAGTAGCGACTAAAACGATTGATCTTCGGAGAAGGCCTTGTAGGCCATGATGGTGAAGGTGTCTTTGATGCCCGGCAGCGTCTGCAGCTTGTCGACGACGAAATGGCCGATGTCCATCTCGGGCGGCAGATAGCATTTCATCAGCAGGTCGTACTGGCCCGAGACCGAGTAGACCTCGGACACCTGCTCGACGGTCTCCACCGCATCCTCGGCGACCTTGTAGGCCTTGCCGAGATCGCACTTCACCATCACGAAGATCGTCTTCATGGGGTCACCCCCGTCAGCCGCGCGCGATCCTCGGCGGACGCGCCAGGAAGGCGGGCAGGTGGTCGCCGAAGCCCACCACGCGGCGATCGTCGTCGTGGTCGTCGCGGCGCTCGTCGCGCCGCGGCAGCGGCGTCACCTTGCCCTCGGGGTCCATGGTGACCGGTCGCGGCGCCTCGCGCAACGGGCGCCGCTCCGCGCCGTCGCGGCGATCGCGCTCGGGGCGCGAATGCCGGTCGCGCCGGCCGTTCTCGCCCTCGGCCTGGGCGGGCTCGCGCGGCTCGCGCCGCTCGCCCCGCTCGCGGCCGTCATGCCGGCCGCCGCGGCCGCGGCCACGGCCGCGACCGCCGCGCTCGCGGCGATGCTCGCCCTCGTCCTCGGAGAGCTCGGCGCCGCCGATGCCCTCGACGGTGATGGCCGGGATGTCCTTGCCGATGAGCTTGGTGATGGCGGAGACGAAGCGGCCATCCTCGGGCGTCGCGAGCGTGAAGGCGCGGCCCTCGCGCCCGGCGCGGCCGGTGCGGCCGATGCGGTGGACGTAGTCCTCGGCATGGATCGGCACG
>DASPPM010000396.1:0-5741 GCA_035625535.1 Alphaproteobacteria bacterium
ATGATGAACCCGCAGATCCGCTTCGGCGAGGACCTGATGAGCCGGGTCTCCTACATCATGATGCATCCGGGGAGCGAGACCGAGCTCACGGCCGCGGTGCGCGGCGCCATCAACGATCTCGCCGGCCAGGCGGCGCGCGCGGCGGGCATCGACAGAGGCGACATTCTCGAGGCGAGCTTCGTCGGCAACCCGATCATGCAGCACCTCCTCCTCGGCATCAATCCGGTCGAGCTTGGCGGCGCTCCCTTTGCGCTCGCCTGCGACGGCGCCGTGACGCTGCGCGCAGCCGAGCTCGGGCTCGCCTTCCACCCCGGCGCGCGCGCCTTCGTGCTGCCCTCGATCGCCGGCCACGTCGGCGCCGACGCGGCGGGCGTGCTGCTCGCCGAGCGGCCGGACCTCTCGGACGAGTTCACGGTCCTCGTCGATGTCGGCACCAACGCCGAGATCATTCTCGGCAACCGCGCGCGGCTCATCGCCTGCTCGAGCCCAACGGGGCCCGCTTTCGAGGGAGCCCAGATCAGCTGCGGCCAGCGCGCGGCACCTGGCGCCATCGAGCGCGTGCGCATCGATCCCTCAACACTCGAGCCGCGCGTCAAGGTGATCGGCTGCGAGCTTTGGTCGGACGATGCGGGGTTCGCGGCCGCCACGCGCGCGACCGGCGTCACGGGCATCTGCGGCTCGGGCATCATCGAAGCGCTCGCCGAGATGTTCCTCGCCGGCATCTTGAGGAAGGACGGCGTCATCGACGGCAGCTTGGCCGCGCGCAGTCCGCGCATCCAAGCCGACGGCCCCACCTTCGCCTATCTGCTTTACGACCGCGCGAGCGCGGTGCGCATCACCCAGAACGACGTGCGCGCGATCCAGCTCGCGAAAGCGGCGCTCCACGCGGGCATCCGGCTCCTCATGGAGCGCATGGGCACCGCTCACGTCGACCGCATCCGCCTCGCCGGCGCCTTCGGCAGCCACATCGACGTCAAATACGCGACCGTGCTCGGCATGTTGCCGGACTGCGATCTCGCACGGGTGAGCTCGGCCGGGAATGCCGCCGGCACCGGCGCGCGCATCGCCCTCCTCGACCGCCGCGCGCGCGGCGAGATCGAGCGCCTCGTACGCCGCGTGGAGAAGGTGGAGACCGCGGTCGAGCCCCGCTTCCAGGAGCATTTCGTCGACGCCATGGCGATCCCGCACCGCCACGCCGCCTATCCCCATCTCGCCCGCGTGGTCAAGTTGCCGGAGGCTCGGTCTGAGGAGGCGAGCGGCCGGCGGAGTCGAAGCGCGCGGCGGCGCGCGGCGCTGCTCGCGAAATGAGGGAGACCATGAGCGAGGGAGGAAGCCGATGAGCGACCAAGGGACCTCGCCGCGCATGCGCCGCGGCAGCGCGCGCGAGGCCAAGCGCGCCCAGCGCCTCGCGCACGCGGCCCAATCGGTGCCCTTCATCACGCGCAAGATTCCGCTCTACGAGGTGCTGGACGAGGAGGGACTGGCGCTCATCGAGGGCAATGCCGACACCATCCTCGAGGAGGTCGGCATCGACTTCAAGGGCGAGGAGGAGGCGCCCGCGATCTGGCGCGCGGCGGGAGCCGACGTAGAGGGCGAGCGCGTGCGCTTTCCGCGCGGCCTGTGCCGCTCGATCATTCAAAGGAGCGCGCCGCGCGAATTCGTCCAGCACGCGCGCAACCCCGCGCGCAGCGTCGCGATGGGCGGGAGGAACGTGGTGTTCGCCCCCGCCTACGGCTCGCCCTTCGTGCGCGACCTCGACCAGGGGCGGCGCTACGGCACCATCGAGGACTTCCGCAACTTCGTGAAGCTCGCCTACGCCTCGCCCTATCTGCACCACTCGGGCGGCACCGTGTGCGAGCCGGTCGATCTGCCGGTCAACAAGCGGCACTTCGACATGGTCTATGCGCACATGCGGTTGAGCGACAAGCCGTTCATGGGCTCGGTGACGCACCCCTTGCGCGCCGAGGACACCGTCGAGATGGCGAAGATCCTCTTCGGCGAGCGCTACCTCGATCCCGCGAGCGGAAAGCCGCGCACGGTGGTCATCGGCCTGATCAACGCCAACTCGCCGCTCACCTACGATGCCACCATGCTCGGCGCGCTCAAGGTCTACGCGCGCAACAACCAGGCCTGCCTCGTCACCCCCTTCATCCTGGCGGGCGCCATGGCGCCGGTGACCATAGCGGGGGCCTGCACCGTGACGCTCGCCGAGGCGCTCGCGGGCCTTGCCTTCGTGCAACTGCTCAATCCGGGCGCGCCGGTGATCTTCGGCAGCTTCGCCTCCTCCGTCTCGATGCAGTCGGGCGCCCCCACCTTCGGCACGCCGGAGCCGGAGTTGGTGCTCTACACCATGGCGGCGCTGGCGCGGCGCCTGGGCGTACCCTTCCGCTCGGGCGGTGCGCTTTGCGCCTCCAAGCTCGCGGACGCCCAGGCGGCCTACGAGTCGGCCAACACCATGCTGCCGACCTGTCTCGCCGGCGCCAATTTCGTGCTGCACACGGCCGGCTGGCTCGAGGGCGGCCTCGCCATGGGCTACGAGAAATTCGTCATGGACGCCGACCAGGCCGGCATGATGCACACCCTGCTTTTGGGCGTCGACCTCTCCGAGAACGGCCAGGCGCTCGACGCCATCCGCGAGGTCGGCCCCGGCAAGCACTTCCTCGGCTGCGCCCACACCCAGGCCAATTTCGAGAGCGCCTTCTACCGCTCGCCGCTTGCCGACAACAACAGCGTCGAGCAGTGGGAGGCGGAGGGTAGTAAGGACATGGCCCAGCGCGCGAACGCGATGTGGAAGCGCATGCTGCGCGAGTACCAGGCGCCGGCCATCGATCCCGCGGTCGACGAGGCGCTCCTCGACTTCATCCAGCGGCGCAAGGCGTCGTTCCCGGACTCGAACGTGTAGCGCTCGGGTCGCGTCCGCGAAGGCCCCCGCTACGCGCGCCGCGCGGGCGTGCGCAGCGCCGTGCTGCGCTCCGCACTCGGGGGATGGCCGAAGCGCTCCTTGTAGCACTTGCTGAAGTGGGGCGGGGACTGGAAGCCGCACGACACCGTCACGTCCATGACCGACATGTCGGTCTGCAAGAGGAGCTGGCGCGCGCGGTCGAGCCTGAGCTCGAGGTAATAGCGCGCCGGGCGGCAATCGAGATGCTGCTTGAAGAGGCGCTCGAGATGGCGCCGCGACAGGCCGGCGCGCCGCGCCACTTGATCGAGGGCGAGCGGCTCCTCGATGTTCGCCTCCATGAGCGAGGCCGCCTCGATGATCTTGCGCTGCTTCGCACCCACGCGCGCGAGAAGCGGGATGCGCTGCTGGTCCTGGGAGCCGCGGATGCGCTCGAGCAGGAACTCCTCGGAGATGGCGACCGAGAGCTCCTGGCCCAGGCGCTCTGCGATGAGGTTGAGCATGAGGTCGAGCGGTGCGGTGCCGCCAGACGCCGTGTAGCGCTCGCGGTCGACGACGAAAAGCTCATTGGTGAAGCGCACCTTGGGGAACTCCTCGCGCACGGCGGCGATGTTCTCCCAATGGATGGCGCAACGATAGCCGTCGAGGAGGCCCGCGCGCGCGAGCACGTAGCTTCCGGTGCAGAGCGCGCCCAACGCCGTGCTCTGCCTCGAGATGCGGCGCAGATAGGCGAGGGTCGCCTCGTCGCACGCCGCGCGCACGTCGACGCCGCCGCAGACGAAGATGATGTCGAGGTGCTCGGCCGCCGCCGCCGCGATCGTCGGCACCACGGCGAGGCCGTTGCTCGCCGGGACCGGCCGGCCGGAGAGGCTCAGCACCGACCACTCGCAGAGCGTCTTCCCGCTCAGCCAGTTCGCCAGTCGGAGCGGCTCGACGGCATTGGCGAAGGCGATCATCGAGTAGTCGGCAAGCGTCAAGAAGCCGAAGCGAAAGCCCTCTCGGCGCTCGAGCTGACCCATGGCACTCCCCGTCCGCCGGCGCGCGGCCCTCGCTTTGCGCGCCCGTTGCCTATTTTCCGACGAGCGGCGAGTAAGCGCAATCGGCCTGGGCCCGCTTGCGCCCCCGACAATGGCCGAGCGCCTCCGCCTCGGCGCTGCCCACGGGGCCCGCGTTCGGCTAACATAAGGCCCGGACCACGGCGAAAGGTGCCGCGAGATGGCCACCAAGGACCCCCTCCTCGAGCCCTTCCGGCTCAAGCATCTCACGCTCCGGAACCGCTTCATGTCGACCGCGCACGAGCCGTCCTATACCGAGGACGGCATGCCGAAGGCGCGCTACCGCCTCTACCACGCCGAGAAGGCCAAGGGCGGCATCGCGCTCACCATGATCGGCGGCTCCTCCGTCATCTCGCCCGACAGTCCCCAGGCCTTCGGCAACATCCTCCTCTACAAGGACGAGGTCGTGCCCTGGCTCAAGGAGCTGGCGGACGACGTGCATGGGCACGGCGCCGCGGTGATGATCCAGATCACCCATCTCGGCCGCCGCACCTCCTGGAGCAAGGAGGAATGGCTCCCCGTCATCGCCCCCTCGGCCGTGCGCGAGCCCGCGCATCGCGCCTTCCCCAAGGCGGTCGAGGATTGGGACATCGCCCGCGTCATCCGCCATTACGCCGACGCCGCGGAGCGCTGCAGGGCGGCCGGCCTCGACGGTCTCGAGATCGAATGCTACGGCCATCTCGCCGACCAGTTCTGGTCGCCGGCCACCAACAGGCGCGACGACGAATACGGCGGCGGCCTGGAGAACCGCCTGCGCTTCTCGCTCGCAGCCCTCGCCGCGATCCGCGCGCGCGTCGGCCCCGATTTCATCGTCGGGGTGCGCATGGTCTGCGACGAGGATTGGGAGCGCGGCCTCTCGCGCGATGAGGGGGTCGAGATCGCGCGCCGCCTGGCCGCAAGCGGCTGCATCGATTTCATCAACGTCATCCGCGGCCACATCGAGACCGACGAGGCGCTCTCCCACGTCATCCCCGGCATGGGCACGAGGCTCGCACCCCACCTCGATTTCGCGGGCGAGGTGCGCGCGGCGACGCGCTTTCCCGTGTTCCACGCCGCGCGCATCCAGGACGTCGCCACCGCGCGCCACGCGGTCGCCTCGGGCAAGCTCGACATGGTCGGCATGACGCGCGCCCACATGGCGGATCCGCACATCGCGCGCAAGGTCATGGAGGGGCGCGAGGAGCAGATCCGGCCCTGCGTCGGCATGGGCTACTGCATCGACCGCATCTATTTCGCGGGCGAGGCGCTCTGCATCCACAACGCGGCAACGGGGCGCGAGGCGACGATGCCGCACGTCGTCGCGCGCAGTGCCGGAGCGAAGAAGAAGGTCGTGGTCGTGGGCGCCGGACCGGGCGGGTTGGAGGCGGCGCGGGTCGCCTCCGCGCGCGGCCACGCGGTCGTGCTCTTCGAGGCGGCGGACAAGCCGGGCGGCCAGCTCGTTCTCGCGGCGGGGCTCAAGCGCCGGCGCGAGATCCTCGGCATCGTCGACTGGCGCATGGCCGAGTGCCGGCGCGACGGCGTCGAGATGCGCTTCAACGCGTATGCGGAGGCGGCGGACGTGCTGCGCGAGGAGCCCGATATCGTGGTCGTCGCCACGGGCGGGGTGCCGAACACGTCGTTCCTCGACGAGGGTGCCGAACTCGCGACGACGAGCTGGGACATCCTCTCCGGTGCGGCCAAGCCCGCCGAGAGCGTCATCCTCTTCGACGACAACGGCGCGCACCCGGGCATGAGTGCTGCCGAGTTCATCGCCGAGGCCGGCTCGCGCCTCGAGATCGCGACGCCGG
>DASPPM010000397.1:0-4688 GCA_035625535.1 Alphaproteobacteria bacterium
GGGTGCCGCCTACACCGAGAAGAACGCCACCTATGTGAACAGCGAAGGCCGCGCGCAGCGCGCGCGCCGCGCCGTCTTTCCCCCGGGAGAGGCGCGCGAGGATTGGGCGATCGTGCGGGCGCTTTCGGCCGTCCTCGGCCATAAGCTGCCTTATGACAGCCTAGGGGAGATAGAGGCCCGGCTAGCCAAGGCGAGCCCCGTCTTCGCCAAGCTCGACGCGGTGACGCCGGCCCCCTGGGCTGCCTTCGGCGAGCCGGGGCCGCTTGCCGCGGCACCCTTCGAGACGGCGATCAAGAGCTATTACATGACCGATCCGATCAGCCGCGCCTCGGAGACCATGGCGAGATGCATCGACGAGATCGAGCGCGGCGGACAAGAGAAGACCGGGACCCATGGCTGAGCTCTTGACCGGATACGTCTGGCCGACGATCCTCATCGTGCTCGAGATCGTGGCCATCGTCGTGCCGCTTCTCCTCATGGTGGCCTACGTCACCTATGCCGAGCGCAAGGTGATTGGCGCCATGCAGCTGCGCAAGGGCCCGAACGTGGTCGGGCCATTCGGGCTTCTCCAGCCGATCGCCGACGGGCTCAAGCTCTTCTTCAAGGAGACGGTGATCCCGAGCGGCGCCAATCGCACCGTCTTCCTCATCGCCCCCATGCTCACCTTCCTGCTTTCGCTCGTCGCCTGGGCGGTGATTCCCTTCGGCCGGGGCATAGTGCTCGCCAACATCAATGTCGGCATCCTCTACCTCTTCGCCATCAGCTCGTTCGGCGTCTACGGCATCATCATGGCCGGCTGGGCGAGCAACTCGAAATACGCTTTTCTGGGCGCCTTGCGCTCGGCGGCGCAGATGGTTTCGTACGAGGTCTCGATCGGCTTCGTGATGATCAGCGTGCTGCTCTGCGTAGGCTCGCTCAACCTCTCGCAGATCGTGCTCGCGCAGGCCGGGCGCTTCGGCGCCTTCAGCTGGTTCTGGCTGCCGCTTCTGCCCATGTTCGTGGTCTTCTTCGTCTCCGGACTCGCCGAGACCAACCGCGCTCCCTTCGATCTGCCGGAGGCGGAGGCCGAGCTCGTCTCGGGCTACAACGTCGAATACTCGTCGATGACCTTCGCGCTCTTCTTTCTCGGCGAGTACGCGAACATGATCCTGGTGAGCGCCATGACCTCGATCCTCTTCCTCGGCGGCTGGCTCCCGCCCTTCCCGGTGGCCCCCTTCACCTGGGTCCCGGGGCCGCTCTGGCTCATTTTCAAGATCTGCGCCGTGCTGTTCGTCTTCCTCTGGGTGCGGGCGGCGTTCCCGCGCTACCGCTACGATCAGCTCATGCGTCTCGGCTGGAAGGTGTTCCTGCCGGCCTCGCTTCTATGGTTGGTCCTGACCGCGGGCGTGCTCGTCGCCTTCGACTGGACGCCTGTGCTCAGGGCCGGAACATGACGATCCGTGGCACCATGCCGCGGCAGCGCTCGGCCGCCGCCTTAGGGCGGACAAGCGGCCTCGAGAGGGAGATCTGAGATGGCGACCCTTGACCGCACCGCGCGGGCGCTTCTCCTGAGCGAGCTCATGGAGGGCCTTTGGCTGACCTTGAGATACTTCTTCAAGCCGAAGGTCACCTTGAACTATCCCTATGAGAAGGGTCCGCTTTCGCCGCGCTTTCGCGGCGAGCACGCGCTGCGGCGCTATCCGAACGGCGAGGAGCGCTGCATCGCGTGCAAGCTGTGCGAGGCGATCTGTCCCGCTCAGGCGATCACAATCGAGGCCGAGCCGCGCGCCGACGGCAGCCGCCGCACGACGCGCTACGACATCGACATGACCAAGTGCATCTACTGCGGCTTCTGCCAGGAGGCCTGCCCGGTCGACGCCATCGTCGAAGGCCCCAATTTCGAGTTCGCGGCGGAGACGCGCGAGGAGCTGCTCTACGACAAGGAGAAGCTGCTCGCGAACGGCGACCGCTGGGAGTTGGAGATCGCCGCCAATCTTGCGGCGGACGCGCCCTACCGGTGAGATAGGGGAGAAGGGGGGCGAGCATGGCGCGCGACGCGGCCACATCGGAAGACCCGGGCGAGGGGCGGGCATGATCATCCAGGCCCTCGCGTTCTATCTATTTGCGGGCATCATGGTGGCCTCGGGCGTCATGGTGATCGCGGCGCGCAACCCGGTGCACTCGGTCCTCTTCCTCATTGTCGCCTTCTTCAACGCGGCGGCGCTTTTCGTGCTCCTGGGGGCCGAGTTCCTCGCCATGATCCTCGTCGTGGTCTACGTGGGCGCGGTCGCGGTACTGTTCCTCTTCGTGGTGATGATGCTCGACATCGACTTCGTCCAGCTCAGGGAGGGCTTCGCGAAATATCTGCCGGTCGGCGCCGTGATCGGCCTCATCCTTCTCGGCGAGCTGGCGCTCGTGGGCGGCAGCTGGGTGTTCGCCCCCCAGGCCGCGCAGACCGTCAAGGACCCGATTCCGCTGTTCTCGCAAGTGCCCAACACTGAAGCCCTCGGCCTCGTGCTCTACACGAAATATGTCTATCTCTTCCAGGCGGCCGGACTCGTGCTGCTCGTCGCCATGATCGGCGCCATCGTGCTGACGCTCAGGCGCCGGGAAGGGGTCAAGCGCCAGCGCGTCGCCCAGCAGATCGCGCGCAATCCCAAGCGCTCGGTCGAGGTGAAGAAAGTACCCGTGGGAGGCGGCATCCACTCATGACGATCGGCCTTGGGCACTACCTGACCGTCGCCGCGATCCTGTTCACGCTTGGGGTCTTCGGCATCTTCCTCAACCGCAAGAACGTCATCGTCATCCTGATGTCGATCGAGCTCATGCTGCTTGCGGTCAACATCAATCTTGTGGCCTTCTCGGCCTTCCTCAACGATCTCGTCGGCCAGGTCTTCGCGCTCTTCGTGCTCAGCGTGGCCGCGGCGGAGGCGGCGATCGGGCTCGCCATCCTCGTCACCTATTTCCGCAACCGCGGCTCGATCGAGGTCGAGGACATGAGCGTGATGAAGGGCTAGGAATCGGCGATATGATCTACGTCGCGGCCATCTTCCTTCCGCTTCTGGGCGCTCTGCTCGCCGGGCTCCTCGGACCGTTCTTGCGCGATCGCGGCGCCCAGTTCGTGACCTGCGGCGCCATGCTGATCGCTGCCGTGCTCGGATGCGTGATCTTCTGGCAGGTCGCCCTCGGGGGGCAGGAGCGGACCATCCAGCTCCTCGCCTGGATGACCTCGGGCACGCTCGACGTCTCCTGGGCATTGAGGTTCGACACGCTCTCGGCGGTCATGGTTTTCGTCGTTACCGTGGTGAGCTGCGTCGTTCATTGGTACTCGATCGGCTACATGCACGGCGATCCCGGCGTGCCGCGCTTCTTCGCCTATCTCTCCCTCTTCACCTTCTCCATGCTCATGCTGGTGACGGCGTCGAACCTGGTGCAGATGTATTTCGGCTGGGAGGGCGTCGGGCTCTGCTCCTATCTCCTGATCGGCTTCTGGTACGACCGTCCGTCCGCGAACGCCGCCGCGATCAAGGCTTTCGTCGTCAACCGGGTCGGCGATTTCGGCTTCGCGCTCGGCATCTTCGGCACCTATCTCCTGTTCGATACGGTGAGCTTCGATACGATCTTCGCGGCCGTGGGCGGCAAGGAGAGCGCCATCCTCGACTTCCTCGGCATGCACCTGCCGGCCCTCGAGTTGCTTTGCGTCCTGCTCTTCATCGGCGCCATGGGCAAGTCGGCGCAGCTCGGCCTGCACACCTGGCTGCCGGACGCCATGGAGGGCCCGACGCCGGTCTCGGCACTCATTCACGCCGCGACGATGGTGACGGCCGGCGTGTTCATGGTCTGCCGGCTCTCGCCGATGTTCGAGCACGCGCCGTGGGCGCTCGGGTTCGTCATCTTCATCGGCGCCTCGACGGCGTTCTTCACGGCGACCATCGCGCTCGCGCAGAACGACATCAAGCGCGTCATCGCCTATTCGACCTGTAGCCAGCTCGGCTACATGTTCTTCGCAGCCGGCGTCTCGGCCTACTCGGCCGCGATCTTCCACCTCATGACGCACGCCTTCTTCAAGGCGCTCCTCTTCCTCGGCGCGGGCTCGGTCATCCACGCCGTATCGGGCGAGCAGGACATGCGCAAGATGGGCGGGCTATGGAACAAGATCCCGATCACCTACGGGCTGATGTGGATCGGCTCGCTTTCGCTCGCCGGAGTGCCGCCGTTCGCGGGCTTCTTCTCCAAGGACGTGATTCTCGAATCCGCCTGGGGCGCACACACGGCGCTCGGCGACTACGCCTATGTCCTGGGTGTCGGCGTCGCCTTCATGACTGCCTTCTACTCTTGGCGCCTCCTCTTCATGACCTTCCACGGCGCCAGCCGGGCCGATCATCACGTGCAGGAGCACGTGCACGAATCGCCCAACATCATGATCGTCCCGCTTTACGTGCTGGCGCTCGGCGCCGTGATCGCGGGCTGGGTCGCCGAGGAGATGTTCGTGGGCGAGGGCAATCACGCGTTCTGGCGCGACTCGATCTTGGCGCTCGCGAGCCATCCGGCGCTCGAGAACGCGCACGTGGCCCCGTTCTGGGTCAAGGGGCTGCCGACACTCCTCGGTCTTTGCGGCATCGCGCTCGCGTACCTCTTCTACGTCCGCAGTCCCGAGCTGCCGGCTGTCCTCGCCGCGCGCTTCAGGCCGGTATATCTTCTTTTCTACA
>DASPPM010000398.1:0-2390 GCA_035625535.1 Alphaproteobacteria bacterium
CTCGGCCGCCTTGGCGCCGGCCGCATTCGAGAGATGGACGCCGGCGGCGCTCACGCTGAGGGTCGGCAACAGCGACAGCCGCAGCGCGCCGTCGATCTTGAGGTCGCGCCCGGTCGCCGCCTTGACCCGCGACGCGATCAAAGGCTTGAAGTCGATGACGCTGGGCGCGACGAAGAGCGCGGCGATGAGGAGGACGATGAGACCGACGACGACGATCGCAAGCTTCTTCATGATGCCCGCCTTTCGCTCCGGCGCCTCTCGCTTGGGGAGTGCGCCATCGACGTGGTTCGCTTTATTGCCAACACACCCGAGAAGGGACCGCCGCCTCACTTAAAGTCGCCGCACGGCCGCTGCAGAGCACGGGTCGTGCCTCGGCCTGGCAAGGAGATGCGCGGCGGCTGATCATTTCCCAGCGCTTGCCATTATATAGCGTGAACCTGCCGCAGGGCCAGCGCCGGCAAGGGGCGTGCACCGCGAAAATCAGCCTTACCGGTGGGCCTCGCGCGCCGCCGCCCTCACGGCCGCACATGCTCCAAGAGCCGTGCCACGTTGTGGATCGTCTCGAGGCGCTCGACCGCGGCGCTCAGCGACCCGGCACGCGCACCGGCTCAGGCCTCCGGATGAAACTCGCCGATCTCGGGCGCCTCGCCCTCCAGGCCGAGCTCGCGCCAGCGCGCTTTCACGCGCTCATAGGTCGCGCGGCGCAGAAGTGTGCGCTCTGGGAACTCCTTGAGATGGCGATGCGGCTTGCAGGCGTTGATCAGCGCCTTCGAGCCGTAGGGCCGCGCCTCGGGCGGATATTGGCTCGGGTCGAGGCCGGTCGACCAGGTGTTGCGCAGTATGTCGATGTCCTCCGCGGGATGGCAGCGCGTCGAGAGCGCCCACAGCACCTGATTGAGGTCGGTCGGATCGACGTCCTCGTCGACCGCGACGATCCACTTGGTGTAATAGGCGGCGGCCGGGCATTGCGCGGTGAGCGCGAGGGCCTGTGCCGCGTGCCCCGCATACATCTGCTTGAGTGCCACCACGACCATGCCCCAGCCCGAGGCTGCCGCCGGCTGCGCGTAGACGCCTGAAATGCCCGGCACGCCGATGCGCTCGAGGTCGTCCCACACGCGCGCCGAGCGCATGATCGCGTAATAGGCGCCGATCTCGCAGGAGGGATAGCTCGCCATCAGCGCCGCGGTGAGGATGGGCTCGCGCCGCGCGTGCACGGCGCGCACCTCGATCACCGGCTGGGGCGACCGCACGTTGCCGTAATAGCCGGTGAACTCGCCAAGCGGACCCTCCATCGCGAGATCGTTCGGCTGCAGCACCCCCTCGATGACGAGCTCGGCGCGCGCGGGGATCGGCAGGCTCACCGTTTCCGCGCGCGTGAGCTCGATCGGCCGGCCCATGATGCCGCCTGCCGCGTCGAGCTCGGACTCTTTGGCACTGAAGCTCTGCGCGCCGACCATGAAGAGCACCGGGTCGATGCCGTAGGCGGCCACCACCTCGCATGCCTCGCCCCGCGCCCACCAGGCCTCGCGGTCGAGCCGGCCGCCCTTGCCGGGCGAGCAGTAGAGCCCGATGCGGTCCTTGGCATGCACCATCTGGCGATAGACGCCGACGTTGATGCGCCCGCTTTCGGGATCGCGGGTGAGCGTCACATCGCCCGTGCCGATGTAGCGCCCGCCGTCGCCGGGCCAGAACTTGGGCGCCGGGAAACGGCCGAGGTCGATGTCCGCGCCGCGCACCACGACCTCGTTCACGGGTGCCGTCTCGGGCGGCACCAGGCGCGGGCGCAGACGCCGCCGCATGATCGCCCGCGTCGCCCGGATCATCGCGGGCAACGGCAGCGTCGGCTCGAGGCCGAAGGCGAGCGCGAAGCGCTCCTTGCTCGCTCCCAGCATGTTGGTGAGCACGCGGGCGCCCGAGCGGTCGCCCTTGAGGCGCTCGAAGAGGAGGGCGGGTGCGCCTTGGCTCCTCGTCGCCATGAAGGTGATGGCGGCGAGCTCCTCCTCGGGATCGACCTCGCTCGCGACGCGCTTGAGGTGCCCGTGACGCTCGATGAGCGCCAGCCACTCGCGCAGGTCGCCCCAGGCTGGTCCGTCCTCTCGAGGCGCCTCCTCGCGCGCAGTCGGCTCCTCCAAGCTTGCGATCTCTTCCACGGCAGCCTCCCCTCATACGCAGCACCGGCTCACTCCCCCTCCGCGCTTCTAGGCGGGGGCCTCGGGAGAGGGGATGCGCCGACGCTTCTGGCGACACGACCCTAGAGGATCGGCCGATTATAGACGAATCGCGGGAGCGCACCGAGTCGCGACTCAAGCAAAGGCAAAATCAAGCACGAAGTCCACAGGCACGGCACGGAACGAGCCGGCTGCCGTTCGTTGCTCCATCCGCGGCGGCCC
>DASPPM010000399.1:0-2634 GCA_035625535.1 Alphaproteobacteria bacterium
GCGACGACCATAAGATATACACGCGAACGGGTCAAGCTTGCGCGGCGCGCGCAGGTGTCGGTGCGAATAATCTTCGGGCGGCGCAAAGCAATCGACGGCTCTCCTCCCTCACGCGAGCCCCGAGGACTCCGCGACGTTGGCGGTGACGAGCCGCCCCTCGGCGAGCTTGCGCTGGGCCGAGGGGAGGGCGGCCGACTTGCCCGTGACGAGGCTCGCCTCGACGGCCGTCGAATCGCTGGTGGCGACGAGCTGGCCCGTCTCGGCATCGAGCATGCGGTGGAGGAAGCGGAAGAACTTGCGGCCGACCGCGACGAAGCCGCTTTGCACGAGGACGAGCTCGCCGCCCTTGAGCTCCTTGAGGAACTGATAGCTCTGCCGCACGACCGCGATGCGGCGGCCGGCCCGCTTCATCGAGCGCGGCGTGATGCCGATCGAGCTCAAAAGGAACCAAGTGGCCTGGTCGAAGCGCGCGACGTAGATCTGGGAGTTCATATGGGACTCGGAGTCGTACTCGGAGGCGAGCACGGCACCCTTGAAGGTCTCGATCCATTCGCCCATCCCGAACCTCCCTCCTTTCGCGGCAGCGCGCGATCTGCCACGATGGCGCCATGCCCTATCCCGGTCTCGACCCCTGGCGCGCGCAATATTTCGCAGATCATCCGACCCCGGAAGGGGTCATCATCCCGATCGACGACGCGAGCGCCTGGCAACTCTATCCCGCCCATCGCTGGGTCTACAACAAGCTCCTCATCTGCGAGACCCAAGGCCTGCCGCACGGGCCGCACGGCACGCTGCCGGAGAGCTATCCGGTGTTCTCCAAGCCCATCTACAACATGAAGGGCATGGGCATGGGCGGACGCCTCGTCGAGCGCGAGGAGGACTATTTGGCGGCGCACGAGCCCGGCCATATGTGGATGCCCTTTCTCACCGGTGCGCACGTCTCGAGCGATGCAGCACTCCTCGACGGCAGTCCCGTCTGGTGGCGCCACACCACGGGAGAGCCCGGGCCCGAGGGCACCTTCGATTATTGGACCGTGCATGCCGAGCCCGATCCGGCGCTGGAGAGCTACCTCGGCACCTGGGTCGGGCGCCATCTCGGCGGCTTTACCGGCGTCGTGAATTTCGAGACCATCGGCGGGCGCATCATCGAGTGCCACTTGCGCATGGCCGAGCAGTGGCTCGACCTCAACGGGCCCGGCTGGCTCGCCGCGGTCATCGAGCTCTACGCGCAAAAGCGTTGGCGCTTCGCGGATGCGCGGCGCGAGGGCTACAGCGTCGTACTGTTCGGCTCCCACGGCGTGCGCTGGTTGATCGACCACGCGGCGGTCGACCGTTTCCTCGAGCGTCCCGGCATCTCCTCGATCCAGATCACCTTCGAGCAAGAGGGCGAGCCGGAGCAACACGCCATGCCGCCGGGCGGCTTCCGGCTCGCCATCGTCAATTGCTGGGATTTGGCCGCGGGCCGTGCCGTGCGCGAGGCCTTGCGCCGGCTTTTCGTCGCCGGGGAGGCCAAGACGGAGAGCCCGGCCTAAGGCGAGCTCTCGCACATTTGATCGTCGCCCCTCTCAATTGCCGGGGCCGCGGGCAATGGGCCAAATCGCCTCGACCCGCTCGCCGCGATAGCCGACATACCAGTCGTAGAGGTTGACCGTCGGATCGCAATGGCCGGGGATGAGGCGCAGCTTCTGGCCGACGGCGAGCGGACGATTGCTCTCCTTGAGCCGCAGCACGCCGTGCTCGTCGGAGGCGCGCACGAATTCCGCGTCCTCGCGATCCACGAGCCGCGGCATGCCGGAATCGACGCTCACGGCCTTGAGGCCCGCATCGAGCACCGCGCGCTCGCTGTTGGGCTTGCTCATGACCGTGGCATAGACGAAGAGCGCGTGCTCGAACTCGCGGACGGGCGCGCCGTCCGCGGCGAGATTTTTCGAGTAATCCGCATCCATGAAGACGTAGGAGCCGGCCTGGAGCTCGTTGTAGACGCCGGTGGCAGCCTCGAAGGCGTAAGTGCCGGTGCCGGCGCCCGCCACCACTTCGCAGGCGAGGCCGCGGCTCTTGAGGAGCGTTGCGGTGCGCTCGGCCTTGAGCGCCGCCGCAGCGATCGCCGCCCGGCGCTCCTCATAGCCGCGCAGGTGCTGCGCCGATCCGTGATAGGCCTGGAGCCCGCGCAAGCGCAGGCCCGAGGTGCCGGCCACGCGCTCGGCCAGCGCCAACGCCGGCTCGCCCGGCTCGATGCCGCAGCGGTTGGCCCCCACGTTGATCTCGACGAGCACGTCGAGCACCACGCCATAGGCCCGCGCGGCCGCGCCGACGGCGGCGACGTTCTCGGGCTCGTCGACGCAGACCCCGATGCGCGCCTCGCGGCCAAGCGCTGCCAGCCGCTCGAGCTTCTGTCGTCCCACAACCTCATTCGACACCAGCACGTCGCCGATACCGCCCGCGACCAGCGCCTCGGCCTCGCTCACCTTCTGGCAGCAGACGCCGACGGCACCGAGGGCGATCTGCTTGCGCGCGATCGTGGGCGACTTGTGGGTCTTGGCGTGGGGCCGGATGCGGACGCCCAATTCGCGGGCACGGTCTCCGAGCCGGCGCAGATTGCGCTCGAGCGCCTCGAGATCGACGAGGAGGGCCGGC
>DASPPM010000400.1:0-2598 GCA_035625535.1 Alphaproteobacteria bacterium
CGAGTGCGGATCCCATGACGCGCGGCGCCGCCGCACGCCGGCCCGCGGTGAAGAATATGATCGCATCGCCGTTCGAAAAGCCGCCCAGCGCTGCGATCAGCACCGGCCAAAGCACCGCTTGACCGAGCTCACCGCGCCCCACCGGCATAAGAAGCCGCGCGGCCAGCACGCCAGCAACGAAGTTGGCGAGAAGTCCGATCGCCTGTGCGAGATAGGAAGTGAAGATGTCCTTCATCGCCCGATCCAGCCTGCGGCCCGGGCATATCCCGCTTCGCCCAGGCGAACATACAGGACTTGCGGCGAAAAATCGCTTGGCTTCATAGCCGAGAGGCGCCGGCGGCGCGGTCAGCTTGACCCCTTCGGGGTTTGTCCGAACTCAGGCTCGATTGAGGAGCAGGTCGAGCGCTTGCACGAGCTTCCGCCGGTCGGCAGCGCGCAGCGCCGCGTCGATGAGGCCGTCGGCCCCGGTCCGGCGAAGGCCGGATGAGGGACCCGTATCCTCTGCCGCTTCGCCGCGGGTCAAGTCGCGCACCGCGGCGAGCAGGCCGCGCTGCAAGGGCTCGCGCACCGCGCGGTATTTGCTGCCCGAGAGCCGCGCCAAGAGCTCTTTCGGGAAATTGCCGGGCACGTAGGCGATATCCGCCTGCTCGAGCATGGCGATGTCCTCGACGGAATCGCCGATGGCCACGACCGGTGCCGTGACGCCCGCAATGCGCTCCTTGACCGCCGCGAAGGCGCTTCCCTTGTTCGCGCCCTTTTGCACGATGTAGCTGTCCGCATGACGCGCGACGAAGCTCAGCCGATCGAAGGCGCTTACGACGTCCTCGAGCTCGGGCGCGGCGAGGCCGAGCGTCGTCGCACCGCCATAGCGGTAGGCCCGGACCGCCCATTCATAGCCGGGATCGAAATACACGTCGGGGAGCCGGCGGAGCGCTTCGCGACAGCGCGCCAGCTGCTCCCGCGCTTCCCCGTCGACGAGCGGCTGCTCGCGTTGCCGCACCGCGTCAACGAAGACGCTGCCGTACTCGCCGATCCCGCCCGGCAGTGCGTAATTGCGGCAATAGTCGCGGACATGCTTGACGCTGCGTCCGCTGTTGATCACGACCGCGTATCCGTGCGCCTTCAAGAGGCGAAGCGCCGAAAGCCCGCTGGGCGTGGTGTGCTGAAAGAAGGGACCGAAGAATTCGAAGTCGAACACGCCGTCGAGGTCGAGGAAGAAAAGGCGATTCGACCAGCCCGTCCGGGCTCCCGGCCCGAAGCTCTCGGCGCAATGCCGGCTCATCTGGAACACCAGGAAATCGCGCGCGGCATTGTAGCGCCGGTTGAGCTTCTCCCGTCGCTCCATGGGCACGCGGCCGATCCAGTATGTGACCGCTGCCATGGCGCTTATGCCGCAAAGCAGCTTGTAGGCCAGCAGTCGGGAGCGAACGCCCTCGTCGCCGCAGAGCGCCACATAGGACGCGAGGAGATGCCGCTCGTCCTCGGCACCCAGGGCGAGCTCATGGACCGCGGCGGCGAGATCGTATCCCGGATCGACGATATTCGGTTGCCCGCCGCCGAAGTTGTGATGCTCGAAATCGACCTTATAGATGCGGCGCTCGCAGCGCAGCCATTCCTCCGGCCCCATGCGGCCGTCAACGAGGCTCGGCCGGCAACTTAGAGCGCGCTGCAAGCGGGCGCTGAGGCGGCCCGTCATCAAGCGGCGCAGATAGGGCCCGTAGGAATGGGCAAGGACGGTCGCGAGCGTCTCCCGGCCGGGTGCGGGATAGCTTGCGCCGGCTGAGCCCGGGTCCGTAACGAGGCGCAAGCGCGCGGCGCGCGCGGCGACGTAGGACGGCACGACCGCCGCGATATCGGCGGCATCCGGGTGCGGCTCCTCGCGAGCGGGTTCGCCGATCCATTCGGTGAACAAGATGCCGTGGCGCAAGCCGACAAGGGGCGGCACGAAATCCGCGAGGCGGGCGGCCGCGAGATAGGCGTGATAACCGAGCCAGCCCCAGCCGACGCTTTTGGCGAGCACGCGCCTCACTTCCGGCGGACGCTCGGGGTGGCGCAGCTGGACCTCGAAGAGGCGCTTCAGGCGGACCTCGAAGCCGTCGCCGAAGCGGGCCGAGAGCCGCGCGTTCGCCGCCGCGACATGCGCTCGCCTCAAGGCGCACCTCCCGCCAGCCGGCCGAGCCGTAAAGCTCCCGCAAGACCGCCTCGACCGCCACCGGATCGCCGAGCAGGCGCTCCTTGTGACGCTCGCGGGGCGAAAGGGAAAGCGCCGGCACCGGCGCGAGCTCGCGCTTCCAGTCGAGCTGAGCCGGATGATCGGGCGCAAGGATCACGATGTCCTCGGCTGCTGCCCCCCATCGGCGCAACAATCCCGCCATCATGACGAGCGTGTCGCCGGTGTTGGGCGTGTCGTCGACCAGGAGCACGCGCGCGCCCCCTGCCGCGAGCTTGCGGAAGCGGCGCACCTCCGCCGGTGCGGCACCTTCCTTGGGACGGAAGGTCAGCCACGCCCGCGCGAGCAAGCCCG
This sequence comes from Alphaproteobacteria bacterium, assembly GCA_035625535.1. GTDB lineage: Bacteria > Pseudomonadota > Alphaproteobacteria > JACZXZ01 > JACZXZ01 > DASPPM01. Next base: position 2,525 of record DASPPM010000400.1, read on the forward strand.
CGCGCGCGAGCGACGCCTTGACGAGGGGCGCGAAATAGGCGCCTGAAGTGCGCACGCCGACCACGATAAAGGGG
>DASPPM010000401.1:0-4334 GCA_035625535.1 Alphaproteobacteria bacterium
TGCTCGCGAGGGGCGAGACCCTGATCGAGAACGCGGCGCGCGAGCCCGAGGTCGCGGATCTGGCGCGCTGTCTCGTCGCCATGGGAGCGGAGATCGAGGGGATCGGCAGCGAGACGCTCCACGTCCAAGGCAAGGCTCGGCTGCATGGCGCGCACCACGAGATCATCCCCGATCGCATCGAGGCCGGCACTTATGCCATCGCCGCGGCGATCACCGATGGCGAGGTGGAGCTCTTGGGCGCGCGGCTCGACATGATCGGGGCGGTGGCCGAGACGCTCGCGGCAGCGGGGGTGATCCTGCTCGAGACGAACCAGGGCATCAAGGTCGGCCGGGCCAACGGCGCCATCAAGGGGGTCGACATGATGACCGAGCCCTTCCCGGGCTTTCCCACCGATCTGCAGGCGCAATTCATGGCGCTCATGGCGATCGCCGAGGGTGCGTCCATGATTACCGAGACCATTTTTGAGAACCGTTTCATGCATGTCCCCGAGCTCATGCGCATGGGGGCGAACATCAACCTCCACGGCACTTCCGCCATCGTGCGCGGGGTGGCGCGGCTCTCGGGCGCCCCGGTGATGGCGACCGATCTCAGGGCCTCGGTCTGCCTCGTGCTGGCCGGCCTCGCGGCCGAAGGCGAGACGATCCTCAACCGCGTCTATCACCTCGACCGCGGCTACGAGCGGCTCGAGGAGAAGCTGACGGTCTGCGGCGCCGAGATAGAGCGCCTCAAGGACTGAGCACGAGAGGCGGGCGAGGAGGGAGATGGCCGGGACGCTACAGCTACGGGCGGAGGACGAGGAGGACCTCGCGGTCATATCGAGCTGCTTGCAGGACGCGCTCGTGCCGCTTTCCGACATGCGTTACGACCGCGCGGCGCGGCGTTTTGTGCTCGCGGTCAATCGCTTCCGCTGGGAGGGCGGCGCGCCGAGCCCGCCGGGTGGCCAGAGCCCGGACGCCGTATTCGAGCGCATCACCTGTGCCGTCACCTTCGAGGGCGTCAACAAGGTGAGCCTCACCGGAATCGACCAGGGCAAGCGCGACCATCTTCTCGAGCTCCTCGCCATCGTCAGCGGAGGAGCCGCCGCGCCGCCGGGCGGTACTGGCGCAGGCGGGACGGCCATCCTTCTCGTCTTCGCGGGCGGCGGCACCATTCGCCTCGATGCGGATGCCATCCGCTGCCGGATCGAGGATTTCGGGGAAGCCTGGCCGACCAGGTGGCGGCCCCAGCACCGGCTCAGGCCCTGAAGGGGCCGGAGGCAGCCGCGCCTTTTGACCTGGGGCGGCGATATCTGTATGGGATGGCTGCGAAATCGGGGCTCCGCCATGGGCCGAGCCCGGTTGTGACGACGACGGTGGAGATGGACGGCGTGGCCGGCGACGAAAATCTCGTGCTCGCGGTTCCCAAGGGGCGCATCTCTTCCGAGCTCGGCCCGCTCTTCGCGCGCGCGCGCATCGTGGCGGAGCCCGCATTCGGCGATCCCGACTCGCGCCAGCTCCGTTTCCGCACCAACGACCCGCGCCTCGCCATCATCCGGGTACGCAGCTTCGACGTCGCGACCTTCGTCGCCTTCAACGCCGCCCAGCTGGGCGTCTGCGGCAAGGACGTGCTGATGGAATTCGATTATCCTGAAATCTACGCCCCCCTCGATCTTGGCATCGGCAAATGCCATCTCGCGGTGGCCGAGCCGGCCGAGCTCAAGCGGCGCGACGATCCGCGGCGCTGGAGCCATGTGCGGGTCGCGACCAAATACCCCGAGATCACCAAGCGCCATTTCGCGGCGCGCGGCGTCCAGGCCGAGTGCATCGAGCTTTCGGGAGCGATGGAGCTCGCGCCGAGCCTCGGCCTGTGCCGGCGCATCGTCGATCTCGTCTCGACCGGCCAGACGCTCGCGGCGAACGGTCTCGTCGAGGTCGAGCGGATCGCCGACATCACCTCGCGCCTCATCGTCAATCGCGCGGCGCTCAAGACCCGCCCCGAGGAGATCGCGGCCTGGATCGAGCGCTTCCGTCGCGCGGCCGAGGAACTCTCACGTGCCGCTTAGGCTCGCAACGGAGAAGCCGGGCTTCGAGCGGGCGTTCGCCAGGCTTCTCGCCAAGAAGCGCGAGCGCGCGGCCGACGTGGACGATGCGGTGGCGGCCATTCTCGCGGACGTGAGGAAGCGCGGCGACCGCGCCGTGATCGAGTACAGCGAGCGCTTCGACCGCGTTCGCCTCACCCGCAGGCGCTTGCGCGTGAGTGAGGAGGAGGTGGCGGACGCCGTCTGCCGCTGCGACAAGCGCGCACTCGCAGCGCTCGGCTTCGCGGCGCGGCGCATCGAGGCTTATCACCGGCGGCAGAGGCCCCGCGACCTCGATTACCGCGACCGCAGCGGCGTGCGGCTCGGCGCCTGCTGGCGCGCGCTGGGCTCGGTCGGTCTCTATGTGCCGGGCGGTCGGGCCGCCTATCCGAGCTCCGTCCTCATGAATGCGATCCCGGCCAAGGTGGCAGGCGTGGGGCGGATCGCGATCGCGGTGCCGGCGCCGGACGGCGTGCTCAATCCGCTTGTGCTCGCGGCCGCCAGGCTGACCGGGATCGCCGAAATCTACCGCATCGGCGGCGCGCAGGCGATCGCGGCGCTGGCCTACGGCACGCGCACGATCGCCCCCGTCGACAAGATCGTCGGTCCCGGCAATGCCTACGTGGCCGCGGCCAAGCGCCAAGTCTTCGGCGCCGTCGGCATCGACATGATCGCGGGGCCCTCGGAGATCCTCGTCATAGCGGATCGCGACAACGATCCCTCCTGGATCGCCGCGGACCTCCTCTCGCAGGCCGAGCATGACGAGGCGGCGCAGGCCATCCTGATAACCGACGATGGCACCTTCGCGGAGCGGGTGGCGGGGGCGGTCGAGAGCCATCTCGGGACGCTGCCGCGGGCGCAGATCGCGCGCGCGAGCTGGCGGAGGAACGGCGCCGTCATCGTCGTGCGCTCGCTCGATGAGGCGGCGGCGCTCGCCGAGCGCATCGCGCCCGAGCACGTGGAGCTGGCGCTCGCCGAGCCCGAGCCCCTCGTCGCCAAGATCGCGAATGCAGGCGCCATCTTCTTGGGCGCGCACACGCCCGAGGCGGTCGGCGACTATGTGGGCGGCCCCAATCACGTGCTGCCGACGGCGAGGAGCGCGCGCTTTTCCTCGGGCCTCGGCGTGCTCGACTTCATGAAGCGCACCTCGCTCCTCGGCTGCGACGCCAAATCATTGCGCGCGCTCGCTCCCGCGGCCATCGCGTTGGCGGAGGCGGAGGGGCTCGAGGCCCACGCGCTCTCGCTCCGGTTGCGGCTCTCGGCACGAGAGCGCGGCTCCTGAGGCGCTCCATGGCGGAGCAGAGCGGCAAGGACAAGGGTCGCTGCCGGATCAGCCAGATCCATCTCGACGAGCACAGCATCGTGCGCTGGAGCCCCGACGTCGAGCACGAGCGCGCGGTCGCCGTGTTCGATCTCCTGGAGGAGAACTACTTCGCGCCCGTCGGCGAATTCGCCGGCCCCTTCGTGCTGCGTCTCTCGATCTCGGAGAGCCGCCTGGTGATGGCGATCCATGACGAAGGGGACGCGCCGCTCACTACGGTCACTCTGCCGACTTCGCCCTTCCGCAAGATCATCAAGGACTACTTCACCGTCTGCGAGAGCTATTACGCCGCGATCCGCAGCGCGAGCCCGTCCCAGATCGAGGCGATCGACATGGGCCGCCGCGGTCTCCACAACGAGGGCTCGGAGCTCTTGAAGGAGCGGCTCTCCGATAGGGTCGACGTCGACCTCAATACGGCGCGGCGCCTCTTCACGCTTATCTGCGTCCTGCACATCCGGGGATAGGACGTGGGCGGGCTTCCCTCGAGCGTGCTCTTCGCCTGCACCCGCAACTCGATCCGCTCGCCGATGGCGGAGGCGCTCCTCAGGCACCTCTGGCGCCAGCGCATTTTCGTCCAGTCGGTGGGCGTCAGGGCAGGCGACCTCGATCCCTTCGCCGTCGCCGTCATGGACGAGATCGGCATCTCGATCGAGGGGCACCTGCCGCAGAGCTTCGAGGACCTCCACGACAGCTCGTTCGACCTCATCGTCAGCCTCTCGCCCGAGGCCCAGCACTCGGCGGTCGAGCTCACCCGCACCATGGCCTGCGAGGTGGAGTACTGGCCGACGCTCGAGCCGAGCATCGTCGAAGGCAACCGCGAGACGCGGCTCGACGCCTACCGCGCCGTGCGCGACCAGCTCATGAAGCGCATCGAGACGCGCTTTCCGCCGCCCTTGCGGCCGGAGGTCTAGAGCAATATCCGACGAAGCGGAATCGCCCCCTCACCCACCCCGGAT
>DASPPM010000402.1:0-6282 GCA_035625535.1 Alphaproteobacteria bacterium
GCAGAAGTACTTGAACGTGCCCGTATCGGTGAAGGTGAAGGAGAAGCTGTCATCCGTGTCGAGTGCCGGCGACTTGAACAGCTTGGGATCGCCGTCGCTCACCACCGTATGCGGCTCGTCGTCCTTGTTGGTCCAGGTGACCTTGGTTCCGCGCGGCACCGTCAGCGTGGCCGGACCGAATTTGTAATCATTGATCACCACGTCGGCGGGAGTCGACGTGGCCGCGAGACTGCGCCACCCGAGCCAGGCGTCGGAGGCGAGCAGCAGGACAAGCACCGCGGCGAGCGTGATAGCGCAGCGCTTTCCCGATTTCGACGCGATCATCGCCCGCCTCACGAAGCAAGCGTGGCGTCGCTCAGCATGACGGCCTTGTCGTGCACGACGTCGACCCGGCGCACGCCCAGCATCGATCTGAGCTTCTCGGCCGCCACCATGAGCGGGCCCGGCTTCGCGCCGGGGGTATCGGGGGCGGCCTGGGGGAAGGCGGTCGAATAGGCGGTGCGGAACGAGACGTTGCCCTCGACCTTCTGGATCACCTGGTGGATGTGGCCGTTGAGCACCGTGACCGAGCCGAAGCGCTTGAGCAGGTCGATCGCCTGCGCGGCATCGTCCGTACCCCATCCCCAGTCGGCGGAGACCGTCCACAAGGGCATATGGGCGAAGACCACGATGGGCGTGCTCGCGCTCTTGCCCTTGACGTCGTCCTCGAGCCACTTGATCTGCGTCGGTCCGAGATAGCCGAGCCCGCCAGGCCTCAAATCGACGACGTTGACGAGTCCGATGAAATGCACCCCACCCTGGTCGAAACTGTACCAGCCGCCGGTGCTCTTCTCACTTCCGAAACGCTCGAAGAACGACGTGCCGTTGTCGCCGATCGTGTCGTGCTCGCCCGGCACGTAATGGGTCTCGAGATTGGCGCTCTTCATGATCGCGGCCGCCATCTCGAATTCCTCGGGCTTGGCGAGGTGGCTCACGTCGCCGGTATGGAGCAGCATTGCCGGCCGCACCGCACCGACCTTGGCGAGCGCTTCCTTGAGGGTGCCGGCGGGATCGGGATTGGTTGCACCCTTGAAGCCGATATGAGTGTCGCTGATCTGCATGAAGGTGAAGTCGCCGACTGCCGGCGCGGCAGCGAGCGCCCCGCCGCCGAGCCCGAACGGCCGCGGCACGCCGCCGCTCACCGCCCACAGCACGCCCGCACTCCCCCACATCATGCACTTCAACAGCTGCCGGCGCGACGGGCCGGCAGCGGGATCAAATTCGTCGGACATGGCCGCCTCCTTCATTTCCCACCAAGGCGTGGGTCAGAGAGGCAGATTCATCGGGCGGGCGATTTATTCCCGGCTGGCGCGATAATTCTTCGGCAATAGGCCCGTGCGGCGGCTAGTCTGGCCTTAAAGACAAAACCGGGCCGCCCCTCTCTGGGGACGGCCCGGTGCCGTGATTCGATTATGGCGGTACGGCTCAGCCGCGCTCGACGCACATGGCGATCCCCATGCCGCCGCCGATGCAGAGCGTGGCCAGGCCGCGTTTCGCGTTGCGCTTCTGCATCTCAAAGAGAAGCGTGGTGAGCACGCGCGCGCCCGAGGCGCCGATCGGATGGCCGAGTGCTATGGCGCCGCCGTTCACATTGACCTTGCTCGTGTCCCAGCCGAGGTCCTTGTTGACGGCGCAGGCCTGCGCGGCGAAGGCCTCGTTCGCCTCGACGAGGTCGAGGTCCTCCTTGGACCAGCCGGCGCGCTTCAAGGCCAGGCGGCTCGCCGGGATGGGGCCGGAGCCCATGATCGCCGGATCGACGCCCGCGGTCGCCCAGGAGACGATGCGCGCGAGCGGCTTGATGCCGCGCTTCGCCGCCTCCTTGTCGGTCATCAGCACGAGGGCCGCGGCCCCGTCGTTGATGCCGCTCGCGGTGCCGGCGGTGACCGTGCCGGCCTTGTCGAAGGCCGGGCGCAGCTTCTGCAGAACTTCGAGCGTGGTGCCGTGCTTGGGGTGCTCGTCGGTATCGACCACCACGTCGCCCTTGCGCCCCTTGATGGTGACGGGGACGATTTCGTCCTTGAAGCGTCCGGCCTTCTGCGCGGCCTCGGTCTTCACCTGCGAGGCGAGCGCGAACTTGTCCTGCTCCTCGCGCGTGATCTGCCACTTCTGCGCCACGTTCTCGGCGGTGTTGCCCATGTGGTACCCGTTGAAGGCGTCCCACAGCCCGTCCTTGATCATGGTGTCGACGAGCTCGAGGCCGCCCATCTTGGTGCCGTTGCGCAAGTGCGCGCAGTGGGGCGCCTGGCTCATGCTCTCCATGCCGCCGGCGACGACGATCTGGCAGTCGCCGAGGCGGATCGCCTGGAAGCCGAGCGCCACCGTGCGCAGGCCGGAGCCGCAAAGCTGGTTGACGCCGTAAGCGGTCTTCTCGACCGGGATGCCCGCGCCGATCGCCGCTTGGCGCGCCGGGTTCTGCCCCGCACCCGCCGCGAGGATTTGACCCATGATCACCTCGTCCACCTCGCCCTTCTCGACTTTGGCGCGCCTCAAGGCCTCCTCGATCGCGACGGTGCCAAGATGGGAGGCGGGCACGCTCGACAGTCCGCCGTTGAATGCGCCGATCGGCGTGCGGGCGGCGCCGGCAATCACGACTTCGGTCATCGGGGGGTCCTCCTGGGGTCGGTTAGCGCAAATTTCACTTCCGCGCCTTGGAGTTATATGTCTGTTGCACCTGCGAAGGCAAGTATGTCTGTTGCACCTGCGAAGGCAAGGCGGCCGGCGCATGGCTCCCCTGTCCCTTGCGCCGAGGCGGCGCCCCAAGCTTGCCCGCGAGCCACGCCGCGAGAGGCCGCCAGGCCGCGGCCTCGGCGGCAGCGCTCACCATCATGCCGATGTGGCCCAGGCTCGGCTGCAGGCGCTCGGCGCCGGGAATGAGCCCCACCAGGGCCTCGGCCGAGGGTGGCGGCACGATGCGGTCCTGGGCCGGCACGATCACGAGGGTGGGCCGGCGGAGCTTGCGCGGCTCGACGGGCTCCCCCGCAACGCACCATTCGCCGCGTCCCGGCGTATTCTCGCCGTACCAGCCTTCCAAGCACTCGCGCGCCACCTTGGCCGCGAGCGGCACCCCGTCGTTGAGCCAGTCCTCAAGCGCCACAAAGGCAAGCTCGCGCGCCGAGCCGGGCGCGAAGCCGGCGAAGCGAAGAAACTTACGGGGGGCCAAGTAGGGATCGAGCAGAAAGAAGAGCGCCTGGAGGACATCGGTCGAGAGCTCGCCGAGCCGGTCGGCGACCGCGAGAAGGGGGGCCGAGCCGGCCGCGATCACGCGGGCGAGCTCCGGCCGGTCGGCGTGAAAGTCCCAGGGCGTCGCTAGGAGGGCGAGGGCCTTCACCGCCTTCGGCCGCCGGCTGGCAAGCGCGAGCGCCAAGTTGCCGCCCATGCAATAGCCCACCAGCCCCACGGGCGCGCCTGCAAGCTCGACCGCGGCATCGAGCGCGCGCTCGAGGCGGCCCGCAATATAGGCGGTGAGATCGAAGCCACGCTCGGCGGGCCCCGGCCGGCCCCAGTCGACCAGCAACGGGCGGAAGCCCGCCTGAGCGAACCAGCGCAGGAAGCTGTTGCCCTCGGCGAGGTCGAGAATGTAACCGCGGTTGACGAGGGAGGGCACGAAGAGCACCACGGGACCCTTCGGCGCGCGCGGCCTGAGCGCGCCGTAGTCGCGCAAGTGCGTGGTACCCTCGCACCACAGCGCCGGCGGGTCGACGAGGCTGCGCCGGTAGGGATGGTGGCGGTAACGCTCGAGGGAGGCGAGATAAAGCTCGATCCGGCCCCGGATCTCGCGCTCAAGGGCCGCCGACAGGACCTCCGGCTCGACGCCGTCGAGGTCTCGGCGGAGCGCGGCCGCCGCCGGCACGAGCGCCGGCTTCAAGGGCAGCGAGCCGCTCATCAAGAGCGGCAATGCGGCGCGCGAGCTGAGCCAGGTCATCACCGCCGTCGTGAGATGGAGGCCGAGTGGCCGCGGGCCCAGCCTTGCGGGCGGCCTCCCCGGGCTTTCCACCTCCTTCGCGGGATCGGGCATCGGGCTCACTGCCTCCCTCTCGACCTCCCTCTCGACCTCCCTCTGGGCCTCCCTCTCGGGCTCCCCCTCGAGCTACCCCGGGAGCGCCTCGCGGGCCCCCGTCGGCTGCCTTGCGGACCGCCTCCGCCATGCCGGAAAACATGCCGAGAGCGCCCTGATTGAGCGCGCCAAACCAGCTGGCGAGCGCATCCGCCAGCTCCGGATCGGATGCCATCGCCGCCCATTGCTCCTGCCAGAGGTCCAGGTAGCGGCGGACCAAATGCTCGATTTCCGGCGGCTCCGACATGGGGACGAGTATAGCCGGTGGGGCCGAGCGTGGCCAGCCGTGCCGCGTTTGCGAGAAGATGCTTGCGCAACGCAGCATGAATGCACTTATATAGCTCTTAGTTGCAGCGGTCCTCTCATCGGCGAGGCAGACGGCGTGGCGATGGAAGAGAAAACCGGCGAGCCGAACGCGCCGATCACGATCAAGAAATACGCCAACCGGCGCCTCTACAACACGGCGACGAGCAGCTATGTGACGCTCGACGACCTGTGCCAGATGGTCAAGGCGAACAAGGAGTTCGTCGTCTTCGACGCGAAGACCGGCGAGGACATCACGCGCTCGGTGCTCACGCAAATCATCGTCGAGGAGGAGGGCAAGGGACAGAACCTGCTGCCAATCAGCTTCCTGCGCCAGCTCATCGGCTTCTACGGCGACAGCCTCGGCAGCATGCTGCCGCGCTATCTCGAATCCAGCATGAAGGCGTTCGCGCAGAACCAGGAGAAGTTCCGCCAATACATGAAAGGCGCCTTCGACGGCTTCTTCCCCTTCGGCTCGCTCGAGGAGGTGGGCAAGCAGAACGTGGCGATGATGGAACGCGCCATGAAGATGCTCAACCCCTTCGCCGCCGACAGCGGGGCCACGGGCGGCAAGTCCGAGGAGCAAGCCCGCGCCGACAAGCTCGACGAGCTCAAGCAGAAGATCGACGCGCTGCAGCGCCAGCTCGACGAAATGGGCAAGCAGAAGCCCGAAGCCCCGGAGCGCAAGCCCGAGGAGTAGACCCTCGCTGCGGCCTCCGAGGTCCGGTTTCCAACTCGGCGGCTCCGGTGACACCTGGTCTCGACGATATCCGCCCCGCGAACGTGTCCATCGATCTCCACCGCGGACATCTCGATGCGGCGGTCGCGACGATGCCGGTGCCGTCGGCCGAGGTCATGGGGCGCAGGCTCGGCGCGGCCGCACCGGCGCTCAGCACCTCCGCCGCCGGCTGACGGGGAGGCTCATTCCGCCGAGGCGAGCTCGGCCTGGTAGCGATACGGGTGCGCCGGGTAGACGCCGAGGATCATGAAGCTCGTGCTGAAGAACTTGAGCTCCTCGAGTGCAAGCTTGAGGCGCCGCTCGCTCGGGTGGCCCTCGACGTCGGCGTAGAACTGGGTCGCGGTGAAACGCCCGCCGAGCATGTAGCTCTCGAGCTTGGTCATGTTGATGCCGTTCGTGGCAAAACCGCCGAGCGCCTTGTAAAGCGCCGCCGGCACGTTGCGCACGTTGAAGACGAAGCTCGTCACCACCTGCCCGCGCGCGGGATTGGGGTCGATGGGCTCGCGCGCCATCACGAGGAAGCGCGTGGTGTTGTGCTCGGCGTCCTCGATGTTGGAGCGCAGCACCTGCAAGCCGTAGATCTCGCCCGCGAGCGAGGAGGCGATCGCGGCCTGGGCCTTGTCGTTCCACCTGGCCACGTCCGCCGCGGCCCCCGCCGTGTCCACGTGCACCACCGGCTTGAGCTTGAACTGCGCGATCAGGCGGCGGCACTGGTTGAGCGCGTGCACATGGCTGTGCACCAGCTTCACGTCCTCGAGCTTGCCACCCTTGGGGGCGAGCAGGTGGTGGGTGATGCGCTGGAAGTGCTCCGCGATGATATGCAGTCCCGAGTCCGGCATGAGGTGGTGGATGTCGGCGACGCGGCCGGCGAGCGAGTTCTCGATCGGGATCATCGCGAGCTTGGCGCGGCGCTCGCGCACGGCCGCCAAGGTCTCCTCGAAGCTTTCGCACGCCAGCGTCGCGAGCTCGGGGAAGACGATGCGGCAGGCCATGTCCGAGTTGGCGCCGGGCACGCCCTGGAAGGCGATGAGACGGTCGGGGTCACTCATATTCGGCACATCCGACGTATCCGGCGCATCCGGCAAGGCATGCGGCTACTCGACGATCGATCGCTCAAACGCGCGGCTTGCCGGCGAGCATTTCCCGC
>DASPPM010000403.1:0-4130 GCA_035625535.1 Alphaproteobacteria bacterium
ATCCCCGACACGGTCGTTGTATCCTGATTTCTCAGGACGCGCTCGGCGAAGTCTGGTCACCCGATGTGTAAGCGTACGTCTTCCATGTCGGCCTATAATTCTCGTGCGCCTGTTTGCCCCAGGACGTCCAACCCGGTCTCAAGCCTCGGGCAAACAGCTCAAGATAAGGTCCGGGGCTACAAGCCTCGATGATCTCATATTGCTCGTCAGGTTTCCTCGAGTGCTCGCGCTTGCGCGTCCCGATGTAATTCACCTGTCGTCTGCCCGGCGCCAATGTCCTTGCGTTCTTGCCGCGCACGCCGAAAAGCAGCATCTCCGTTACATTGCGGAAATAGAATCCGACACCGCGGCCGTCCGATCCGCCATCCTTCCGAATCTTGTGCCATACGACGTTCGTCTTGTAGGTAAATCCCCAAGCATAGAGCACGCTCAGGCCGTGCGGCAAAAGCGCGTTAGGAACCCACAGATATAGATGTGCCGTTGGCGCAAGCACGTCCGCGACCGGCAACTCTCCGATCTCCTCCATGGTCATCGTGCCGTAGCGTGACAGGCGCCGATGCTCGGGAGCCATCTTTCCCGTGCGGTTCGCGAACCGCCAGGGCGGGTCGGCGAGCAGCGTCGAAAATTTTTCGCCGTTCGCGAAGGCCAAGAGGTCGGCTGCTAGCGTTGTCTCATGCATTTTCATGCGCCTCCCTAAAGGCCTTGGCACAATATGTTGTGACAAGAGCACGCGTCAACGCCAATAGCTAGACGGCATAGGTTTAGAGAACTCTTTAGCACAAAACGGGAACGAATTCAACTGTAAATTGATTTGCCGGGCTCGTGCTAAAGCGGTCGTCCCGCCGCCCGCCCTCACCCCTTCTGCGCCGCCTCGAACGGCAGCACCGGCTCGATCGAGCTCGGGGCGGTGCTGCGGGGGCTGTCGCCGTTGCCGCCCAAGGGCTCCATCTGGGCCTCGAGGCGGCGGATGAACTCGCCCAAGATGAGGCGGTAGAGCTCGTCCTTGAGCACGGCGTCCTCGACCCCCATGTCGATCGAGGGGTTGTCGTTGATCTCGATGACGACGGGGCCGCGCTCGGTCTCCTTGAGATCGACGCCGTAGAGCCCGTCGCCGATGAGGCGCGCGGCCTTGACCGCGGCGGCGACGACCGCGGCGGGCGCCTCCTCGACCGCGAGCGTCTTGCACCCGCCCTCGGAGAAGCGGCCGCTCGCGCTGTACTTCACGATCTGCCAGTGGTTGCGCGACATGAAGTACTGGCAGGCGAAGAGCGGCCGGCCGTTCAAGAGGCCGATGCGCCAGTCGAACTTCGTCGGCACGAACTCCTGGGCGATGATGAGCTCGGAGCGGCGCAAGAGCTCGGCGGAGACGTCCTTGAGCTCCTGCTTGCTCGTCACCTTGAAGACGCCGCGCGAGAAGGCGCCGTCGGGGATCTTGAGCACGAGGGGATAGCCGAACTCGGCCTCGATCTCGCCCATGCGCGCGCGGTCGACGACGAGCGTGCGCGGGGTCGGCACGCGGTGCGAGCGCATCAGCTCGGCGAGATAGACCTTGTTGGTGCACCTCAGGATCGAGTTGGGATCGTCGATCACCACCATGTCCTCCCACGCCGCCTTCTTGGCGAAGCGGTAGGTGTGGTGGTCGAGCGAGGTGGTCTCGCGGATGAAGAGCGCGTCGAACTCGGCGATGCGGTGGTAGTCCTTCTTCTCCAGGAGCTCGACCTCGAGCCCCATCTGCTCGCCGAGCTTGACGAACTTCTGCAGCGTCCGGGTGGAGGACGGCGGCAGCTGCTCCTGGGGGTTGTGCAGGATGGCGAGGTAGAAGCGCGGCGGCGGCTTGGCCTTGGGCGGGCGCCAGGCCACCCGCGTATAGGCCTCGAGCCCGCGCACGAAGAGCGGCTCCTGCTCCGCCTTGATCTCGTTGAGCGGCACCGGCTCGATCGAGGTGATGCGCCATTTCTCCGCGGGCTGGATCTGCACCTTGAGGAGCGGACAGCGGAAGAGATCGAAAATCTGGTGCGCCAGGTCCTGGAAGCGCTCCTCCTCGGGCATGCCGAAGAAGACATAGAGCGTGAAGGGCTCGGAGGCGCGCTTGGCGTCCTTCTTCGCCGTCTTCTCGAGATGCTCCTCGAGCTCGTCGAGCGCCAGGCCGTAGATCGATTTGCGCGAGAGGTCGAGGATGGTCGAGACCGAGGGGATCACCCGCTCGCCGCGCGCCTCGGCCAGGAGCGAGCAGTAGTAGCCGTAGCTCATGTAGTCGTAGTCGCGGCAGAGATTGATGATGCGCGGGTAGCGCGACATGAAGGCGTCGGGACGCGAGAGATACTCGCGCGCGGTGACCACGGGGTGGCCCGAGTCGTCCCATTTGAAGTCCGAGCGCCGGTCGACGACGATGATATGGGCGGTCATGCGTCGGCCTTAGGCGGGCGCAGCGTCGGAGCGGTCATGAGGTGCGCCCACGAGCTATGGGCGATGCGCTCTAAGTCCTCTATGTCGGTCGGCATCTCGCTGCAGTCGGTCGTCGTCCGCTGGCCTTTCCGGCTCGCTTGGAGGCCACGCACATATAGTGCGTTCCTCGTACCCTGTCATCACCAACCGGCATGGAAGCCGGGAGGGCTCCCTCGGTCGGCGTGCGCTCGGGGCCTCGGTCGGGGAGCGATGGCGCGAAGCGACCCGCCGAGGCTCGCCCGAGCTCGCACCGATGGTCGTCGATTCCGGCGCCGGGCTCAACTCTAATCTTCGGGCGCGCGCGATTTTTCCGCGGCGGGCTCTTTCAGGTGCCGGTGCCAGCGCCAGCGAGCCGCTTCTCCATGCGCACGGCGTCCGTGCCGTCGTCATAGTAGGCGGCATAGCTGCCGAAGGTGCTGTAGCCGGACTTGCGGTAGAGCGTCTGGGCTCGGGGATTGTCCTTGCGCACCTCGAGTCGCATCGCGCTGCAGCCGTGCGCGAGCGCTCGGCGCTCGGCTGCAGCGAGGAGGGCCGCGGCGAGCCCCTGGCCGCGGTGCTCGGGCGCTATGGCGAAAGAGTAGAGCCGCGCCACGCGGCTCGTCCCCCGGAAGAAGACGACCGCGTAGCCCCTGACCTCGCCCTGCCACTCCTCCACGAGCGTCGCCGCATGGCCGCGGAGGATGAGATGGCGGAAGCTCCTGGGGCTGAGCCAGTCGCCTGAGAAGGTGCGGTTCTCGAGCGCCACGAGGGCCGGGATGTCGGCGGCCGTGGCGCGGCGGATCGCGGCCCGGGGGCTCTGTCCATGAGGGCGCGTCACGGGCCTTCGCTCAGCTGCGCCCAACGCCTCACGCCGCATTGTCAAGGACGCTCATGGCGCTAACGCTACGCCGGCCCACCCGATTGTCAATCGAGCTTTCTCCCGCAGCCTGGATTGCTTCGCCTTCGGCTCGCAATGACGGGAGCCGTCATTGCGAGGAGGCGCTGCCGACGAAGCAATCCAGGAGGCCGGCGCCAACTTCGGGTTCAACCCCGCGCCGCATCGAGTGCCCCTTGCAGGATGTAGGCGGCGGCGAGCTTGTCGATGGTCTCCCTGCGGCGCTTGCGCGACATGTCGGCCTCGATGAGCGTGCGCATCACGGCCGCGGTCGAGAGGCGCTCGTCCCAGAAGGCAAGCGGAAGGGCCAGGCGCTCGAGCAGGCTCTTGGCGAACTGCCGCACCGACTGGCAGCGCGGCCCCTCGCTCCCGTCCATGTTGATCGGCAGGCCCACGACCAGGGCGCCGATGCCTTGCTCGGCGACGATGCGCCGAATGCGCTCGACGTCGCTTGCGAACTTGCCGCGCCGGATGGTCTCAAGCGGCGAGGCCACGGTGAGCGTGGTGTCGGAAAGCGCGAGCCCGATCGTCTTCTTGCCCACGTCGAGGCCGAGGAGGCGCTCTCCCTGCGCGAGGCAACGCTTGAGCTCGGCGATCGAGGAGAGGGGGGCCGACATGGAGCCTGCATATAGGCGCGGCGCGGGCCGGGCAAGGGCAGTTGCAGGCGGGCGCTCCGCGGTGCTAGTTTCCGCGCGCAAATTCGGCCAGGGCCTGAGGCGGGCCTGGCGAACTGTTCCCTCACCCTTCCCATCCCCGGGCACTTCGTCCCGGGGATGGGCCCCTTCCCTCTCCCGCAAGCGGGAGAGGGGAG
>DASPPM010000404.1:0-3296 GCA_035625535.1 Alphaproteobacteria bacterium
CACCGCACGATGCCGGCGACCCCGTCGACCGCAACCTGCGAGCCGTCCGGGATGCGCGTGGTGGCGTCGAGCACGCCGAGCACCATCGGGATGCCGCGCTCGCGCGCGAGCGAGGCGAGGTGCGAGGTCGAGCCGCCGAGCTCGGCGACGACGCCGGCTACGCGCGGCAGGACGTGGCTGAGCGCCGGGCCCGCGACGCGCGTCACCAGGATGTCGCCCGGCGCCACGCGCGTGAGCTCGCATTCGCAATTGACGATCACGGCGCGCCCCGAGCCCCAGCCGATGCCGGCCGGATGACCGTTGATGCCGGGGTGCTGCAGCCAGATCTCGTCCGGCACGTGGGCGGGCTCGACATGGAGCGGGCGCGCCTGCAAGAGCTTGAAGCCCTCCTCGTCGAGCGCCCACTCGATCTCGAGCGCCATGCCGAGGGCGGCTTCCGCCTTGCGGAGCAGCCGGCCGAGTGCCACGGCCTGCCTGGCATCGAGGCAGGGCTTGCGCACGAGCGCTGCGGGCACGGCCTGGGGTGCCGTGCCCTCGCCGTGCGCGCAGGTCTCGCGATGGTCCTTGTGGCCGGGCTCGATCTTGCGCAGGCGACCCTCTCTGCTGAGCACGATGCGGTCGGGCACCACCTGGCCCTGCGCGATCGCGGAGCCCAACCCCCAGGTGGCGCTCAAGAGCATGTGGCCCGCCGCGGTCTCGCTCAGGCCCCCGCCGGAGGCGCGCGCGGCCACGAGCGGCTGGATCAGCACCGCGATCGCGGTGTCGGCGGGATTGAGGTCGTGGTTGATCATGTAGCGGCGCGCAGTGCTGCTCCACAGCGCCGCCCAGCAGGCGCGCACCACGGTCATGAGCTCGGCCTCGTCGGTGATGCCGAGGAAGCTCTCGAACTGCCCGGCGAAATTGGCGCCGGCGCGATCCTCGATCAGCGCCGAGGAACGCACCGCACCGGGCTGCCCGCTTGCCCGCCGTTGCGCTCTCCAGGCGGCAAGAAGCGGCTCCTGGATGCGGGGCTCGATCGGCTCCTGATAAAGCTTGAGCCGGATCTCGACCGAGAGCCGGCGCGCCTCTGGCCCCGCGGCGGCGGCGAAGCGGCCGAGCGCCCCATCGAGCCCGATCGCGGCGCATTGCAGGCGGTAGGCGTCGGCCGTGAGGCAGAAACCACCGGGGGTGGGCAGGCCGGCGCGCGCAAGGGTGGCGAGATTGGCCGCCTTCGGGCCGCAGCACTCGGCATCGCTCGCGCGCGGGTCGTCGAGACCGATCAGCAAGGCTCCGGCTTCGCTCATCGCGGCCGGCCCGTCACTTCACGTGATCGCCGTAGCCGGGAAGCGGATCGACCACTGTGATCTGCTTCACCGGGAAATGCGAGATGATCTCGATCGAGTCTTTGTGCACGATCAGCATCTCCTCGATGCGCACGCCGTAGCGGAACTTCTTGCCGTGCTGGGTCTCGAGCGCGAAGGTCATGCCTTCCTTGATCTCGACCGGATGGTCGAGCGACCAGATGCGGGAGATCACCGGCTGGTCGTATTGGGCGAGCCCGAGGCCGTGCCCCCACAGGTTGGCGGCCGCCTGATCCTCGTCCTCGTAGCCCCAGGTCTCCATCGCCGACGGCCATTTCAGGGCGATGTCGCGCGTGGTGGCGCCGACCTTCACCGCGCCGATGGCATCGTAGAGCCATTCGAGTGCCGTCCCGTAGGTGTCCTTCTGCTCCTGCGTGGGCTCCTTGCCGACGCAATAGGTGCGGTAATAGCAGGACTTGTAGCCGTTCCAGGTGAGCGCCGCCAAATCCATGAACACGATGTCGCCGGGCTGGATGATACGGTCGGTGAAGTTGCGCCAGTTCGGCCAGGTGTTCGGGCCGGACGATACGATCACGTCCTCCACGTCCTCCATGCCGGGGATCGAATAGAGATACTCCATCAGGTGCGCGGTCACCTGGTTCTCGGTGATGCCGGGGCGCAGGAACTTCATGCACTCCCAATGGGTGGCGTCCCCGATCGCGCCGACGATGCGCATGCACTCCTGCTCGTCGACGTTCTTGACCGCGCGCGCCTCCATCATCGGCGTCATGCCGTCCACCCAGTGGATTCCCTTGTCCTGGAACACCTGGATCATGTTGATGTCGATGAAGTCGACGCCGAGCTTCTGTCCGGCGACGTCGTGGCGCTTCATCTCCTCGAGGATGGCGTTGGTGAACTTGGTCACCTGCATGACCGAGGCCGGGCCGGCCGCACCCTTGATCCAGGCGAAGGAGTGGCGAACGTTCTCTTTTGGCAGCCAGGGCGAATGGCGCTCGATCTGGTAGCCGATGTCGCCCTGCTCGAACAGCACGGGTTGGCCGTCGCCGCACAAGAGCGCGTAGCGAAGCCCGGGCTTGAGGCGATTCCATCCAGGCGTCATCGTGCCGGTGACATAGCGGCAGTTCTCGTCGTACATGCACAGCACGGCGCCGAGCCCGTGCTTCTTCATCATCGCGCGGGCCCGCTCGGTGCGATACTTGCGCAGGCGATCCCAATTGACCTTCTGCTGCCAGTCGCTTCCGACGATGCCGAAATTCGCTCCCATGAGGTTCTCCCCGATCCGCGCGCGTGCGCACGCGCCGCGATGTTTTTGCTTGCCGGACTGTAACTGTACCGACCCCGCCGAAGAAATGGTATATTTTTCCCAAGGCCCACAAGAATTTAGAACGCGCGAGACAGGCGAGCGGCGGGCTCGGCGCGGCGGGCGCTGCGCCCGCGCGGAGCAGCACCCGTGCTGCGCATCCGGAGAGGCCGCCTGAGGCATTGGCTGGTGCGCCGTTGCTGCGACGCCTTGTTGCTGGAGGCGCGGGCACGAATAGCGGGGAGTGCGAGCGGTGTCGATACGCGATGTCAAGACGTTCCTGGCGATTGCCGAGACGGGATCGTTTGCCGCCGCGGCGAGAGCCGTGCAGCGGACCCAATCGGCGGTGACCATGCAAATGAAGGCGCTCGAGGACCGCCTCGGCCTGAAGTTGTTCGACCGCTCGAAGCGGCCGCCGGTTCTCAATGACGCGGGCCGGGCTTTCGTCCCGAGAGCCGCCGAAGTCGTTTTGGCCTACGATCGCCTGTTCCAAGAGGCAGGCGAAGAAGCCATCGGGGGTCATCTGCGCCTCGGCGTCGTGCCCAGTGCGATCACCGGCATCATGCCGAAGGCCCTGGTCGCCCTCAGAGCCAAGTATCCTCGCCTGCATATCGAGCTTGCCATGGGACTTTCGGCGGATCTCGTCGAGCGGCTGCGGCGGGGCATTCTCGATGCCGCCATCGTGAGCGAGCTGC
>DASPPM010000405.1:0-4106 GCA_035625535.1 Alphaproteobacteria bacterium
CAGCCGAACATGCCACTGGCATGTTCGGGCCAAGCGTCCAGTGGACGCTTGGCAGGCGTCAAACGGCTAAGCTCGACTTCGTCTCGCTAAGCCTACGCAACCCTCTCCCCCTCCGAGGGGGAGAGGGTAGGGTGAGGGGGCGCTTCCAAATCAACGGGACATGCTCTAGAAGGATCGCTCGGCGAGGGCGGGGTCGGGCCGCAAGAGGAGGACGTCGGAATGAGCGCGCGCACGGCAAGCTTGACGACAGCCAAGAGATCGGTGCGCGGCCAGGTCTCCCGTGAGGAGTGGCGCATCCGCGTCGACCTCGCCGCCTGCTACCGCCTCATCGCCCACTACCGTTGGGACGACCTCGTCTTCACCCACATCTCCGCGCGCGTTCCCGGGCCGGAGCGCGCTTTCCTCCTCAATCCCTACGGCATGATGTTCCAGGAGATCACCGCCTCCTCGCTGGTGAAGGTCGACTTCGACGGCAACGTGCTCATTCCGAGCGAGCACGGCATCAATCTTGCGGGCTACACCATCCACAGCGCCATCCAGATGGCGCGGCCCGACGTGACGTGCGTGATCCACCTGCATTCGCGCGATGGTGCCGCCGTCTCGGCGCAGAAGGACGGCTTGCTGCCGCTCACCCAGACCGCGATGATCGCGCGCGCGTTCCTCGCCTATCACGACTACGAGGGCATCGCGCTCGATCTCGGCGAGCGCGAGCGGCTGGTGAGCGACCTCGGCGACAAGTGCCTCATGATGCTGCGCAATCACGGCACGCTCGCGTGCGGGCCCTCCGTCGCCGAAGCCTTCGCGCGGATGTTCACCCTCGAGCGCGCCTGCGAGATGCAGGTGGCCGCCCTCGCCGGCGGCCGCGAGCTCACCGTTCCCTCCGAGGAGGTGCAAGAGCTCGTCGCACGCCAAGTGCAGAGCAACTCGGACGCCGACCGACCGGGCGAGCTCGCCTGGCCCGCGCTCCTGCGCATGCTGGAGCGCCAGGACCCGAGCTACAAGGACTAGGCGCGCCCACGCCGAGGAGCGTGGCAAAGCGCCGCAGCCTCCTCCGCTTGTGCGGCGAGGCCGCTTCCGCTACAGCTTTCGGTCATGTTCCTCGCCGACCTTTGGTACTTCGCGCTGCCCAGCAAGCGTTTGAAGCCGGGGCGAACGGTCGGGGTGACCCTTCTCGGCGAGCCTCTGCTGCTCGGGCGGGCGCGCGATGGCAGGGCCTTCGCGCTCGCAGGTCTCTGTCCCCATCGCGGCGTTCCGCTCTCGCGCGGCCGCTTCGACGGCGGCGAGATCGAGTGTTGCTACCACGGCTGGCGCTTCAATACCGAGGGCCGCTGTACGACCATCCCGTCCCTCATCGACGAAGATTGCGCCGATCTCTCCCGCATTCACGTGAAGCGCTACCCGTGCCGCGAGGTGCAGGGCAATCTGTGGGTCTACTTCGGCAAGGAGAGCGCTGCCTTGCCCGAGCTGCCGACCGTGCCCGAGATCGGCGAGAGCCGTCCCAGGATCTTCGAGGACATGCTTTTCGCCTGTAACCTCGACCATGCCGCCGTCGGGCTGATGGATCCGGCGCACCGCGCCTTCGTGCACGGCTCGGGCTGGTGGCGGCGGGCCCAGGCGATGCGCGAGAGGGCGTGCCAGATCGAGCCGATCGAGCTCGGCTGGCGGGTGGGAAGCCACAAGACGCGCGACGGCTACGGGCTTCTCGGGCGGGAGACGACGGCCGAGATCACTTTCCGCCTGCCGGGCGTGCGCGTCGAGCACGTCAAGGCGGGCGGCGGCACCCTGTGCCACTTGACCGCGCTGACGCCGGTGAGCGATGGCGAGACGCGCGTCAATCACGCGGTCTATTGGACGGCACCCGGGCTCTCGGCACTCAAGCCGGCCATCCGCGCCTCGGTGCGGCGCATGCTCAGGGAGGACCGCCGCATCCTCGAGCTCCAGCAAGCGGGGCTCAAGCGCGGGCCCGAGCTCATGCTCATCGGCGACGCGGACCTGCAGGCGAGGTGGTATTACGCGCTCAAGGAGGGTTACGCCGCGGCGCGCGAGCTGGGCCAATCCTTCCGCAATCCGCTCAAGGAGCGCAGCCTCGCCTGGCGCGGCTGAGACGCGTCCTCCGCCCGAGCGCGAGCCAAGCCTCAGCTCGCCAGGCGGTAGTCCTTGAACTGCTCGCGCAAGCGCGTCTTCTGGAACTTGCCCGTCGTCGTCTTCGGAATCTCGTCCACGAACTCGATCGCATCGGGCAGCCACCAGTTTGCGAACTTGGCGGCGAGGAACTCCTTGAGCTCCGCCGCCGTGGCGCTGGCCCCTTTCTTGAGCACGACGCAGGCGAGCGGGCGCTCCTGCCACTTGGCGTGGGGCACGGCGATCACCGCCGCCTCGAGCACGGCCGGGTGACCCATGAGCGCGTTCTCGAGATCGACCGAGCTGATCCACTCGCCGCCCGACTTGATCAGGTCCTTGGTGCGGTCGGTGATCTTGATGTAGCCCTCGGCGTCGATGTTGACCACGTCGCCGGTGCGGAACCAGCCGTCCTCGGTCCAGTTTCGGCTCTTCTCCTCGGGGTTATAGTAGGAGGCGGCGACCCAGGGCCCGCGCACCTGGAGCTCGCCCACGCTCTCGCCGTCCCATGGCGCCTCGCCCTCGTCGTTGATCACGCGCACCTCGACGAAGGGAAGGGCGACGCCCTGCTTGGCGCGGTAGGCATAGCGGGTGTCGGCACTGGCCTGATCGAGGCGCGGCTTGACCGTGCCCATGGTGCCGACCGGCGACATCTCGGTCATGCCCCAGGCGTGGATGATGGTGATGCCGAGGTCGTCGAAGGCGCGCAGCATGGCCTCGGGGCAGGCCGAGCCGCCCACGAGCAGGCGCATGTTGGGCGCGAGCGGATATTTCGCGCGCTCGCGGCGCAAGAGGTCGAGCACGCCGAGCCACACCGACGGCACCCCGCCCGCGCACGTCACGCCCTCGCGCGAGAAGAGCTCGAGGAGGCTCTCGGCGTCGAGGTGCGGTCCCGGCATCACCAGCTTGGCACCGGTAAGCACGGCGCCAAAGGGAATGCCCCAGGCATTGGCGTGGAACATGGGCACGACCGGGGCCAGGGTCTGGCGCATCGAGAAGTTCAGCACGTCCGGCAGGGAGATTGCCATCGTGTGCAGCACCATCGAGCGGTGGCTGTAGACGACCCCCTTGGGCCTGCCCGTGGTGCCCGAGGTGTAGCACATGCCGCAGGCCTCGTTCTCGTCGAGCTCGGGGAAGCGGAAATCGCCGCTGGCGGTCGCGAGGAAGGCCTCGTAGTCCTCGTAACCTTGGGGGACGGGCTTGCCGGTGAGCGAGACCACGAAGACGCGCTCGAGCTTCACCTTGTCGCGGAAGCGCTCGTAGAGCGGCAGGAGCACGTCGTCGACGATGAGGAAGCGGTCGCCCGCGTGGTTGGCGATGTAGGCGATGTCGTCGGGCGAGAGGCGCAGGTTGAGGGTGTGGAATACCCCGCCCGCGGCGGGGATGCCGAAATAGGCCTCGACGTGGGCGTAGTGGTTCCACATCAGCGTGGCGACCCGCTCGCCGCGCTTGAGCCCGGCCTTGGCGAGGGCCTCGGCGAGCCGATGCGCGCGCCGGTAAAGGTCGGCATAGCGGTGGCGGTGCAGCGACTTGTCGGGCAGACGGGAGACGATCTCGACCTCGCCGTGGAGCTTGCCCGCGTGCTCGAGCATCGCGCTCAAGGTCAGCGGGAAGCGCATCATGGTGCCTAGCATGGGTCCTCCCTCGCGTCGTCGTCTCGACGTTGAGTATTATCAAACTCCGCCCGCCGCAAGGGCGCAAGGGATAAGCGGGGGCGCGCGGGGGTTGGCAATCCGCGCGGCAGACGGCTTTTGGGTGGTTGGTCGCGTTGCCCAAGTCCCCATCATTCGAGACGCGTCGCAAGCGACGCTCCTCCGGATGAGGACCTGGAGCTTGGGTTTCGCCTCATCCTGACGAGGCCGTGAAGCGGCCGTCGCGAATGATGAGGTGAAACTGACCCACCACCGCCTCTCGTGGTCACTTGCGTCCGAGCCGCGGCTTTGCTTCAGTCCTAGGGCCCGCGAGCGCTCGCAAGGGGCACCCAGGAG
>DASPPM010000406.1:0-11855 GCA_035625535.1 Alphaproteobacteria bacterium
GATGGCGCGGAATCACCCCCTCACCCAGCTCCGGCTAAGCTCGACTTCGTCTCGCTAAGCCTACGCAACCCTCTCCCCCTCCGAGGGGGAGAGGGTAGGGTGAGGGGGCTGCTTCCAAATCAACGGGACATACTCTACCGCGCGCCGCGCAGGCGCGAGCGGTAGATCATGGGCCAGGGATCGGGCATTTCGCCGACCGGGACCTCGATGAGCGTGACGCCGCGCCGCTTGAGCGCGGCGTTGAGCTCCTTCTGCAAGCCCGCGGGGCTCGAGGTGCGCACGCCTGCGACCCCGAAGCTCTCCGCCATTTTGGCGAACTGCGGGTTCTTGAGCTCGACCGCGATGAGGCGGTTGCCGTAATCCTGCTTCTGGATGCGGCGGACGTTGCCGAAGGCGCCGTCCGCGAAAACGATGGCGACGATGTCGATGCCGTGGAGGTTGGCACTCGCGAGCTCCTGGGCATTGTAGAGGAAGCCGCCGTCACCCGAGATCGACACCACGGGCGTTGCCGGTTTCGCGAGTTTGGCGCCGAGTGCGGTGGGGAAACCGTAGCCGAGGGTGCCCTGATAGCCGCTGTTGAGCAAGGTGCGCGGCCGGTAGGTGGGGTAGGCGAGGCGCGCCACGTAGCCCACCTGGGTCAGCTCGTCGACGAGGATGCCGTCCTCGGGGAGCTCGGCGCGGATCGCGGCCAGATATTCGATCTGCGGGCTGAGCCGCGCGCATTCGCGCGCGAGCAGCAATTTGAGCCGGTCGAGCTCCTCCTTGCGCGAGGCGCGTTTGCGGTTCTTCCGCAGAAGCGCGTCGTGGAGGGCCGCGAGGGCCGCCTTCGCGTCGGCGACGATGCCGACCGCGGGCTTGGCATAGCGCGCGATCTCGACGGGGTCGATGTCAATGCGGACGATCTTGAGCGCGTCGTCGAGGCCCCACAGCATCTGCGGATGCTGAAGACGCGTGCCGACCGCGAGCACCACGTCCGTCTCGCGCCACAGCTCGTAGCCGGCAAGCGCGGTGTGCGCGAGAGAATGGCGGTCGTCCACGATGCCGCGCCCCGCGCAATTGGCGATCACGGGGGCCTGAAGCGCCTCGGCCACGGCAAGGAGGGCCTCCCCCGCTTCGATCGCACCTCCGCCCACGAAGATGAGCGGCAGCTCCGCCTGGCCCAGGAGCTCGGCCGCTTTCTCGATGAGCGCCGGATCGGGCGGCGCCGGCGCCTCCGCTTGAGCGGCGGCGGGCAGGCTCACCTCGGTCTCGAGCGCCAGCACGTCGAGCGGCACCTCGATGCCGACCGGGCGCTGCCGGCCTTGGCCGAGCTCGCGGAACGCCTCGTTCATGAGCCGGCCCACATGGCTCGGATGCTCGATACGCGCGGCCCATTTGGTGAGGCCCTTGAGGATCGCGAGCTGGTCGGGAATCTCGTGCAACATGCCGAAGCCGCGTCCGATCAGGTGCGATGGGATTTGGCCGCTCACGCACAAGACCGGCGTCCCCGTGGCATAGGCGGTCGAGAGCGCGGCCGTGGTGTTGAGCAGCCCCGGGCCCGGCACCACCGCGTAGGCGCCGACCCTGCCGCTCGCCCGCGCATAGCCGAACGCCATGTAGGCGGCCCCCTGCTCGTGCCGAGGATGGACGGTGCGGATGGCGTCGCCCGCGTCGTAAAGGGCCGCGAAGAGCGCGTCGTTCTGCACGCCCGGCAGGGCGAAGAGCGTGTCGATCCCGTGCCGGCGCAGCATCTCGACCAGGGCCGCCCCGCCCGTCATTCGCGTCATCGCTTGTTCCCTCTTCAAGGCCACGCCGGATAAGGCGCAGGGTCTCCGGGTGCTGCACCCGGTCTCGGCTCGGCACACTAGCAGGAAGGGTGCGTCTGTCGAGGGGCTCCCGCCACGGCGGCCGTTGCCATTGACGGTGCGGGGAGGCTCCCCTATCCATGGGCTCCGAGAGCCATTTCGCTCATTCATGGGGCGGTTCCTTGTCCGAGCTCGGCCACATCCTCTACGACTGGTTCGGCCTCAACCGGGCGCTCTTCCGGCTGATCAACGGGATGCATGGGGCGCTTTGGGACCACCTCATGCAGGCAACGAGTGCCGCCGCCGACAGCGCGAATTTCGCCTGGTACATGGCGGCGATCCTGCTGCTCGCGCGCGCCACGCCGCGCCTCGTCTCGACGCAGAATGCATTCGTCTTCGGCATCGGATTTCCCATCGTCAATGTCATCGTGAGCGCGCTCAAGGCGGCGACCGCCATGCCGCGGCCCGCACTTTCGCTCGGCGAGCAGGCGCTGACGCTGCTCGGCCGGCAGGAGGGCGGCGGCGCCTTCCCGTCGCACCATGTGGCCTTCGCGGCCCTGCTCGCCGCCGCGCTGTCCTCGGGAGCCCCGGCAGTCCTGCGCTGGATACTCTGGACCTTCGTCATCCTCGTGGGGCTTGCGCGCGTCTCGCTCGGCGCCCATTTCCCCGTCGATGCGGTGGGCGGAGCGCTGGTCGGGGCGGGCGTGGCGCTTGTGATTCGCGCCCTTCTCATGTATTGGGGGGGTGCGGGGCGTAAATCCGGCTAGCCGAGGACGCGAAGAGCAAAAACGAAGCGGCGTCCTGCGCCGGATTTCTCAATGAGCGCCGTATGTTATTGGCGGTCGGGCGATCGCGATC
Organism: Alphaproteobacteria bacterium; assembly: GCA_035625535.1. GTDB lineage: Bacteria > Pseudomonadota > Alphaproteobacteria > JACZXZ01 > JACZXZ01 > DASPPM01. The sequence goes on from DASPPM010000406.1 coordinate 2,643, forward strand.
GGGAGCGGCGGGTTGCCGATTTCGCGCTCGCTCCCCTCGCCACAGGGTCAGTGGATTTCGCGCGGATTAGAGGCATTCGGAACGAGGGGATGAAGTTACGACGCACTCTTGTGCTCGGCGTGGCGGCTCTCCTGGTCATCGCCGGCGCCTATTACTATTTCGGCGCCTACCGGAGCCCTCGCTCGGCGACGCAGGCACAGGCGGCGACCGCCGGGGCAGCACTCGCCCCGGTCGTCGTGGCGGCGGTCGCCCAGGCGAGCGTGCCGGTCGAGCTCAGCACCATCGGCAACGTCCAGCAGTACACGACCGTCTCGGTCAAGTCGCTCGTCGACGGCCAGATCTTCAAGGCAGGCTTCCAGGAGGGACAATACGTCCATCGCGGCGATCTTCTCTTCCAGATCGATCCGCGCCCCTTCCAGGCCGCGTTGCAACAGGCGCAGGCTAACCTCGAGCGCGACAAGGCGCAGGTGGTGCGCGCCGACCTCGATCTCAAGCGCTATACCGAGCTCTCGAAGAAGGAGTGGTCCTCGCAGCAGCAGTTCGAGCAGGCGCGCGCCACCGCCGACGGCGCGCACGCGAGCGTGCTCGCAGACCAGGCCGCGATCGATCAGGCCAAGCTCAACATCGAGTACAGCCAGATCCGCTCGCCCATCGACGGGCGCACCGGCAACATGCTGATCAACGTCGGGAATGTGGTGAAGGCCAACGACACGGTCGCCCTCGTCATGATCAACCAGACGCGGCCGATCTATGTCTCCTTCTCCATTCCCCAGCAGAACCTGCCCGATGTGAGACAGCGGATGGCGGCGGAGACGCTCCAAGTGGAGGTGACGATACCCGGCGATCCGAGGCCGGCCGAGCGCGGCGACATCACCTTCATCAACAATCAGGTCGATCTCACGACCGGGACCATTCAGCTCAAGGCCACTTTCCCCAACGCGGACGACCGTCTGGTGCCCGGGCAGTTCGTCAACGTGGTGATGATCTTGAACACGATGCCGAATGCGCTGGTGGTGCCCTCGCAGGCGGTGCAGAGCGGCCAGAAGGGCGCCTACGTCTATGTCGTCAAGCCCGACAAGACGGTCGAGGAGCGTGCCGTCGAGGTCGGGCCGCAGCAGCATAGCACATCGGTGATCACCAAGGGGCTGAGCGCGGGCGAGCTGGTGGTGACCGACGGGATACTTCGGCTCTTCCCCGGCGCCAAGGTCGAAGTGAGGAGTGCGGGCTGATGGGGCGGAGCCCTGGATGAACCTCCCCGCGCTCTGCATCCGCAAGCCCATCGCCACGACGCTGATCATGGCGGGGGCGGTGGTTTTCGGCATGGTCGCCTACCGCTCGCTCCCGGTCAACGAGTTGCCGACCGTCGATTTCCCCACGATTTCGGTGACAGCACTGGTGCCGGGCGCGAACCCGGAGACCATGGCCTCTTCGGTCGCCACCCCGCTCGAGGGCCAGTTCTCGACCATCGCCGGGCTCGACAACATGAGCTCGACGAGCTCGCTCGGCCAGACCAAGGTCACCCTGCAGTTCTCGCTCGAGCGCAATATCGACGCCGCCGCGCAGGACGTCCAGTCGGCGATCACGGCCGCGGCCAAGCTGCTGCCGCCGAACATGCCGAGCCCGCCGACCTTCCGCAAGGTCAACCCGGCCGACTTCCCGGTCCTCTATTTGGCGCTCAGCTCGCCCACCCTCCCGCTTTCGGAGGTGGACAAATACGCCGAGACCATCCTCGCCCAGCGCCTTTCGATGGTGAGCGGGGTCGCCCAGGTCAACGTCTATGGCTCGCAGAAGTACGCGGTCCGCGTGCAGGTCGATCCCGACGCGCTCGCCAGCCGTAATCTCGGCCTCGACGAAGTCCTCAAGGCGGTCCAGGCCAGCAACGTCAACCAGCCGATCGGCACCGTCGACGGGCCCAACCAGTCGATGACGATCCAGGCGAACGGGCAGCTGATGAGCGCTTCCGCCTACATGGACCAGGTGGCGCTCTATCGCAACGGCGCGCCGATTCGCTACAAGGACCTCGGCCGGGTCCTCGACAGCGTCGAGAACACCAAGGTCGCGGGCTGGTACAATGGCCGCCGTGCCGTCGTGCTCGCCATCCAGCGTCAGCCCGGCACCAATACGATCGCGGTGGTGGATGCGATCATGGCGGTGCTGCCGTCCTTCCAGGCGCACCTTCCCGCGGCCGTCAGCCTCGACATCCTCTACGACCGCTCGCAGTCCATTCGCGCCTCCGTCGACGACGTGCAGTTCACGCTTCTGCTCGCGGCCTGCCTCGTGGTGATGGTGATCTTCATCTTCTTGCGCAATCTCTCGGCCACCATCATCCCATCCCTCGCGCTGCCGATCTCGGTTATCGGCACCTTCGCCGTGATGTTTGTCATGGGCTACAGCCTCGACAATCTGTCGCTCTTGGCACTCACGCTCTCGGTCGGCTTCGTGGTCGACGACGCGATCGTCATGCTCGAGAACATCGTGCGCCACATCGAGCACGGCGAGAAGCCGCTCGAGGCGGCCTTCAAGGGCGCGAAGGAGATCGGCTTCACCATTCTGTCGATGACGATCTCGCTCGCCGCCGTGTTCATTCCCGTGCTTTTCATGGGCGGCATCGTAGGCCGGCTCCTGCACGAGTTCGCCGTCACCATCTGCGCTGCGATCGGAGTCTCAGGCATCGTGTCGCTGACGCTTACCCCGATGATGTGCAGCCGCTTCGTCCGCCACCACAGTGCGGCCGAGCACAATCGGTTCTATCGCATCACCGAGCGGGGGTTCGGCGCACTCATCGCCGGCTACGGGAAGTCGCTCAAGTGGTGCCTCGACAACAAACCGGTCATGCTGGTGGCCTTCGTCGGCACCCTCTTGGGGAGCGGCTATCTCTTCGTCGAGATACCCAAGGACTTCCTCCCCAGCGTCGATACCGACCAGGTGGTCGCCTTCACCGAGGGCTCGCTCGACGCCTCCTTCGAAGCCCAGGTGCGCAACCAACAGAAGCTGGCGGCGATCGTCGGCGCCGACCCCAACACCCAGCGATACATGTCCTTCGTGGGAGCATCCGGGCCGCGGCCGACCGCCAACTCCGGCACGCTTTTCGTCAGGCTCAAGCCGCGCGCCCAGCGCGCGCTGAGCGCCGACCAGATCGCCCAGGAATTGCGCACCAAGCTCGGCGGCGTGCCTGGCATCAAGGTCTACGTTCAGGTCCCCCCGAGCATCAACGTCGGCGGCCAGCTCACCAAGGCGCAGTACCAATATACGCTGCAGGACATCGATCTCCCCGAGCTCTACGGAAGCGCCACCAAGTTCCTCGACGAGCTGCGCAGGCAGCCGGGCTTCATCGACGTCAACAGCGACATGCAGATCGCCAGCCCGCAGCTGGTGGTCAATATCAATCGCGACAAGGCGGCGATGCTCGGCGTCACCGCGCAGCAGGTCGAGGACGCGCTGGGTGCGGCCTTTAGCTCGGAGCAGATCTCCACCATCTATACCTCGCTCGATCAGTACCAGGTGATCCTCGAGCTCTTGGACAAATACCAGGCCGATCCGGCCTCGCTCTCGCGCCTCTACATCCGCTCGGCGAACGGGCCGCTCGTCCCGCTCGACGCCGTGGCGACGATCAGCCGCGGCGTCGGTCCGCTTACCGTCAACCATCTGGGCCAGCTGCCTTCGGTCACGGTCTCCTTCAATCTGGCACCCGACATGTCGCTCGGCACGGCGGTGCGGCAGATTCAGCGCCTGGAACGCCAGGTCGCCATGCCGGCGGGCGTGAGCACCAGCTTCCAGGGCACCGCCCAAGCGTTCCGGGCGTCGCTCCAGGGCCTCGGCATCCTGCTCCTCATGGCGATCGTCGTGGTCTATATCGTGCTCGGCGTGCTCTACGAGAGCTTCATCCATCCCCTCACGATTCTCTCGGGCCTGCCGTCGGCCGCGGTGGGCGCCCTCCTCACCCTCATGCTCTTCAACGTGACGCTCAGCCTCTACGCCTTCGTCGGCATCATCATGCTGGTCGGCATCGTCAAGAAGAATGCGATCATGATGATCGACTTCGCGCTCGAGCGGCAGCGCGGCGAGGGCATGAGCCCGCCGCAGGCGATCTACCAGGCGTGCCTCATCCGCTTCCGGCCGATCATGATGACGACGATGGCGGCACTCATGGGTACCTTGCCGATAGCGCTCGGCTTCGGCGCCGGCTCGGAGGCGCGCCGCCCGCTCGGCCTTTCGGTGGTCGGCGGGCTCGTGCTCTCGCAGCTCCTCACCCTCTATCTGACGCCGGTGATCTACATCTACCTCGACCAGCTCCAGCACGTGCGGCTCTTCGCGCGCCGCCGCCCTGCGGCAGCGCCCGCCGCCCGCGGCGATTACGAGGCGCTCGGGATCGCCACGGCGGATGCCGTTCCGGCCGAGGAGCACGCAGCGGGAGGATCGCGCAAGGCCGCGGGCTGATTGCGAAGCTTGGCAACAAATGCCGGCCGCAGGCTTAGCAATTGCCGCGGCCGGAGCAAGCCGATCCGAAATTTCCCCTGCGGCAGCAAGATCCCCCTTTATCTCGCACCCGCATTTCCCTATATGGGCGGGTACAAACGATTCGCGGCCCGGAATGGCGTTCATGCCGTCCCGGCTGGGGCTGCATCGTTCGGCGAAGGCGGGCGGCCCGCAGAAGAAATCGGAGTTGAGCAGCCATGGTTGCGCCGGCATGATCGAAGTTCAATCGCTCACCAAGCGCTTCGGGCCGATCATGGCCGTCGACAACGTGAGCTTCACGGTAGGGCGGGGGGAAGTGCTCGGTTTCCTAGGGCCCAACGGCGCCGGGAAATCGACGACCATGAGGATGATCGCCGGCTTCTTGACGCCGACCAGCGGGTCGGCCAAGGTGTGCGGCTTCGATGTCCTCGAGCAGCCGATCGAGGTCAAGGCGCGCATCGGCTATTTGCCCGAGGGTGCGCCGCTTTATGCCGACATGACGCCCAAGAGCTTTCTCGGCTTCGTCGCCGCGGCGCGCGGCTATAGCGGAGACGAGGCGAAGCGGCGCATCACTGCCGCCGCCGAGCGGACCCAGATCTTCACGGTGTTCGACCGGCCGATCGACACGCTGTCCAAGGGCTATAAGCGCCGCGTCGGGCTGGCCCAGGCCCTTCTTCACGACCCCGAGGTCCTCATCCTCGACGAGCCGACCGACGGCCTCGACCCCAACCAGAAGCACGAGGTGCGCTCGCTCATCCGCGAGATGGCGCCGCGCAAGACCACCGTGATCTCGACGCATCTTCTCGACGAGGTGAGCGCGGTCTGCAGCCGCGCGATCGTGATCGCTGGCGGCAGGCTGGTGATCGACTCCACACCCGAGGCGCTCGAGGCGCGCTCGCGGCTCCACAACGCGATCTCGCTCAAGCTCAGCGGTCTTTCGCTCGCGGACGCGCGGCGCGACCTCGCGACCGTCCCCGGCGTCGGCGCCGTCGATGCGCTCGAGACGGCGGAGGCGGGCATCGCTCTGAGGCTCTATGCCGAGGGCGGCCGGCCGATCATCACCGAAGTGAGCCGCTTCGTGCACGCGCGCGGCTGGGCGGTCGAGGAGATCCACGTCGAGCAGGGCCAGCTCGACGAGGTGTTTCGCGAGATCACCACGGGACAAGGCTGAGCGGCAGCCCCGAAAATGAGTAGGTTATTTTCGATGAATTGCCCTCCACCCTCGGTCATTCCCGCGAATGCGGGAGAAGGCAGGAAATCCCTCTCCCGCTTGCGGGAGAGGGAAGGGGCCCATCCCGAAGGGATGGGAAGGGTGAGGGAATGCCGGAGCTCGACGCCGTCCCTCACCCTCCCACGGCCTAATGGCCGCGGGCCCCTCGTCGATCCGCATTGCGGCTCGACCCCGCAAGCGGGAGAGGGGCTTAGCGCGATCGGCACCTCCGCAAAGATGTGTGAATCGACTAGCGCTTTCGCGGGGGTGACGAGCAGTCCAGCGAAAATTAGTCGGTCAATTCAAGGCGGCCTCCGAGCGATGGCGGGCGCGAGAGGGCCAAGGGGGACGCGCGGATGAGAGGGATGCGCAACGTCTACGTGGTGTTCCGCCGCGAGTTCGCCGCTTATTTCACCACGCCCTTGGCCTATGTCTTCCTCGTCGTGTTCCTGGCGCTGGCGGGCGCCTTGACCTTTTACATCGGCAACTTCTTCGAGCGCGAGCAGGCCGACCTCGAGCCGTTCTTCACCTTCCATCCCTGGCTCTACCTCTTCCTCATCCCGGCCATCTCGATGCGTCTTTGGGCGGAGGAGCGCAAGACGGGGACCGCCGAGCTGCTCTTGACCTTGCCGATTTCGATCCCCGAGGCCGTGCTCGGAAAATTCTTCGCCGCCTGGGCCTTCACCGCGGTGGCCCTCGCGCTGACCTTTCCCATCTGGATCTCCGTCAACGTGCTCGGCCGGCCCGACAACGGGGTGATCGTGGCGGGCTATCTCGGCAGCTTCGTCATGGCGGGAGCCTTCCTCGCGGTCGGCTCCTGCATGTCCGCGCTGACCAAGAACCAGGTGATCGCCTTCGTGCTCGCGTGCGCCGCCTGCTTTCTCTTCATCCTCTCCGGTACGCCCTTGGTGCTCGGCTTCGCGCAGAGCTGGCTGCCGCAGGTGCTGGTCGACGCCGTCGCCTCGTTCAGCTTCCTCACCCATTTCAATGCGATCAAGAAGGGCGTCATCGATCTCCGGGACGTCATCTTCCTCGCCTCCCTCATAACGCTCTTCCTCTATGCGAACGTGGTTCTGATCGATCTCAAGAAATCGGCATGACCGAATGGGCTGCAAATCATGAAGACCGCTAACCGGTCCGACCGCACGACGCTTTCCCTTGTCGGCCTGGCGCTCGCGGTCGCGCTCTTCTTCGCGCTCAACATCTTCGCCGACACGGCCTTCAAGGGCATCAGCCTCGATCTCACCGCGGGGGGCCTCTATACGCTCTCCTCGGGCACGCGCGAGCTCCTCGCGCACCTCAAGGAGCCGGTGACGCTGCGCTTTTACTTCTCCCAGCGCCTCGCCGATTCCGTGCCGAGCTACGCCAATTACGCCGCCAGGGTGCGCGAGCTCCTCGAGCGCTATGCGAGCCTCTCCGACGGCAAGATCCGCCTCGAGTTCTACAATCCCGAGCCGTTCTCGGACACCGAGGACCGCGCCGTCGCCTTCGGCCTTCAGGGCGTGCCGATCGGCGGCGCGGGCGACCAGGTCTATTTCGGCTTGGCCGGCACCAACAGCACGGACGACGAGGAAATCATCCCCTTCTTCCAAGTCGACCGCGAGCGCTTCCTCGAGTACGACGTGACCAAGCTCGTCGCGAGCCTGGCGAACCCGAAGAAGAAGGTGATCGGCCTGGTGAGCTCGCTGCCGATGGGCGGCTCCTTCGGCAATCCGATGATGGGACAGGCCACGGTCCAGCCGTGGGTCGTCATGACCGAGATGCGCCAGCAGTTCACCGTGCGCGAGCTCGGCGAGAGCCCCGACAAGATCGACAAGGACATCGACGTCCTCATGGTCGTCCATCCCAAGGCGATCTCGGCGAAGGCGCAGTTTGCCATCGATCAATACGTGCTCGGCGGCGGCCGCGCCCTCGTCTTCGTCGATCCCAACGCGGAATCCGACACCGGGCCGAGCCCGATGTTGATGACCGGGGCCTCAAGCTCGGACCTGCCGCGCCTGTTCGCCGCCTGGGGCCTCGAGCTCGTCCCCGGCAAGGTTGCCGGCGACCGGGAGCTCGCCACCCGCGTCCAGGCCCCGGTCGCCGGGCGCACGCAGACGATCGACTACATCGCGTGGCTGTCGCTCGGCGAGGACAACCTCAACCGCGACGACGTGGTGACGGCCGATCTATCCAACCTCTTGATGGCGACCCCGGGCATCCTCGAGAAAAAGCAGGGCGCCTCCACCACCTTCGCGTCGCTCGTGTGGACGGACGCCGACGCCACCGAGATCGCCGCAGACAAGCTGAGCCTCTTCCCCGATTTCCTCGGGCTTCTCGCTGACTACAAGCCCGTCGGCCATCCCTTGACGCTGGCGGCCCGCATCCAGGGCATGGTCAAGACCGCCTTTCCCGACGGCCCGCCGGCCGCCGGCAAGGAGGAGGCGAAGAAGGGCGAGGAGGGCGGCGCGAGCGAGGGCGCAAAGACGGAGGAGAAGAAAGATCTGGACAAGCCGCCGGCGGAGGCGCCGCAGCCGGCGAGCTGGCTCAAGGAGTCGGTGAAGCCGATCAACGTGATCGTGATCGCCGATACGGACATGTTGGCCGACCGCTTCTGGGTGCGCACGCAGGAATTCTTCGGCCAGCAGGTCATCGAGCCCACCGCGGGCAACGGCAGCTTCGTGATTGACGCGCTCGACAATCTCGCCGGCTCGGATGCGCTCATCGGCCTGCGCGGCCGCGGTCTATCGGCGCGACCCTTCGATCTCGTTCAGCGCCTGCGCGCGCAAGCCGACGCGCGCTATCTGGCGCAGGCCCAGGAGCTGCAGAACCGGCTCAAGGACGCGGAGAAGAAGCTCGCTTCCCTCGAGAAGGAAGGCGAGGCCGGCTCGCACCAGATCCTGAGCGCCGCCCAGCAGCAGGAGATCGACAAGTTCCGAGCCGAGACGCTGCGGACCCGCAAGTCGCTGCGCGAGGTCCAACATGCGCTCAGAGTCGACATCGAGCGGCTCGACGAGGTGCTCAAGTTCGTCAATATCGCCCTCATACCGATCCTGATCGGGATCGCCGCGATCGTGGTGGCGCTCGTGCGCGCGGCGCGCCGGCGGCGGCGTCACGCCGTCGTTTGAGCGAGAGGGAGACGGAGAGAGATGAAGCCGAGAACCCTTGCCCTGCTCGCGATCGCGACGCTCTTCTTCGCGGTCGCCGCCGTCGTGGTCAACAGCCGCACGCCCGCCTATACGAGCGGCACCGGCGGCCAGCTCGTCTTCCCCGATCTCGCCAAGCGGATCAATGACGCGGCCAAGCTGATAGTTCAGACGGCCGACCACAAGTTCACGATCGAGCGCAAGGACCAGGGCTGGGTGGTCGCGGACAAGTACGGCTACCCCGCCAAGTTCGACCTCGTGAAACAGGATCTCGTGGGTCTCGCCCAGCTCAAGACCGTCGAGGCCAAGACGGCCGAGCCCTCGCTCTATTCGCGGCTCGAGGTCGAGGACGTGGGCCAGAAGGGGGCCAAGGGCGAGCTGCTTGCGCTCGAGGACGCCAAGGGTGCTGTGCTCGCGAGCCTC
>DASPPM010000407.1:0-5930 GCA_035625535.1 Alphaproteobacteria bacterium
TCGCGCACGCGGCTGGCGCCCACGCCCACGAACATCTCGACGAAGTCCGAGCCGGAAATCGTGAAGAACGGCACGTTGGCCTCGCCGGCGATCGCGCGCGCAAGCAGCGTCTTGCCGGTTCCGGGGGGTCCGACGAGGAGACAGCCCTTGGGGATCTTGCCGCCGAGGCGCTGGAACTTCTGCGGGTCCTTGAGGAACTCGACGATCTCCTCGAGCTCCTGCTTCGCCTCGTCGATGCCGGCCACGTCGTCGAAGGTCACGCGCCCGGCCTTCTCCGTCAACAGCCGCGCGCGCGACTTGCCGAAGCCCATGGCGCGGCCGCCGCCCGACTGCATCTGGCGCATGAAGAACACCCACACCCCGATCAGCACCAGGAAGGGGAACCAGGAGACCAGGATGCCGAAGAGCGAGGGCACGTTCTCGTCCTCCGGCATGGCGCGGACGCGCACGTTGTGGTCGGTCAGCCGGCTCACCAGGTTGGTATCGTTCGGCGCATAGGTCGAGAAGCTGCGGCCGTCGGAGAGCTGGCCGAGGATGTTGTGGCCCTGGATGGTGACCTCGCGCACCTCGTTCTGGTTCACGTGCGCGATGAAGTCGGAGTAGGCCATTTGCGTCTGGGCCTGCCGATTGGACGAGCCCTGGAACAGGTTGAAGAGCGCCACCAGAAGCAGGCCGATGACGACCCAGAGGAAGATGTTCTTACCGAAGTTGTTCAACGCACGCCTTCCGATCCCCACTCAAAGCCGCCGCGGCGGCCGTCCCCGCCGCCGCTCGGACCGCCCGCCGCGCCATGCTCCTCGAAGAAATTTAAATAATGCGTGCCGCGCGTTAAGCAACCGTACCCACAGCGCCCGCCAGCGGGTGCTGCGGCTGAAAGATCAAATTGCGAACGTAGACGCTAGCAGCTTCGGCAGGGGCCCGTCCATAGTGCAAGTGGGGAACCGCCAGCAGCCCGTCAAGGTCGCGTAGCGCCGGCAGCGCCGGCCGCACAGGTGCTGGAAGCGGAATGGCCCGCACCTCGACCGCGTGGGCGGCGAGCCTGGCCCAGCCGGCCTCGCCCAAGGCACCCACTCTGAGCGGGCCGGCGGCGTGCTTCAGCCGGGGGGCAAGGGTGAGCCGGAAGCGCCCGTCCCAGCTGACGCTTTGGCCCGGCCGGAGGACCAGCTCCGCCTCGGCATGGCGCCATTCGCGGCAGACGAGGAGGCGGCCCTTGAGGCGCCTGCCGGGTGCTGCGAGGATGCGGCAGCCGCCGAGCGTCCGCGCGGACGGCAGTCCCTCGCTCACGATCGCGCGGTAGAGGCGCTCGAGGCGCTCGAGTCGGGGCGCGTAGCGGTTGCCGCCCACGCTCTGGATGACGCGGGCAAGCGCACGCAAGCCGACCTCCTCGGCGCCGGCTGCAAGCGCTCCTGGCTCGAGGAGCGCATAGCCTGACGGATCGAGCTCTACGCACGCGGCGAGAAGGCGGGCGGTGTCGAGCTCGAGCGCCTGGCGGGCGCGGCCGAGCTGATTTGCCGTCGCGGCGAGGCGGTCCGGCGTCATGCCTTCGCGGGAAAGCTCGGGCAAGATCGCCCGCAGGCGAACGCGGGCATGCCTGGTATCATCGTTGGTCGGGTCCTCGATCCAGCGCTGCTCGCGTGCGAGGAGCGTCGCGCGCAGCCGAGCGCGGGGAATCGTGATGAGCGGGCGAAGCAGGCGGTGCTCCGCCCTTTCGCTGAGCGGCGCCATGGCCGCGAGGCCGTCGACCCCGCTCCCGCGCGAGAGCCGCAAAAGGAAGGTCTCGGCCTGGTCCTCAAGCTGGTGTGCGACGAGGAGGTGCAGCACGCCGTTCTGCCGGCACCAGTCCTCGAGCAGGCGATAACGCGCCTGGCGTGCCGCGGCCTGAAGATTGGCGCGCGGCTTCTGACCGCGCCAGGAGAGCGTCTTGTGCGCGATGCCGCGCGCGGTGAGCCAGCGCTTGACGCGACGCGCCTCCGCCGCCGAGTCGGGGCGCAAGCCATGATCGACCGTCAAAGTCACGAGCGATCCGCCGTGCGCTTCGGCCCAGCGGCTTGCGAGGATGGCGAGGGCCATGCTGTCGGCTCCCCCCGAGACCGCAACCGCGAGGCGCGGCTTGGCCTCGAAAGGAGCGAGGCGGCCCATGAGGCGCGCGAACTCGGCCGCGCCGAGCGCTGCCGCCGTCGCCGCGCGCGCGCCCACCGCGCTCAGCCGCAGCCTGCCCGCTGGCGCTCGCGCTGCACGGCCTGCTTCACGTTCGTGGGCGCAGTCGGGTAACGCTGATCGAGCTCGGTGAAGAGCACGCAGGCATCCTTCTTGCGGTTCAGCTGGACGAGCGACATGCCGAGCTTGAGCAGCGTATCCGGCGCCTTGGTGCCCTTGGGATACTTCTGGTAGCCCTCCGCGAAGGCACGCGCCGCCTGATCGTAGTTGGCGCGCAGATAGAAGGTCTCGCCGAGCCAGTATTGCGCGGCCCCGGCTAAGGCATCGTCCGGATGGGTGTTCACGAAGGCGGCGAAGGCTCTCTCGGCCTCGGCGTAATTCTGCTGGATCAGCAAGGCCCGCGCGTAATCGTACTGCTGCTGCGGCGCGCCGACCGGGAGGACCTGACCCGCTCCGAGCACGGCTTTTTGCGGAGGCGGGGCCGTCTCCGCGGCGCCCGGCGTGGCGACCGCGGAAGGCGCCGCGGCGACGGGCCGGCTCGGCGGCGCGCTCTCGGGCTGGCTCGTCGGCGCCGGCGCCGCCTCGCCGCCGTGCTCGATTGCCGAAAGACGGAAATCGACGTCCTTCGCGAGCTTCTCGAACTGGGCGCGGACCTGGTCGACATTGTGGCCGATCTCCTCCAGCCGGCCGGTCATCGTCTGCATCTGGTCCTCGAGCTGGGACACGCGCACCTCGAGGCCGGCGGCGACGGTCGGCGCCAGCGGACCGCTCGGGGCTCCCGTGCGCGCGGGCGCCGCCGTGCTGCCGCTGAGATAGACCTGGCGCTGCAGGATGGCGAGATCGCTTTCGAGACGCTCGATGCGCTGGAGGAGCGCGCGGCTATCGATCTCTTGGGCCGAGGCCGGCGCGCTGAGGAAGACGGCGACGAGAGCGGCGAGGGCGGTCGAAGCGACGAACGCCATGCACCTCTCGGAGTGCTCGGTTACGGCGATTTGCGGACGCGGCATGGTCGAACTCTCGCATGGTTGCCTGACCTATCCACGGGTGCCTGGCGCAATTTCGGCCGCACGTGGTGAGGCCGTACAGTGCCGAGCATTCTAGGCAAAATGATGGCGCCTGCCCATCGCCAACGGCCGAGGCCGCGAGACAGGCAGGCGCCGGTCATGCGAGCGCCCGCAAGGGGCGCAAGCGTTAGCTCAGTTGACCACCATCACGTCGCGACGGTTCTGCGCCCACGCGGCCTCGTTCGAGCCGACCACGGCCGGACGCTCCTTCCCGTAACTGATGGTGGCGATCCGCCTGGCCTCGATGCCAAGGGCCGCCAGATATTTCTTGGCGGCGGCGGCGCGGCGCTCGCCGAGCGCCAAGTTGTACTCGCGCGTGCCGCGCTCGTCGCAGTGACCCTCGATGGTCACGGTGTTCTGCGGATACTTCTTCAGCCACTGAGCCCACTTCTCGACCTGCGCGCGCGCGTCGGGCCGCAGGTCGGACTTGTCGAATTCGAAGAAAATGCGGTCGCCCACATTGGCCACGAGGTCCGCTTGGCTGCCGGGCACGATCTGCGCGCCGGCCACGGGGGCCGGCTGGGCCTGCATTCCGGGCCCCGCGGCGGCCTTCGGGGGCTGCGGCTGCTCGGCGGCACATGCGGCAAGCAAGACCACCGCGGCGACGATGCTGAGAACAGAGTTTAAGCGCATTTCGTAAACCCCCTTAAGCGGCTGAGTGGGTTAGTTCAGACGACGCGGCAACGACGGAGTCCTTGGCTGAGGAGCGCGCCGAATTGCAAGTGACCGGCCCGAGCTGGGCCGTCGACCTTGAGCGCAACGTAGCCTTTGGGGCTCATGGATTCAACGGCGACCACGCCGGGTCCGAAGCGTCCAGCGGAGTGACGACCTCGCGCTCGTTATAGCCCGTCAAATCAATCGTGTAAAGGCGGCTCGTGAAGCCTTCGCCACGGGGGCCGGACGGGGTTTGCTTGAAGAACATCAGGACGCGGCCGTTGGGCGCCCAGGTCGGCCCCTCGACCAGGAAACTCTGGGTGAGCTCGCGCTCGCCCGTGCCGTCGGGGGCCATGACGCCGATGTAGAAGACATTGCCCTGATAGCGCGTAAAGGCGATGAGGTCGCCGCGCGGCGACCACACGGGCGTGCCGTAGCGGCCCTGCCCGAAGCTGATGCGGTGGATGTTGGAGCCGTCCGCGCCCATCACATAGATCTGTTGGCTGCCGCCGCGATCCGAGGCAAAGCTGATCTGCTTGCCGTCGGGTGAGTAGCAGGGCGAAGTGTCGATGGAGGGCGAGCTCGTGATCTGGGCCTGGCGTCGCGTGCGCACATCGAAGGTGTAGATGCTCGAGGTGCCTTCGCGCGCGAGGCTCATGATGAGGATGTTGCCGTCGGGCGAGAAGCGGGGTGCGAAGGTCATGCCGGGGAAATCGCCGACCACCTCCTGCTGCCCGGTGTCGATATTGTAGAGATAGACGCGCGGCCGGTTCTGGTAATAAGAGAGATAAGTGATCTCCTGCGTCGTCGGCGAGAAGCGCGGCGTCAGCACGAGCGTGCCGGGATTGGTGAGAAATTTGTGGTTGGCGCCGTCCTGGTCCATGATGGCTAGGCGCTTGATGCGATTCTGCAGCGGCCCCGTCTCCGAGACGTAGACGATGCGCGTGTCGAAGTAGCCGGACTCGCCCGTGAGCCGCTTGTAGATCGCATCCGCGATGATATGGCCGATGCGCCGCCAGTTCTGCGGCGTCGTAAAGTAGGCGAGGCCGATCATCTGCTGCTCGGCATAGACGTCCCAAAGCCGGAACTCGACCTTGAGGCGGCCATCGGGCTGCCTGTCGATGGCGCCGCTGACCAGCGCCTGGGCGTTGATCGTGCGCCACTCGTTGAAGTGCGGGGACACGCGCAGCGACTCAGGTGTCTGGATGAAGGCCTTGGGGTCGATCGGCTTGAACAGACCCGAGCGCTCGAGGTCGGCCGAGACCACGCCGGTGAGGCTTTGCCCGACCTGCGCGTCGTCGGGCGCTTGGCCGAAGAACGGGGTGATGGCGATCGGAATCGGCTGCATCTGGCCGCGCGTGATGTCGATGTGCAGCTCGGCGAACGCCGGAGCGCCGCCGAGCGACATCGTCGCGAGTGCCGCGAGGACTGCCGTGACGATGAAGCCGAGGCGGAAGCCGGCCGTCGTTGCTGATTTCATTGCACGCCCTTCACAGGATATCTTTGGGATTGAAGGTCAACGTCATGTCTTCCCAGAGCGAGAATTTCTCGGGCGGCAGCTTGAACGGCTGGCATTGGAGTATAGCGCGAGTCGCGCTCTCCGCCGCCGTGCGGAAGAAGCTGTCGCTCTGCACGCGCGACTGATCGAGGATGCGCGTCTCGCGCACCGTGCCGTCCGGATTGAGAGTAACGTGGATTTCGACGACGAGATCCTTGGCGTCCTTCGCTCCGGCGGGCACGTTCCAGCAGCGCTCGATCTGCCGGCGCACCGCATCGATCTCGCTCATCGTCATCTTGTTGTCGAGCGAGGAGGGAGGGCGCGGGGTCGCCTGGACGAGCTGCTTGACCACCTTCTCTGCGGGATCGGGCTGGGGCTGGGGCTTGGCCGGGGCGAGCGTCTTCAGAATCTTGTCGACCGTGTCCACCGGCTGCGGCTCTTTGGGCTTGGGCACGGGTGCCGGCGGCACGGGCGGCGTGGGCGCCTCGACTTGCGGCTGCGGCTTGGGCTCGGTCTTCTTCTCGGCCTGCGGGGTGGGCAAGGGCTCGGGCGGCGGC
>DASPPM010000408.1:0-2104 GCA_035625535.1 Alphaproteobacteria bacterium
GCTTGAGCCGAGACGAAGTCGAGCTTAGCCGTTTGACGCCTGCCAAGCGTCCACTGGACGCTTGGCCCGAACATGCCAGTGGCATGTTCGGCTGGCGTCAAAGGGTGAGGGGGTGATTCCGCGCCATCGGAACATGCTTTAATGCGCCAAAAAAATGCGGCCGGCTCCGGGGCGGGAGGCGGCCGCGATTTGAGCGCTTGTAGGAAGAGCGCTCGACTGCGGTAAGCGGTGACGTCGTCTTAGATGCTTGGGCTGCTCGATCGAGCCAGCCGTGCCGACAGGTGCGGCGCAGGCAAGGTAGGCCGCGCCCTTCCATTGGACAAATGAAATTTATAGATATACTAATTCATGAATTTCGATTGTTAAGGCCGATCCTCGCGCCCCTTAAAGCGGCTTCTCTCCCAGCGTGTCATGGACATCGAGCAGGCACGAACCTTTCTCGAGATCGCCGAGACCGGCACCTTCGTGAAGGCCGCCGAGCGGCTCCACATCACCCAATCGACCGCCAGCATGCGCATCAAGGCGCTCGAGGACAGTCTCGGCCGGCCGCTGTTCGTGCGCAGCAAGGCGGGCGCGCGGCTCACGGCGGCGGGCCAGCAGTTCCGCCGCTACGCCACCACGCTGGTGCGCGCCTGGCAGCAGGCACGGCAGGACGTGGCGCTGCCGCCGGGCTTCCAGGCGGTGCTCGGCATCGGTGGCCAGTACAGCCTGTGGGACCGCCTCCTCATCACCTGGCTGCTGTGGATCCGCAAGGCGGTACCCGACGTTGCCGTGCGCGCGGAGGTGGGCACGGCCGAGAGCCTCATCCGCCAGCTCAGCGAGGGCCTGCTCGACATCGCGGTGATGTATGCGCCGCAGAGCCGCACCGGCTTCGTGATCGAGCCGCTCTTCAACGACCGCCTCGTCATGGTGTCGAGCGAGAAGGACGAGAAGCCCTCGATCGGCAAGCGCTATGTCTTCGTCGATTGGGGCCCGGCCTTCTTGGCCGGCCACAGCCAGGCCTTCCCGGATTTCGCGACCCCCACGGTGAGCGTCTCGATCGGCGTGCTCGGGCTCGCTTATGTTCTGGAGAACGGCGGCACGGGATATTTCCCGATCCGCGTGGTGCGCCCGCACCTCGAGAAGAAGCGGCTTTATCTCGTGGCCAAGGCGCCCGAGTTCCGCCGCCCCGTCTATGCCGTCTATCCCCAGGCCTCGGCCCAGGAGCCGCTCTTCCAGACCGTGCTGGGCGGCTTGCGCGACGTAGCCAAGGCGGAGGCGGCAGAGTCCGAGGAATGAGGCGAGCCGCACTGCGCCCCGAGCGGCTCAGTCCTCCTCGACGAGGGCGGCGCCCAAGATGGCGCCCTGCCCATCGCCGGGCATGAAGTCCCTCTGCACCAGGATGGCGCAGCCGCGCTCCGGCGTGAGCGTCATCTCGACGGGGATTTGCATTTCCTTGCCCTCGTAGCGCCCGATGTTGCGCAGCTCGCGCACGATGTTGAACTCCTTGAGCGTGCGGCCCTCGTTCTCACCGCGCGCGACGGGGGTCGAACGCTCGCGGTCGAAGACCGCGAGCCACACCGTGGCGGCGCCATTGAGGCTCGAGGCCGGGATGCCGACCGTGTATTTTTCATCGCTTTGCCCGCTCACCGAAAGTGCTAGCTTGTCGGCACTCTTCTCCTGGGCACGGATGAGCTCGCCGACCGCGTCGCGGTCCGAGCCGGTGGCGTCCCGCCCGCCGTCGACCACGATCTCGGGCGTGTAGAGAAAGCGGCTGCCAAGCGCTGCGGTGTAACGCCGCTGGCGCTCGGTCGCCTCGCGCAGCGCATAGGGATCCTTCCAGCCGATGTAGTCCCAATAATCGACATGGTAGGCGAGTGCCACGATGTCCGGCTTCTTGGTGAGCTCGCCGAGATAGGCATCGGCGGGCGGGCAGCTCGAGCAGCCTTCCGAGGTGAAGAGCTCGACCACGACAGGCGTCTTGCTCGCCGCGGCGGCGGGGGGCGCTGCGGCGCCGAGCAAGCCGAGCGCGAGCGCTGGAAGCGTCAGTCTCATCATGATGGCGACCATAAGCCGGCCCGCGTGCGGCGCCGAGTCAATTAATGGTGAGGCTTCGTGATGACAA
>DASPPM010000409.1:0-10429 GCA_035625535.1 Alphaproteobacteria bacterium
TCGTCGTCGACGGCGGCTCGACCGACGGCACCCTCGAATGGTGCCGCGAGCACGGCTATGAGGTCTTCGTCCAACGCCGGCCGGGGGTGCGCTTCGCCTATTTCGACGCCCTGCCCCGGTTCACGGGCGACATCATCCTGACGCTGAGCCCGGACGGCAATTGCGACCCCGCGTTCATCCCGGAGATGATCGCCAAGGTGCGCGAGGGCTATGACCTGGTGATCGGCTCGCGCTACCTGGGCGATGCGCACAGCGACGACGACGACATGCTCACCGGCTTCGGCAATTGGCTCTTCACCCGTACCGTCAATCTGCTGCACGGCGGCTCCTATACCGACGTCATGGTGATCTATCGCGCCTTCCGCCGCGGCCTGATCGACGATCTCGAGCTTACCGCCGAGGCTACCTATCGCCTGCCGGAGCGCTTGTTCGGCACCACCATCAGCTGGGAGCCGATCATGTCGGTGCGGGCACTCAAGGCGAAGAAGCGCATCGGCGAGGTCGCGGCCGGCGAGCCTGAGCGCATCGGCGGCAAGCGCAAGCTGAAGATTTTCCGCTGGGGTGCCGCCTATTATTTCCAGTTCTGGCGCGAGCTGTGGTTCTGGCGGCCCAAGCAGGATCGCGCGTGCGACTAGACCCTGCCATGCGCCTCCCCCTCCTGCTCGCCCTCGCGAGCGGCGTTGCCATCGGTTGGGCGGGCTATGCGGATGCCTATTTCCCCCAGAACGACGTCTTTTCCTTCTACCAGATCTTCCACTACGTCTATTCCTCGATTTTCATCGGCGGCGAGATCCCGCTGTGGCAGCCTTACGCGAGCTACGGGCTGCCCAGCGCTTTCGAGATCACCTTCACCTTCTGTCCGACGAAGGCGGCGGCAGCCCTCCTCGGTGCCCTTTTCCGAATTGCCGACATCAAGCTTCTCTTTTTTGCTGCCGTGGGGGCGGACTTCGCGCTGATCGGGGTGGCCGCGGCATTTCTCGCGCGCGAGCTTAGCGGCAAATCCGGCCCGCACGTGGCCTTGGCCGCCGTCGCCATGCCTCTCAGCCACTATATGGAGACCCAGCCCAACTTCAGCTACGGCTTCGCCTTGACCTTCCTCTTCGTGATGCTCTTCATCGTGCGCTTCCTCAGGACGCGGCAGGCCATCTACCTCCTGGCAAGCGCGCTGGTGCTGGTGGCGAACGTCTACGGCAGCCCGCAGTACTTTGTCATTCCCGAAGTCTATCTCGGCGCCCTCTTCGCGCTCATGGCGGGCTTGCGGTACCGCACGGCGCTGGCGGCGGAGTGGCGGCGCGTTCTCTCGAGCGCCTTCACGCTACCCGCACTCGCGGTGGCACTCTTGACCGCGGCCCTCGCGCTCGGGCTCATCGCCATCGACCGCGAGGCCTGGGAGACGCTCCGCTTTTCCGCCCGCCTGCGCGATCCGCAGACCCTGCTGCCGAGCCTCCACGTCTTCCTCTACTACCTTTACCAGATGCCGGGGCTCCGCCTGCTGGACGTCTTCGACGGCCGGCCGGTGACCACGTACGACGTCTGGCTTTATTTCGGCGCCGGCAACCTCGCAGTGCTGCTCTATGCCCTTGTCTTCGGCTGGCGCACGCGTTTCGTTCCCGAGCTTCTCATCCTGTTGCTGCTGCTCACGGCCTTCTCGCTGCCGAACCAGTTTCCCGTGGCCGAGTGGGTCTACGACTGGGTGCCGGGCATGAGGCTCTACCGGCCGGTGAGTTACGCCTCGGTGTTCGCGAAGCCGTTCGCCATATTGGCCGTCACCACCGTGCTTGCCGATGCGAGGACGCTCGAGGGCAGGAATCGCGCGGCGCTCTTGTATACGGCGGCGACGGTCGTGCTCATCGCATGCATGTTCCAGGCGCATCACTTTGCACTTCTGTTCTATTGGGATTCCTTCGTTTACGGCTGGATCGCCATTGCCGGCGGCCTGGCGCTCGCGGCAGCGCTGGCGCTCTTACTCTCGACCGGAAATCGATTGAAGCCATGGGGCCCGGCCATCCTCGCGCTCGTGCTCGGCGGCGAGGTGGTCGCTCATCGCATCGCTTTCGAGGCGACGTTCTATGCGGCGCTCGCAGGGATCCGGCCGACACCGGCGGAGGCGGCCGGCCAGGTTCTGGTCGAGCCGTGGTACAAATGGCCGCGGCCGGTGGTCTATCAGCCGGAGCGCGTGGCGAGCCCGACACTGGCGGCTCCCTACGAGGCGATCGGCGACCGCTATCATGGAATGTGGTCATTCCTCGGCATCGACCCATGCGTACCCGACGCGCGCTCGGATACCTATGCGCTCTGGGTCGGCGAGGCGCTCAAGCGGCGCGGCGCCACCGATGACGAAATGACGGATGGCAAGCTCGAGCGGCTGGGCGGCGATTTCGACGCGGCTTACGGCTGCGGCCAGCCCAAGCTCACGATCAGCGACCCGGCCGGCGAGGCGCGCATGCTCCGCTTCAGCGCCAACGATCTCGCCATTGCCGTGACCACGCCCGCCGGCGGCGATCTGGTCTATCGCGATGCCTGGCTGCCCGCTTGGCAGGCAACCCTCGACGGCAAGCGCGTGCCGCTCGCGCGCAACGCCGACGGGTTCAAGACCCTCGAGGCGCCGCCCGGCGAGCATCGCGTGGAGCTCGCCTTCCGGCCTCTCGTGGGCGAAGGCGCCGTGGTTGCCCTCGCCTGCCTCCTCGGCCTCTCCATGGTGGCGCAGCTGTGGCTCGCCTTGAGGGCTTGCTACGATCGGCCCGAGCGCTCGAGCTGAGGCACGGTAGGCCGCGAACGCGCGCCTCACTCTTTCGCGAGATAGCGCTCGACGAGGTGCTTCCAATAGCGGCTGCCGATGGCGATGCAGCGGTCGTTGAAGTCGAAGCCCGGATTGTGGACCATGCAGCTGCCTTCGCCCGCGCCGTTGCCGATGAGGAGATATGAGCCCGGGAGCTCCTCCAGCATATAGGCGAAATCCTCGCTCCCCATGAGGGGTGCCGGATTGGTCTCGACGTTCTCGGCCCCTACGAGCTCCTCGGCCACTCGAGTGGCGAACGCCGTCTCCTTCGCGTGATTGACGAGGGCCGGATAGCCCTCGTGCAGGCGCACGCGCGCCGTGGCCCCGTAGCTCTCGGCCTGCGCCACGATGAGGGCGCCAATGCGCCGGCGCAGCGCCATGCGCACCTCGGGATCGAGCGAGCGCACGGAGAGCCGCATCTCGGCCTCCGCCGGGATCACGTTCGCCGCCTCGCCCGCCTTGATGGCACCGACCGTCACCACGGCGGGGCGCTGGGGGTCGATGTTGCGCGCGACGATCGTCTGCAGCGCCATCACCGTGCTCGCCGCCACCACCACCGGATCGACCGTCTTGTGCGGCACGGCGCCGTGCCCGCCGATACCCTCGATGGTGACGTCGAAGCGGTCGGCCGAGGCCAGAAAGGGCCCGGCCCGGAAGATGAGCTTCCCCTCGGGATAGCCCGGCATGGTGTGCATGCCGAAGACCGCGTCGCAGGGGAAGCGGCGGAAGAGGCCGTCCTCGATCATCCGGCGCGCCCCTGCCTGGCCTTCCTCGGCCGGCTGGAAGATGAGGTGCACGGTGCCGTCGAAGCTCGGCGCCTCGGCGAGCGCCTTGGCCGCACCCAATAGCATCGCGGTATGGCCGTCGTGGCCGCAGGCGTGCATCTTGCCGGGATGCACGCTCGCGTAAGGCAGGTTGGTCGTCTCGTGGATGGGGAGTGCATCCATGTCGGCGCGGAGGCCGATGCGCCTGGTGCCAGTGCCGCGCGTGAGCGTGCCGACGACGCCCGTCTTGCCGAGCCCGCGGTCAACCTCGTAGCCCCAGGCGGCGAGCCGCTCGGCCATGAGATCGCTCGTCCGCGTCTCCTCGTAGGCGAGCTCGGGATGGCGATGGATATCGTGCCGGATGGCGACGATCTCCGCGTCGAGCTCCGCCTTGCCGATCGCCGCATCCATCGCTCCCTCCCTCTTCCGGCACCTCGCTGCCGGGGCGGCCGATTATTGGCCAGTTAAGGGCGCAAAGGAAGCTCGGAGGATCGACGTCGTTTGGTGCGCTTGCGCTGGCCGGGGTGCTCTGCGGAGCCGGCGGCGACTAACAACCGATGCGGACGACATAGAAATGGTTCCCGACCGGCTCCCCCCACACGCCGCAGGCCAGCTCCGTCCCCGCGATCCGCTCTTTCCATGCCGCCGACTGTTCCTCCTTGGAGAGAATAATCTCGTCACTCTCGTCATATATAACGGCGTGCGAAACTCCAAAACCGCCCCAGTCGAAGATCGCGATCCGCGGTCCTTTGTCCGTGGGCAGCTTGGCGACTTCCGCGAGATAATCCGCCCGTTTCGCGCGGAAATGGATGTATTCACCCGTCTCTATGGCAAACCCCCACACGCTCATGAAGTTGAGGTAGGCCGCCAGCACCGAGAGCGGGCAGAGGGCGAGCGACAGCGCCTTGAGCCATTGCCGCCTCGCGATCGCGATCACGGCGACGAGCAGCAGCACGAATGCGACGAGCGCCCAAAGCGCTAGCCATGGAAACGCCAGCATGAAAGCGGCGTCGAAGGAGATCGACCAGAACACCACGAGGCCGGCGGGCCCGGCGAGCGCGAAGGCGAGCGGCCAGAGAACGAGGGCGATTCTGCAGCGCCTTGGTTCCGCAGAAGCTGGCGCTGCCTGCGGTTGTATCTCCTCGGGGGTCATGCAGGAAAATTGTACCAGCCGCAGCCCCGGTCGGGCGAGCGCGTTGCTCCGCTCTCTCAAAGGAAGCTGTAGGGATCGACGTCGACGACGACGCGCACGCTTGGCGGCACGTCGACCCGCGCGAGCCAGCTCGTGAGCACGGCCTGGAGATTGGTTCCGCGCGCGGCCTTGAGCAGCAGACGTCGGCGGAAGCGGCCGCGCAGAAGGGCCATGGGTGCGGGTGCCGGGCCCAGCACCTCGATCCCGGCACCCCTTGGCGCCTTGCGCCCGAAGCTGCGCGCGGCACGCTCGACGGCCGCCTCGTCGTGGCTCGCCAGGATGAGGGCGGCGAGGCGGCCGAAGGGGGGCCAGCCCGCCTTGCGCCGCATCTCCGCCTCGACGGCGAGGAAGCTCTCCCGCTCCCCCGCGAGGAGTGCCCGCATCACCGGATGGTCGGGCCGGTAGGTCTGCAAGAGGACGCGGCCGGGCCGCATCTCGCGGCCGGCGCGCCCGGCCACCTGCGAGAGGAGCTGATAGGTGCGCTCCGCCGCGCGTAACTCGCCGCCGTCGAGCCCGAGATCCGCATCGACGACACCGACGAGGGTCAGCATCGGGAAGTGATGGCCCTTGGCGATGATCTGGGTGCCGATCAGCACATCGATCTCGCGCGCCTCGACCTGGCGGACGAGCTCGGCTATCTCCTCGGGGCCGCCGAGCGTGTCGCTCGCCACGATCGCGAGGCGCGCCGCGGGCAAAAGCCCCGCGACCTCCTCGGCAAGGCGCTCGATGCCCGGACCGCAGGCGACGAAGCTGGCGTGAGCGCCGCATTCCGGGCACGCTCTCGGCACGCTCGCGGCGTGGCCGCAGTGATGGCACTGCAGACGCCCGAGCAGGCGATGCTCGACGAGCCAAGCCGAGCAGTGCGGGCACTTCAGGCGGTGGCCGCAGCCGCGGCAGAGCGTCAAAGGCGCGTAGCCGCGGCGATTGAGGAAGAGCATGGCCTGCTCGCCGGCCTCGAGCGTCTCCGCAAGCGCCCGGCGCAAGGCAGGGGAGAGCCAGGATTGGCGCGCCGGCGCTTGGGACCGCATGTCGATGACCCCGATCTCGGGGAGTGCCGCGCCGCCGTGACGGTCGGGCAGGTGCTGCACGTGATAGCGGCCTTGGCGCACATTCTCGATGGTCTCGAGCGAAGGGGTGGCGGAGGCGAGGATGACGGCATGGCCGCCGAGGCGGGCGCGCACCACCGCCATGTCGCGCGCATGGTAGATGACGCCGTCCTCCTGCTTGAAGGAGGCGTCGTGCTCCTCGTCGACCACGATGAGGCCGAGCTCGGGGAAGGGCAGGAAGAGGGCCGAGCGGGCCCCCACCAGCGCCTTCACCCGCCCTTCCGCGACCGCGCGCCAAGCCACGCGCCGCGCTGCGGAGGAGAGATCGGAGTGCCACACCGCGGGGGCGACCCCGAAGCGACGCTCGAAGCGCGCGAGCCACTGCTGGGTGAGGGCGATCTCGGGCACGAGCACGAGGGCCTGCCGCCCCGCGCGCAAGGCCGCGGCAATGGCCTCGAAATAGACCTCCGTCTTGCCCGAGCCGGTGACGCCGTCGAGCAGCGTGACACTGAAGCCGCCTGCCGCGACGCGCGCGCGCAAAGCGGCCGCGGCCGCCGCTTGCGCAGGCGAGAGCTCGACGCCGGAGCGATCGAGGTCGGGCAGCGCGAAGGGCGAAGGGGGCGGAAGGGCCACCCTCTCGAGCGCACCCGCGGCCAAGAGGCTCTTGATGACGCCGGGCGAGACACCCGCCTCGCGCGCGAGCTCGAGGGGGCTGCGCGGCGGGCCATCCTCGAGGAGCGCCAGCACGCGCCGGCGCTCGGGGGTGAGCCTGAGCGCGAGCCCCTCAAGCGGGGCCGTGGCGCGCGCATAGGCCAGGCTCGGCCGCGGCGCCTCGAGCGCGCGGGAGGCTGACATCGCCATGCGCAGCACTGCCCCCGGCGGGGAGAGGGTGTAATGGGCCACCCAGTCGATGAAGCGGCGCTCAGACTGCGGGAGAGGCGGGGTGTCGAGGCGCCCGTCGACCGCCTTGAGCTTGTGCGCGGCGACCTCGCCCGTGGCCTCGCCCCAGACCACCCCGATCGTTACGCGGCGGCCGAGCGGCACCTGCACGAAATCGCCCGGCGCCAGCTCCAGGCCCTCGGGCACGCCGTAGTCATAGGCGCCGGCCAAGGGGAGGGGTAGCAGGACCGCAAGCCTTTGCGTGAAGCCCGCGGCCTTCGCCGAGATGGTGTTTTCCATGGTCATTGGCTACAGTAGTAGCCGGAAACGGGAGACGACGGAACGCCCCGGGGTAGGCTGAGCGAAGGGACGTCTTCCGAAACGAGTGGGGCCGCCATGAAGTTCTTCGTCGATACCGCCGACTTGGCTGAAATCCGCGAGCTCGCCACCACCGGCCTTCTCGACGGCGTCACCACCAACCCCTCGCTCGTGGCCAAGACCGGGAAGAAGTTCTTCGACGTCATCCAGGAGATCTGCGCGGTGGTTCCCGGCCCCGTCAGTGCGGAGGTGACGGCCGTCGACCATGCGACCATGCTGGCCGAGGGCCGCCGCTTGGCGCGGCTCGCCAAGAACGTGGCGGTCAAGGTGCCGCTCACCATCGACGGGCTCAAGACCTGCAAGGCGCTCTCGGACGAGGGCAGCACGGTCAACGTGACGCTCTGCTTCTCGCCCGCCCAGGCGATCCTCGCGGCCAAGGCGGGGGCCGCCTTCGTCTCGCCCTTCATCGGCCGCCTCGACGACGTCTCCCAGCCGGGCATCGAGCTCATCCGCGACATCGTCGCGATCTATCGCCAATATCCGAGCTTCAAGACCGAGGTGCTGGTCGCCTCCGTGCGCCATCCGCTGCACGTCGTCGAGGCGGCGCGGCTTGGCGCCCATGTCGCGACCTTGCCGCCGCAAGTCTTGCGCCAGCTCTTCGTCCATCCGCTCACCGACAAGGGTCTCGCCCAATTCCTCGCCGACTGGGCCAAGACGGGCCAGTCGATCCTCGGACACGAACAGGGACCGCGCGCCGTTGCAAAAGCCTAACGAACAAGCGACCCCCGAGCTCGAGAGCGGCCTGGACGATTCCCAAGTGCTCGCCTATCTGCGCGCGCATCCCGAGTTTCTCGCCGAGCATGCCGAGCTGCTCGCCCCCCTCCTGAGCCTCGAGCGCGAGAGCGGGGATCGCATCGTCGACCTGCAGCGCTTCATGGCGGAGCGCCTCAAGCGGCGCCTACGCGAGCTCGAGGAGGAGAGTCAGCAGATGGTCGGGCTCGCGCGCCTCAACCTCAAGAGCCAGGCGCGGGTGCACCGTGCGGTGCTGGCGCTCATGGGGGCGTCGAGCTTCGAGCACCTCATCCAAGTGACCACCATCGACCTGCCGGTCTTCCTCGGCCTCGACGTGGCCGCACTCTGCATCGAGGCCGCGGGAAGCCCGCCGCCGCGCTGCGAGACGACCGGCGTGCGCCTGCTCGACCGCGGTGCCGTCGACCGTCTCCTCGGCCCCGCGCGCGACCTGCTCTTGCGCCAGAACGTGCGCGGCGAGCGCGCCATCTTCGGCGCAGGCGCCGCCCTCGTGCGCTCCGACGCGATGATGCGCCTCAAGATCAGCCCGGCGACGCCGGTCGGCCTCTTGGCCCTCGGCTCGCGCAAGGAGAGCCGCTTCCATCCGGGCCAGGGCACGGAGCTTCTCGGCTTTCTCGCGCGCGTCGTCGAGATCAGCATCCGTGCATGGCTGGACCTGCCCCTCTAGGCGCCGAAGCCTTCACCGCGACCGCGGAGCTGCGCGCGGCAATCATGGCATGGCAGAGCTGGCTCGCCAACGAGCGGCGCGCCTCCCTCCACACGGTCGAGGCCTACGGCCGCGACCTCGCGAGCTTCATGGCCTTCCTGGCCGGGCATCTCGGCGAGGCGCCGAGGCTCGCCTCGCTCGCGGCGTTGCGTGCGGCCGACTTCCGCGCCTGGCTCGCGCGGCGCACGATGGACGGGCTTGCGCGCAGCTCGAGCGCGCGCGCGCTTTCGGTGCTGCGCAGCTTCTTCCGCTTCTGCGAGCGCCGCGGGCTCGCGGATGCGGCGGCGGTGCGCGCCGTGCGCACGCCCAAGCTGCCCCGCGCGCTGCCCAAGGCGCTCACGGTCGCGGATGCCGGCGAGGTCATCGACAAGGCGGCCGTGCTCTCGGAGGTGCCTTGGATCGCGGCGCGCGACGTGGCGATCTTGACACTCCTCTATGGCGGCGGATTGCGCATCGGCGAGGCATTGGCCCTCAAGCGCCACGAGGCGCCGTCTGGCGAGGTGCTGCGCGTGCTGGGCAAGGGACGGAAGGAGCGCCTGGTGCCGGTGCTCCCGGTCGTGCGCGAGGCGGTCGGGCGCTATCTGGCACTTTGCCCCTACGACCCCGGCCCGAGCGGCGCGCTCTTTCTCGGCGCGCGGGGCGCGGCGCTCGATCCCGCCATCGTCCAGCGCCAGATGCGGAAATTGCGCGTCTGGCTCGGCCTCGCCGAGAGTGCGACGCCGCACGCGCTCCGCCACAGCTTCGCCACCCATCTGCTCGCCGCCGGCGGTGATTTGCGCACGATCCAGGAGCTCCTCGGCCACGCCTCGCTCTCGACCACGCAGCGCTACACCGAGGTCGAGGCCGAGACCCTCATCGCCGTCTACGAGAAGGCGCATCCGCGCGCCAAGGCGTGAGGGCGTCACGGCGGCCTCGGCGAAAGGCACGCCGCCTCGCCATGACGGAATTCGTCATTGCGAGCCGACCTGCCTGCGCGAAGCCGAAGCGGCTTCGCTTCGGCGAAGGCAGGAGGCGAAGCAATCCAGGGCCTAGAGCAATATCCAACGAAGTGGAATCGCCCCCTCACCCAGCTTTGCCTAAGCTCGCTACGCGCGCTAAGGCTGCGCAACCCTCTCCCCCTCAAAGGGGGAGAGGGTAGGGTGAGGGGGCTGCTTCCACCGAAATGGATTCCGCTCTAGCCTCGGTCAGATATGAATCGCCCGCCCGCCGACGGCGAGGGCGGCTTCCTTGACGGCCTCGTTGAGCGTCGGATGGCCATGGCAGGTGCGCGCGATGTCCTCGGCCGAGCCGCCGAACTCCATCGCCACCACGACCTCGTGGATCAGGGTACCCGCGTCGGGGCCGAGAATGTGGCAGCCGAGCACGCGGTCGCTCTTGGCGTCCGCCAGCATCTTGACGAAGCCGTCCGTGGTCGCGGCCGCGCGCGCACGCGCGTTGGCCGAGAAGGGGAACTTGCCGACCTTGTAGGCGATGCCGCCCGCCTTGAGCTGCTCCTCGCTCCTGCCGACCGCCGCCACCTCGGGAAAGGTGTAGACGATGCCGGGGATCGCCTCGTAGTTCACGTGGCCCTTCTGGCCCGCGAGGAGCTCGGCAACGGCGACCCCTTCGTCCTCCGCCTTGTGCGCGAGCATGGGGCCGCGGATCACGTCGCCGATGGCATAGATGCCCTTGACGTTGGTCTCGAAGCGCTCGTCGACCTGCACCATGCCGCGGTTGTCGAGGGCGACGCCCAACGCCTCGAGGCCGAGGCCTTGGGTGAAGGGACGCCGGCCCACCGACACCAGCACCACGTCGCAGGCGAGCGTCTCCGCGGCGACGCCGCCCGCGCTTCCGTCGGCCGGCTCGAGCGTGAGCACGACGCCGTTCTTCGCGTTCCTCGCCGCGCTCACCTTTGTCGAGAGGCGGAACTTGAAGCCCTGGCGCTCGAGCAGGCGC
>DASPPM010000410.1:0-2509 GCA_035625535.1 Alphaproteobacteria bacterium
CAAGTGCCGCGCGGGCATGGTCCTGACGCTCGATGAGCTTCCCGCGCGCCGCCTCGGCCTGCGTTTGCGCATCCGCGAGCTCTCGTCGCAAGGCCTCGAGCTCCTTCTTCTGGCCGAGCCGCTTGGCCGCTGGCGTGGCAGCACCGGCGGCGACCGTGAAGCCGTCCCAGCGCCACAACGCGCCATCCTTGGCGACGAGGCGCTGGCCTTGCGCCAAGCGCGCGGAGAGCGCGCGGCCGGTCGAGTGATCGGCGACCACGCCGATCTGGGCGAGGCGGCGATCGAGTGCGGCGGGGCCGCGTACGTGCTTGGACAAGGGCTCGCAGCCCGCGGGTAGTGCGAGTGCCCGCTCGAGGGGCGGCAGCGCGCGCCAGTGGAGCGGGGCGCCCTCGTCGAGCGGGGCCGCGAGGTCGTCGCCGAGGGCCGCACCGAGGGCCACCTCGAAGCCGGCCTCGACCTCGACGACGTCGACGAGCGGTGGCCACATGGCGGGATTGTCGGCGGCGAAAAGCTCGCCGAGCGCCTTCACCTGCGCCGCGAGCCCGCTCGCGAGGGCTTGCGGTCCTTCGAGCAACTCGCGGCAAGCGGCCTCCTCGGCCTGCGCGCTCGCGCGCGCGTCCTCGGCCGCGTGGGCCGCAAGACGCGTGGTCTCGGCATGGGCCTCCGCCGCAGCGACCGCGCGCCTCGCCTCTTCGAGGGCGGCACCCGTCTCGGCCGAGCCCTCGAGGTGCCTTCGCTCCTCGCCGATCTCGCGCTCGCGCTCGAGGAGCCGCGCGCGCCGGGCCTCGAGCTCGCTCCTCTGGCGCTTAAGCGCCGCCTCGCGCGCCTCGCCCGCCGCGATCTCCTGCACAACCTCGTCAAGCGCTGCATCGTCGGAGGCGAGGGCGGCATTCGCTTCCTCGAGCATAAGGGATGCCGCCGCGACCGCCGCGGCCTCGTCGCTTTGCCGGGCCGCGAGCTCGTCCGCCTCGCGGGCTAGCCGGACGGCTGCGGCGGTGGCATCCGCCTTCAGGCTCTCCTCGCGCGCCGTATCGGCGGCGATCTGCTCGAGCCGCGTGCCGACCACGGCCGTGGCCTCTGCCGTGCGGCGCTCCTCGGCCTCGAGCGCGTCGCGTGCGACCGCGTAACGATGGAGCTCGGCTGCCACCCCGGCTTCGGCCTGACGCAGCGCGGGGAGCGCCTCCGCGGCCTTGGCCTCGGCACTCGCCGCGGCGGCCACGCGGCCGGTGAGCTCGGCGACCATCTGCTCGGCCTCGCGGAGGAGCGAGCCCGCGGTCTCGAGCGCATCCAATGCCGCCCGCCAGCGCAGATGCAGGAGCATCGCCTCGGCCCGCCGGATATGGTCGGAGAGATTGCGGTAGCGGCTGGCCTGGCGCGCTTGGCGCTTCAAGCCCTGGAGCTGGCCCTCCATGGTCTGCAGCACGTCGTCGAGCCGCTCGAGGTTCGCCTCGGCGGCGCGCAGGCGCAGCTCCGCCTCGTGGCGGCGCGAGTGCAGGCCTGTGATGCCGGCCGCCTCCTCGAGGAGCGAGCGGCGGTCGGTCGGCTTGGCGTTGATGAGAGCGCTGATGCGCCCCTGACCGACGAGGGCCGTCGAGCGCGCTCCCGTGGCGGCGTCGGCGAGGAGCAGCTGGATGTCGCGCGCGCGCACCTCGCGTCCGTTGATGCGGTAGCTCGATCCCTGACCGCGCTCGATGCGGCGAGTGATCTCGAGCTCGTCGCTCTCGTTGAACGCGGCGGGCGCCGAGCGCTCGCGGTTGTCGAGGAAGATCTGCACTTCGGCGATGTTGCGCGGCGGGCGGTTCTGGGTGCCGCCGAAGATGACGTCGTCCATCTCCCCGCCGCGCATCTGCCTGGCGGAGATCTCGCCCATCGCCCAGCGCAGCGCCTCCGCCACATTCGACTTGCCGCAGCCGTTCGGGCCGACGATGCCGGTGAGACCGGGCTCGATGACGATCTCGGTCGGCTCGACGAAGGACTTGAAGCCGGAAAGTCTGACGCGGGCGAAATGGAGCAAGGCTTTCTTCCGTGCCTGGAGGCCTACTTGAGGAGGGGGGCAAGGATGCCGTCGAACTGCTCGAGCGAGACGTTGCCCTCGTGCAAGACGTCGTTGACGATGAAGCTCGGCGTCGCCTGCACCTTATACTTCTGCTGCGCGTCGAGCTCTCCCTTGAGGATGCCGTCCATGAGCTCCTTGTTCTTCATGCAGGCGTCGAACTCCTCTTTGCTCATGCCGCCGAGGCGCGCGATCTTGGCGAGCTCTCCCAACGGATCGCCGGCACTTGCCCAGCTCTCCTGGGACTTGAAGAGGATTTCGAGAAAGCCGAAGAAGCGCTCGGGCCCGGAGCAGCGCACCATCATGGCCGCGCGCAGCCCGGGCTGGTCGAAGGGAAAGTCGCGGTAGATGAAATGCACCTTGCCCGTGTCGACGTACTTCTTCTTGAACGCCTCGAAGGTCGTGGTGGCGAAGGCGGCGCAGTGGGGGCAAGTGAGGGAGGCATATTCGATGACG
>DASPPM010000411.1:0-9712 GCA_035625535.1 Alphaproteobacteria bacterium
CTGGTGGCATAGAGCACGCCGCCGAGCTTGTAGAGCGCCACCGGCTCGCCGTCGACGACGACGCCGATGACCTCGTTCTCGGGGACCTCGTCCGCCTTCGCCGCCACGTGCCAAGCCATCTCGCTGCGCCTCCCCTTGCGCGCGGAAGCAGAACGCTAAGGGCAAAGGGGTGAAGCGTCAACGGTCCGTAAGTCTCATCGTCCCATTATCGTCATGCCCGCGAACGCGGGCATCCAGGGGGCCGAGGCCGTGCGCTGCCTAGGGCATCTGGACACCCGCTTTCGCGGGTGTGACGACGACGCGAGGGCGTGGCTCCGTTGATGTGCGACTTATTCCTCGCCGACGCCCAAATAAATGCGCTGGACCTGAGGGTCCTTGGCGAGCTCGTTGGCGGGACCTTCGAGGACGGTGCGCCCGGTCTGCAGCACATAGGCGAAATCCGCGACCTCGAGGGCCAAGTGGATCGATTGCTCGGCGAGGAGGAGGGTCAAGCCCTCGTCGTGGAGGCGCACCAGCGTCTCGTAGAGGGTCTCGACGATGGAGGGGGCGAGGCCCAGGCTCGGCTCGTCGAGGAGGAGGAGCTTGGGCTCGCTCATGAGCGCGCGGCCGAGGGCCAGCATCTGGCGCTCCCCGCCGGAAAGGGTGCCGGCGCGCTGCGTGCGCCGCTCCTTGAGCCGCGGGAAGAGCGTATAGACGCGCTCGAGGAGTGCCGGCGTCCGGCTCTTCTCGGCGAGCGGCGTGGTGCCGAGCCGCAGGTTCTGCTCGACCGTCTGGTTCGTAAAGAGGCGCCAGCCCTCGGGAGAAAGCGCCAGGCCCTTGCGCACGATGGCATGGGCGGAGAGCGGCGAGATGCTCTCTTGGCACCACTCGATGCGCCCCTTGCTCGCCGTCGCCAGCCCCGCGATCGCGTTGAGCGTCGTCGTCTTGCCCGCACCGTTCGAGCCGAGAAGGGCGACGATCGTGCCCGGCCTCACCTCGAGCGAGACGTCGGCGACGCCCACGAGATCGCCGTAGCGCACCTCGAGATGCTCGACCTTGAGAATATCCGCAGCGCCCGTCATGGCTGGTGCGCGCGCCGCGCGTGGGAGCGCCCGAGATAGGCGTCGATCACGGCCGGATCGTTGACGATCTCCTTGGGCCGTCCCTCTGCGATGACGCGGCCTTGGTTGAGCACGACGATGCGCTCGGCAAGGGTGAGGACCACCTCCATGATGTGCTCGACGATGACGAGCGTGACGCCCGAGCGGTGAATCATGCGCACCAGCTCGATCGCCTGCTGGATCTCGGCTGGGTTGAGACCGGCAAGCGCCTCGTCGAGCAGGACCAGGCGCGGCTCGGTCGCCATCACGCGCGCGATCCCGAGGCGCTTGCGCCCCGGCGTGCCCAGGCTCTTCGCCTTGTGCTCGGCCAGGCGCTCGAGCCCGGTGAGCGCGAGGGTGCGCCGCGCCGCCTCGCGCGCCTCTTTCTCGCGCGGATGCCTGAGGAAGGCGCCGACCATCACATTCTCGAGGATGGTCATCTCATCGAAGGTCGCCGGCACCTGGAAGGTTCGGGCGATGCCGAGCGCCGCATGGGCCTCGGGCGAGGCTAGGGTGATGTCGGCCCCATCGAACAGCACGCGCCCCCCGCTCGGCTTGAGGTCGCCCGCGAGGCAATTGAAGAAGGTCGTCTTGCCGGCGCCGTTCGGGCCGATGAGGCCGACGATCTCGCCCTCTGCCACCTCGAGGCCGGCGTCCGCGACGGCGAGGAAGCCGCCGAAGGCCATCCTGATGCTCTCGGCCCTAAGCAGCATGGTCCTCACCGGCTCCGAGAAGGGCGCGCCCCCTCGCCGTGCGTGCCTCGCGGCGCGCCTGGAAGCGTTCCCAGAGCTCGAGCAGGCCGCCCGGCTCGAAGCGGCTCAACAGCATGATGATGCCGCCGTAGAGGATGAAGGCGAGACCGGTCCCGGCGCCGCCGAAAAACGTATTGGTCGTGGTCTGAAGCGGCACCAGGATGACGGCGCCCAAGAGCGGTCCTAGGAGCCGGCCGGCCCCCCCGAGTGCTGCCATCACCACCATCTGCACGGAGACGAGGATGCCCAAGGCACTTCCGGGATCGACGAAACCGAACTTCACCGCGTAGAGCGAGCCCGCGAGCGAGGTGAAGCCGGCGCTCAGCATGAGCGCATAGAGCTTGTAGCGGCTGACCGGCACGCCGAGGCTGCGCGCCGCGCGCTCCCCGGCGCGGATCGCGCGCAAATAATAGCCGAAGCGGCTGCGCTCCATGCGGTGCGTGATGTAGAGGAGCACCGCGAGCACGGCGAGGAAGATGTAGTAGTACGGCACCGAGCTGCGATAGACGAGGTCCCACCAGCCGCGCGGGGTCGCCGGGCCCATCAGGCCGATGGCACCGCCGAGGAAATCCCAGTCGCTGACCAGGATGCGGATGAGCTCGGCGACCGCGATCGTCGCCATGCTGAAATAATGCCCCGAGAGCCGGAAAGTGGGCACGCCGATGACGATGGCGATGAGGACGCTCACCACGATGCCGGCGGGAAAGCCCAAGAGCGGGCTCGCCTCCCACAGCTTGTAGAAAAGCAGCGGCATATAGGCGCCGACGCCGAAAAAGACGGCGTGGCCGACCGAGACCTGGCCGGCATAGCCGCCGACGAGGTTCCATGCCGAGGCGGAGATGGCGGAGAGGATGACGAAGGCGGCGAGCTGCTCGTAATAGGCCCCGGTGAAGACGAGCGGAAAGACGATGAGCACGGCGGCGAGCGCTAGCCAGCCGATGATGGGCTTCCTCGGCACCTAAGCCTTCCCCAGGAGGCCGTGCGGCCGCACCCATAAGATGACGACGAAAAGCCCGTAGACGACGACGTCCTGGAAGATCGGGCCAAAATAGAAGGCGGAGAGCGATTCGATGAGGCCGATGAGGACGCCGGCGATCATCGCACCCGGCACGCTGCCGAAGCCGCCGAGGGTCACCGTCACGAA
The DNA here is from genome assembly GCA_035625535.1 of Alphaproteobacteria bacterium. Classification (GTDB taxonomy): domain Bacteria; phylum Pseudomonadota; class Alphaproteobacteria; order JACZXZ01; family JACZXZ01; genus DASPPM01. Next base: position 2,976 of record DASPPM010000411.1, read on the forward strand.
GGCGATGATGGTGAGCGACTCACCGACCGTCGGCGAGATCGGGAAGAAGGTGGCGATCAAGGCGCCGGCGATGCCGGCGGAGGCGCCGGAGAGGCCCCAGGCGAGGGCCTGCATGCGGTCGGGCTTGATGCCCATGAGCATGGCGGCCTGGCGGTCCTCGGCCACGGCGAGGATCTGGCTGCCGATCGCCGTGCGCGTGAGGAGGAGGTGCATGCCGGCGGTCAAGAGGATGGCGATGACGCCGGCGAGCAGCTTGGGCGCGCTCACGAGGATGCCGCCGAGATTGATGCTGCCGCCGACGAGGTCGTCGGGCAGCGTCACGAAATTGGCGGTGAAGGCCCAGAAGGCGCTATAGCGCAGCAGAAGAAGGAGGCCGAAAGTCGAGAGGATCTGGGCAAGCATGGGCCCGCGCATGACGTGGCGGACGAGCGCCAGGTAGACGAAGACGCCGAGAATGAAGAGCAGCACGGCGGCCAGCGGGGCGAAACCGGCGGGGCCCAGGCCCGCGAGCGTGAAGGCCCAGAACGCCGCATACATGCCCAGCATGACGAACTCGCCATGGGCGAAATTGATCACGTTCATCATGCCCCAGATGAGCGTGAGCCCCGACGAGAAAAGGGCGTAGACGGCCCCGATCAGAAGGCCGCCTACGATCACCTGGAGGAGGATCATCTGCGGCCAGTGCCCTGGTTCAGAAATTCACGGAATCTGAAAACGACGCGTCATTGCGAGGCGTCCGAAGGCGCCGAAGCAATCCAGCCCCGGCGTATGCCGGGGTTCGCAACAGGCCCTCTGGATTGCTTCGCTGCGCTCGCAATGACGGGTATTTCCGGATGAGGCGAACTTCCGAATCGGGGCACTAGTTCCAGCCCTTGAAGGGATACTCGAGCGCGTGCTGGGCGGATTTGGTCGGCCACACCGCGATATAGTCGTTGCCGAAGAGCTGGATGAGATAGGTCGAGGCGAGGATGTTCTGGCCGGTCGGGTCGAACTTGACGCCCTTGTAGCCCATGATGAGCTGATCGGGCTTGAGATCGGTCTCTTGGAGGGCCTTCTGGATCGCCTCGGGCTTGGTCGAGCCGGCGCGGTTGATCGCATCCGCCAGCACGAACATGGCCTGCATGTCGCGCGCGCTGGTGTCGTCCAGGGTCTGGCCGGTCTTGGCCTTGTACATCTCGTTGATGTGCCAGGTGGTGCTGTCCTTGGGCCCGATGTCCCAGGCGCTGCGGTTGACGATGCCCTGGGAGATGTCGGCGACCGCCTTGATGAAGGCGGGATCGGAGAAGCCGGCGTCGTCGGCGATGATGAGCTTCGGCTTGTAGCCAAGGCTCTTCATCGTCTTCATGTAGAGAATGGCGTCGGCAGTGTAGGAAACGAAGACGATGGCGTCGGGGTCCTTCTCCTTGAGCTGGAGCACCTGGGGGGAGACGTCGGCGCCGTTGGCGTTGTAGGGGATGTCGGCCATGACGTCGATGCCGTGCGCCTTGGCGGCGTCCCGCACCGAGTCGCCGACCGAGGTGCCGTAGTCGGTATTCTCGTGAACGATCGCGAGTGTCGCCGCCGGATGCCCCGCCTTCTTGAGATCGCCGAGAAACTCCGTGTAGGCGTTACCGAAGTCGCCGGCGATGGGGGTGGTGCGGAAGACCCACTTGAAGCCGCGGCTGGTGATGTTGGCGGCGCTCGAATCGCCGACCACGTAAGGGATGCCGTAGCGCTCGGCCACGGCGGTCGCGGTGAAGGAGACACTCGAATGGTAACTGCCCAACATGGCCGCGACGTGCTCCTGGGTGATCATGCGCAGCGTCTGGTTCTGGCCCTCGGTCGGATTGCCCTGGTGGTCCGCGCCGATGATCTTGAGCTTAGCCCCGCCCAGCTTGTCGAGGCCGGGCGTCGTCCCGATCGGCAGGCCCTTCAACTCGGGATGGCCCTCGTTCACGATCTGGGCCGCGACCTCGATCGCCGCCAGCGCCGCCTTGCCCGCACTCGCGGAATTGCCGCTGAGCGGCATGATCACGCCGATCTTCACATCCTCAGCCGCAAAGGCGGCAGAGCCGATTCCGAGGCCGGCCAGAATGGCCGCCGAGACGAGCCAGGTTTTCATTTTTCTCACTCCCTGTTCGCGGCGATGCCGCTTTGCTTGCACGGTTTCTTGGTCGTGAGCGCGACGAACGAGCTTAGCCGCCGACGCGCAATGCTTGCGTGCGCTCCCAGTCCACCGCACCTTCCGCCGTGAGCGCCACCTTGTAGATCGTCTCCGCGCTCTCGCGCGAGACGATGCCGTCGATCACATCGTCCGCCACGCGCGCCGGATCGCGCGTCTCCGGTCGCCCGAAGCCCCCGCCCCCCGGCAGCTCGAGCCGGATGCGGTCGCGGGGCGGCACCGTCTGGCGGCCCTTGGGCCGGATCGGCCGGCCGGAGGCGAGGCTCACTTGGCCAGGCGCGCCGTTCTTGCCGCCGTTACGCCCGCGCGCGGGGTTCTTCACGCGCTCGAAGTTGCAAAGCAGGCTCACCGGCATGCCGTCGGCGCCGCCGATCTCGATGATCTGGCCGAGCCCGCCGCGCGTGGCACCGGCCCCTCCCGACTCCTCGCGGAACTCGCGGCGCCAGAAGACGATGGGGGCGACCGTCTCCGTCGCCTCGACCGGGATGGTGCGCACCCCGCTCGGAAACGCGGTGACGTCGAGGCCGTCCTTGCCGGGCCTCGCGCCCGAGCCGCCGCAATGGAAGATCACGGTCGAGAACTGCGGCAGCGTCGAGGGATCAACACCCTCCTCGACCTCGTCCACCATGGAGCCGCCGCCGTAGATCTGCGGGTTCCACAGCGATGACGCGCCCTCGGCCGGCACGCCGCCCTTGATCACCTGATGGAGGCAGCCGAAGACCACGTCCGGCAGCATGTGCCCGACGGTGTGGCGCGCCGCCACCGCCCACGGCCGCTTGACGTTGAGGACGGAGCCCTCGGGGGCCGAGACCGTGATGGTCTCGAGCGAGCCTGCGTTGTTCGGCACCTCGGGCGCCACCAGCACGCGCACGCCGAAGGCGGTGTAGGCTGTCGTATAGTTGAGCACCACGTTGATGCCGTAGGCACTCGCCTGGGAGGTGCCGCTGTAGTCGACGTGGATGCCGTCGTAGCCGATCGTCATGGTGGCGGAAAGCGTGAGCGGCTTGTCGTAGCCGTCCATGGTGACGCTGTTCTTGTAGACGCCGGGCTTGAGCCTGCGGATGGCGTTGAGGGTGGCCTGCCGCGACGCCTCGATGATCTGGTCGCCGAGCGCCTCGACATCCTCGAGCCGGAACTCGCCGAGCATGTCCAAGAGCCGCCGCCCGCCTTCCTCGTTGCAGGCGGCGCAGGCGAAGATGTCGCCCTCGACCTGGAAGGGCTCGCGCACGTTCGCGCGCACGATCCTCAGGAGGTCCTGGTTGAACTCGCCCTTCCGCGCGAGCGGCATGATCGGCAGCGCCAACCCCTCCTCATAGACCTGCCGCCCGTCCGGCCCCATGCCGAGCCCGCCGATGTCGACGACGTGGATCGTATTGGCGAAGAGCGCGATGGCACGCCCGCCCTTGAAGATGGGCGTCACCACGGTGATGTCGTGAAGATGGCCGGAGGTGAGCCAGGGATCGTTGGTGAGGTAGTGGTCGCCCTCCCGCATGCTGTCGATGGGATAGACGTCGAGGAAGTGCCTGACCCCGGTCGCCATCGAATTGACATGGCCCGGCGTGCCGGTGACGGCCTGGGCGAGCATGCGGCCCTGGCGGTCGAACACGCCGGCCGAAAGGTCGCCCGCCTCGCGCACCGAGGTGGAGAAGGCGGTGCGCATGAGGGTCTGGGCCTGCTCCTCCACGACGGCGATGAGCCGGCTCCACATGATCTGCATGTGGATCTGGGAAAGTGCCGTGTTCGGTGTCGCGGCCATGGCGAGAAGCTACTCTCCGCGCCGCCTCAGTTCAATATAGCCGAAGCCGTCGACCCGCGCAGAGAAGGCCGGGCTGATCACGGTCGAGGTCTCGTCCTCCTCGATCACGGCGGGACCCTCCACGGTCCAGCCGGGCCTGAGCGTCTCGCGGCGGTAGAAGGGCACCTCGAGGAACTCGCCGGAAGCGGGATCGAAGACCTTGCGCCTGGAGACGGGCTTGCCGACCCCTGTCTCGAGCGGCTGCGGCGCCTCCTCGCTCGCGACAAAGGGCGCGCTCACGACCATGACCCAGCTCAGGATCTCGATGTCGACCCCGGGGATGGCGCGGCTGTAGAGCCCGCGATAGGCCGCCTCGAAAGCCTCGAGAAGAAGCGGCGTGTCGGCTTGGGTAAAGTCGCGCGCCGGCAAGGGCACCGAGATCTCGTGACCCTGACCGCGGTAGCGCATGAAGGCCGAGCGGCGCTCCTCGAGCTCGACCTCGCTTCCGGCACCACGCCGCACGATCGCCTCGGCCTCCCTGCGCATCTCGCCGAGCACGCGGTTCGCAGCAACCGCATCGAAGTGCGAGAGCCGCTGCATGTGGCTGCGCACGATCTCGAAGGCGATCGGCGCGCGCAAGAAGCCGATGGCCGAGCCCACGCCGGCGTTGGTCGGAACCAGCACGCGGTCGAGGCCGAGCTTCTCCGCGACGCGCGCGGCGTGGAGCGGGGCAGCGCCCCCGAAGGCGACGAGCGTGCGCTCCGCCACGTTCTTGCCGCTCTCGATCGTATGCACGCGCGCGGCGTTCGCCATGTTCTCGTCGACCATCTCGCTGATGCCGAGGGCCGCGAACTCGGCCGTGAGGCCGAGGCGCTCGCCGATCCCGCGCGTGACGGCACCGTCTGCGGCCGGCGCATCGAGCCTGATCTTGCCGCCTGAGAAGGCGGCGGGATCGATGCGGCCGAGCACGAGATCGGCATCGGTGACCGTGGGCTCGGCTCCGCCGCGGCCGTAGCAGGCGGGGCCGGGCTCGGCACCTGCGCTGTCGGGGCCGACGGCGATACGGCCCATGGCGTCGACGCGCGCGATCGAGCCGCCGCCGGCGCCGATCTCGACCATCTCGATCACGGGAATGCGCAAGGGGATGCCCGATCCCTTCTTGAAGCGGTAGATGCGCGCGACCTCGAAGACCCGGTTGGTCTGCGGCTTGGCGTCGTCGATGAGGCAGATCTTGGCGGTGGTGCCGCCCATGTCGAAGGAGATGACCTTGTCGAGGCCGCATTGGGCCGCGATGTGGCAGGCGAAGATGGCGCCTCCCGCGGGCCCGGATTCGACGAGGCGGACCGGAAAGCGGATCGCAGTCTCAACCGTGGTGAGGCCGCCGCCCGAGGAGATGAGATAGAGCGGGCAGCGCGCGCCCGCGCGCCTCAGGCCCTCCTCGAGATTGCGCAGGTAGCGGCCGATGAGCGGCTGCACATAGGCGTTGGCACAGGCCGTCGAGAAGCGCTCATACTCGCGCATCTCGGGCGAGACCTCGGAGGAGAGCGTCACGGTGACGCCGGGCAGGCGCTCGGCGATGAGTGCCTGCGCGCGCCGCTCGTGCGAGGGATTGGTGAAGCTGTGGAGGAAGCCGATCGCCACGCTCGCGATGCGCTCGCGCGCGAGGCGATCGATGACGTGGCCGAGCGCCGCCTCGTCGAGCGGCACCAGTACCTTGCCCTGGGCGTCGACGCGCTCCTTGACGCCGAAGCGCCAGCGCCGCGGCACCAAAGGCGGCGGCAGGTCGATGTCGATGTCGTATTGCTCGAAGCGGTTCTCGTGACGGATCTCGATCACGTCGCGGAAGCCCTCGGTGGTGACGAGCGCCGTGCGCGGGCCCTTGCGCTCGATCAGCACGTTGGTGGCGAGCGTGGTGCCGTGGATGATCATCTCGAGCGCTGCGGCCTCGAGCTTCGCTTCCTCGAGCGCCGACGCAATCGCCGCGAGCACGCCCTTCTCGGGCGCATCCGTCGTCGTCAGCAGCTTGCTCGTGTAACGCTTCTCCCCCACCTCCAGCGCCACGTCGGTAAAGGTGCCGCCGATATCCACTCCCAGCCGCGCCCCGCCCATCCTCCGCCTCCGCCTTTTGACCGGCGCAGAGAGTGCTGACCCGCCCCGCCGCTGTCAACTTTCGCTCTTCGGCACTGTCCCTCTCCCGCGAGGCGGGAGAGGGTCGAGGAAGTGAGCGCTACGCAGCCTCGAAGACGATGTTCTCGGCGCCGTGCCAGAGCACGTGCTCGCCGAGCGGGCGAGCCTCAAGGGCGTCATCGTCTCGCCCGTCAGCTTCCTGTGGAACGTCGAGAAGATGTGAGACGCGTTTCCTTGCGCCGACCCTCCCGCTTGAGGGGCTATCGCATTCACACATCTTCGCGGATGTTCGCGGAGGCGCCGATCGGGCTAAGCCCCTCTCCCGCGCTAAGCGGGAGAGGGAGGGACCCGTTGCGCAGCAACGGGAGGGTGAGGGGGCGGACGACGCACGTGCTATTCTCTCGCATGGCCGAGCGCAACGCGCGCCAGTTGCGGATCGACATGACCGACGCCGAGCGTCGCCTGTGGAGCGCTCTGCGCGGGCGGCGGCTCGAGGGCTACAAGTTCCGCCGTCAGCATCCCCTCGGGCCCTTCATCGTCGATTTCGCCTGCCTCGAGCACCGCTTGGTCGTCGAGGCGGATGGGGGACATGCCGACAGCGACGATGATCGGCGCCGGACGGCGTGGCTCGAGCGGCGGGGATGGCGGGTCGTTCGCTTCTGGAACAACGACATTCTCGCCAATCCCGGGGCGTACAGGATGTCGTCTCGCAGG
>DASPPM010000412.1:0-5595 GCA_035625535.1 Alphaproteobacteria bacterium
GGCCCGTGTCGGGCTGACCGGGCTGACGCTCGCGGAGTATTTCCGCGACGAGGAAGGCCAGGACGTGCTGTTCTTCGTCGACAACATCTTCCGCTTCACCCAGGCGGGCTCCGAGGTGTCGGCGCTCTTGGGCCGCATTCCCTCCGCCGTGGGCTATCAGCCGACGCTTGCGACCGACATGGGCATCCTGCAGGAGCGCATCACCACGACCAAGAAGGGCTCGATCACCTCGGTGCAGGCGATCTATGTGCCCGCCGACGACCTGACCGACCCCGCGCCCGCCACCTCTTTTGCGCACCTGGATGCGACCACGGTGCTCTCGCGTCAGATCGCCGAGCTTGGCATCTACCCGGCGGTCGACCCCCTCGATTCGACCTCGCGCGTGCTCGATCCGCGCATCGTCGGCGAGGAGCACTACGGGGTCGCGCGCGAGGTGCAGCGCATCCTGCAGACTTACAAGTCGCTGCAGGACATCATCGCCATCCTCGGCATGGAGGAGCTCTCGGAGCAGGACAAGCTCACGGTGGCGCGCGCGCGCAAGATCCAGCGCTTCCTCTCCCAGCCCTTCCACGTGGCCGAGGTGTTCACCGGCTCGCCCGGCGTCTTCGTCAAGCTCGAGGACACCATCAAGGGCTTCAAGGGCATCGCCGAGGGCCAATACGACGATCTCCCCGAGGCCGCCTTCTACATGATCGGCACCATCGAGGAGGCCGTCGAGAAGGCGAAGAAGCTCGCGGCCGAGGCGGCCTGAGCGCCTGCGCCGCAACGGCATAGCGCCAAGGAGAGTGCCAAGCCATGGCGGAGAAACTGCGTTTCGAGCTGGTCAGCCCCGAGCGCCTGCTGCGCTCGGAGGAGGTGGAGATGGTGGTGGTGCCGGGGGCTGAGGGCAATTTCGCCGCCCTGCCGCGCCACGCCCCTCTCCTCTCGCAGCTGCGCCCCGGTACGCTCGACGTCTATGAGGACCGCGAGGTCGTCGCGCGCTACTTCGTCGCGGGCGGCTATGCCCAGGTAACGCCCGAGCGCTGCACGGTGCTGGCGGACGAGGCGATGGCGCTCTCGGAGATCGACCGCGCTGCCGTCGAGACAACGCTCAAGGAGCTCGGCGAGGACTTGGAGGATGCCAAGGACGACGCCGAGCGCGCGAGCGTGAAGGCCAAGATCGCCGTTGCCGAGGCCAAGCTCAAGGCGACCGCCGCCTGATAAGTCGTGGAAACCCATGGGATAGTCGGCCGAGGACGCCTCTTGCCAGGGCGGGCGGGGGAGGCGATATAATTGTCCGGGTCGAGCCGAAGGCAAGCGTTGTTAGGTCCACCATGGCGCACTGGAAGCTGGACGATATTCCGTGGCAGCGCTTCGAGGCCTCCCGCGTCGATCCCGAAATCCTCAAGATCGTGAAGGCGGCGAGCTTGGTCGAGCATAATGGCCACGCGTACGCGCGCTATCTCGAGCAGGTCTTCGCTGAGGATGCGACCTTCAAGGAGGCCGCCTGGGCCTGGGCCGGCGAGGAGGTCCAGCACGGCGAGGCGCTCGCGCGCTGGGCCGAGCTGGCCGATCCCTCCTTCGACTTCACGGGCGCCTTCGCGCTCTTCGCCGCCAAGATCAAGCTGCCGAGCGGGACGGAACGCTCGGTGCGCGGCACGCGCGCTGGCGAGCTCATCGCGCGCTGCGTGGTCGAGGTCGGCACCAGCTCCTACTACACCGCACTTGCCGCTGCGGCGGAGGAGCCGGTGCTGCGCGAGATCTGCAAGCACATCGCGGCCGACGAGCTGCGCCATTACAAGCTCTTCTATACGCACCTCAAGCGCTATCTCGAGCGCGAGCGCATCGGCGCCTTGCGTCGCGTGCTCGTGGCGCTCGGCCGCCTCTTCGAGAGCGAGGACGACGAGCTCGCCTTCGCCTATTACGCGGCGAACCACGCTAAGCACGGCCCTTACCTGCGCAAACGCTACGCCAACGCCTATGCGCGCCGCGCCTACCGCTTCTTCCGCCCTGTCCATGTCGAGCGCGCCGTCGCCATGACGATGAAGGCGGTCGGCCTCAAGCCGCAGGGCGGGCTCAGCCGCGCGCTTGCCCGCCTCGCCGCCTGGTTCATGGCCGCCCGCGCCCACCACCTCGCGCGCGTGGGGGCGTAAGCTTCATCACGCTCTCTATCTTCTCCCTCTCGCGCTTTGTGGGGAAGGGATCAGTCGGTGAGCCGCTTCTGCGCCGCCTTGATGATGCGCCGGGTGAGGTGCGCGATGTCGCCCTTGAGCTTGGCGAAGCCGCCGTTGCGCGCGACCGCCGTCTCGTCGAGATAGAGCGCGCGATTGATCTCGATCTGCACCGAATGGCGGCCCGCCGCAGGGCGGCCGTGGCGCCGCACGATGGCGGCACCCTTGTAGGGATCGTTGAGCGCCACCCGATAGCCGAGCGCCTCGAGGCTCTCGCAAAGGAGCGTGGTGAGCGTCCTGTCGCAGCTTCGTCCCTCCAGGTCGCCGATCACGAAATCGGCGCGGCGCTTGCCCTTGTCGGGCGTCATCTCGTTGCCCACCGCCTTCATCGAGTGCCAGTCGATGTGCCAGGCGAAGCCGAAGCGCGCCTGAAGGCCGTCGAGGGCGGCATCGAGGGCGCGGTGGTAGGGCCAATAGACGTCGTCGAGGCGCTGTCGGACCTCGGCGACGCTGAGCTTGTCGGCATGGACCTCGACCCCAGGGGTGAGATAGCGCCGCACCAGGCCGAGACCTTTCCGCGTCTTGGCCGTCGGCTTGAGCGGCGTGGGCCAGGGCTCGCGCAAGAGCTCGCGGTCGAGATCGTCGGGCTCCCGGTTGGCGTCGATGTAGCAGCGCGGGTAGGTCGCGTTGAGGAGCGTCACGCCCAACTGCGGCGCGTCCGCCACCAACTCGTCGACATAGGCGTCCTCGCCTTGGCGCAGGATCGCAAGCGGAGGCTTCACGCGCCAGCCCGGGGGATAGAAGCGCCCGCTGTGGGGCGAGTCGAACATGACCGGGACCGGCTCGCTCTTGGGAGGGAGGAGATCGAAGGGTTCCACGGCTACCTCAGCGCCGCCGCGACGTTGCCGCCGTCGCAGGTGAGCACCGCACCGGTCGTCTTCTCGGCGAGCGCCAAAGAGACGAAGCACTGCGCCACGTCCGCGGCGGTGACCTCGCGCGCGAGGAGATTGCCCGCCATGTACTCTCGCTCCGAGAGCCCACGCGCCTTGGCGCGCGCCGCGATCATGTCCTCGGTCAGGAGCCCCGAGCGGATGCGGTCGGCATTGACCGCATTCGAGCGGATGCCGTCCTTGCCGTAGTCGATCGCGTACTGGCGCATGAGGAAGAGGGTCGCGGCCTTGGGCAGGCCGTAGGGCCCGAACTCCGGGCCCGGGTTGACCGCCTGCTTCGAAGTGTTGAAGAGAAGGCAACCGCCCGTCCCTTGCGCCCGCATGATGGCAACCGCCCGCTGCGCCACGCTCTGGTGGGCGAAGAAGTTGAGCTCGAAACTCTCGCGCAGGGTCCGGTCCGCGACCTCGCCGATGCGCCCCTGCCAGGCCGCGCCCGCATTCGACACCACGATGTCGACGCCGCCGTAGCTCTCCGAGATGCGCGCGAAGGCCGCGGCCACTTGGCCGGCGTCCGTCACGTCGCAGGCGAGCGCCAGGCCGCCGATGCGCTTGGCCACGGATTCCGCGAGGCCTTTGTCGCGGTCGAGCACGGCAAGCTCGGCACCTTGCGCCGCAAACGCGGCGGCTGTGGCGGCACCGATGCCGCCGCCGCCGCCGGTGACTGCCACGATCTGGCGTTGCAGCGGCTTCTCGGCGGCCTTGCCGAGCTTCGCCTGCTCGAGCGACCAATATTCCATGTCGAACGTGTCGCTTTCCGAGATGCTCTCGAAGCGGCCGATGCGCTCGGCGGCCGTGACCACGTCGATCGTCGTCTCGGCGAGGTCGCCGGCGATGCGTGCGTCCTTCGCGGAAGCGCCGAGCGCGAAGAGGCCGACGCCCGGGACGAGGATCACGCGCGGCACCGGATCGAGCTCCTTCTTCTTGACCCGCGAGAGGGCGTCGTTGCGCGCGAAATAGATGTGGTACTCGGCCTTGTAGGCGGCGAAGGCGTCGCGCGCCGCGCGAGCGAAGGCATCCAACTCCGCGGCGTCCGGGGCCGGTAGGATAAGCGGGACGCGCTTGGTGCGGATCACGTGATCGGGGGTGGCGACCCCGGCCTGGCCGTAGCGCGCGAGCTCGGCGCCGTTCACGTAAGCGAGCACGCGGCCGCCCTTGCGGCAGCTCATGACAAAGCGCTTGTAGCGGCCGGCCTCGGCGTCGACCGCGATCGCGGCGAGTCCGCGCAGGATGGGGGCGATCTCCGCCGCGGAGGCGAGCGTGCGCGGCAAGGCGGCCGCAGTCATGACCCGGTTGGCGCCGCGCTCGAGACGCGCCTCGGCCAGGCTCACGAGCTCGATCATGCGCGCGTAGGACTCGCGCGCCGTGTCGCCGAAGGTGAAGATGCCGTGTTTGGCTAGGATGAGGCCTTCCACCTCGGAATCGGCCTCGAACGCCTCGGCTGCCGTCTTGGCAAGCGCGAAGCCGGGCATGATGTAGGGCACGATCGCGACGCGCCGGCCGAAGACCTCGCGGCAAATATCCTCGCCTTGCGGCTGGTCGCTCAGTGCCAGCACGGCGTTCGCGTGGGTGTGGTCGATGTAGGTGTGGGGGAGGAAAGCGTGGAGCAGGGTCTCGACCGAGGGGTTGGGGGCCGCGCTGTCGAGGAGATTGCCGCGCTGGGCGTTCACCATGTCCTCGTCGGAGAGGCTTTCGAGCCGGCGCAACTTGCGCAAGGGCTCGAGCCTGACTGCGGGCAGGCCCGGCGGCTCGATCGTGGCCATGTCCCACCCGCTCCCCTTGACGCAGAGCACGTCCGTCTCCTCGCCCAAGAGGTCCTTGGCCCGGGTCTTGAGCGAGGTGTTGCCGCCGCCATGCAGCACCAGCTGAGGCTCGCCGCCCAAGAGCCGCGTCGTGTAGACCCTGAGTGCCAGCTCGCGGCTCACCCCTTTTGCGCCGTAGCGTGCGACGGCAGCCTCGGCATCGCGGTCGGACCAAAGGTTCTGCATGCGCTTCCCGTGGCTCGATATCTCACCGCGGACCTAGCATATCCGCCTGGGATAGGCCAGCCTCAGCCGCGCGCTTTCAGCTTCGCGAGAGGCTCGCGGAACTCGGCGAGCACCGCCTCGTAGAGCCCGCGCTTGAAGCCGACGGCGAGAGCGGGGAGGAGCTGCGGCTCGACCCAGCGCCAGGTGCTGAACTCGGGGTGATGATGGCGATCGAGGTCGATGTCGGCGTCGCGGCCGGTGAAGCGGCAGAGAAACCATTTCTGCTTCTGGCCGCGGAAGCGTCCGCCCCACGCACGCACGCGCAGGGGGTCCGGCAGCTCGTAGCTGAGCCATTCGCGGCTCTCCGCGACGATCTCGGCCTTGTCCGTACCGATCTCCTCCTTGAGCTCGCGCACCGCCGCCTGGGCCGGCGCCTCGCCCGCATCGATGCCGCCCTGGGGCATCTGCCAGGCGCCGGGCCGGTCGATGCGCTCGGCGACGAATGCCAGGCCGCGGCTGTCGACGAGCATG
>DASPPM010000413.1:0-8538 GCA_035625535.1 Alphaproteobacteria bacterium
CCGACGCAAGCGGCCGCACCGGCCACGCCGTCTCAGCCGGCCGCCGCGACGGAGAAGCCAGCGCCCGTCGCGACCCCGGCGCCTGCGACCGCCGCAACTCCCGCGCCCACGCCCGCGCCCGAAGCAGCGCCGGCCGCGGCACCGGCACCTGCGGCAGCGCCCGCGGCCACCACCGCGGCAGCACCTGCCGCGGCAGCGGCACCGCCGGCAACGCCGGTCGAGCCCGTGACGCCGGCCAAGCCCGAAGCCGCACCCCAAGTCGCGAGCAAGCCGCCTGAGGCCGCGGCGCCAAGCGTAAGCGCCAACGAGAAGCCGGCCAGCGTCAACTTTGCGCCCAAGAGCTCCGATCTCTCGCGCGAGGATATGGCCGATCTCACCAAGCTCGCCGGGATGCTCAAGCAGAACCGGGAGCTGCGCGTCCAGCTCGTTGCCTATCCGGCGAGCGAGCCGACGGAGAGCGACGCGCGTGCGCGCTCCTTCACGCGCGCGCTCGCGGTGCGCGGCTATCTCGTCGGCCAAGGCGTCTCCGCCGAGCGCATCGACGTCCGGCTGCAGACCAACAAGCCGAGCGAGGGATCGACGGACCGCGTCGACCCGGTCTTGCTGCCGAAGTCGCCGTCGTGATGGCGAGGGGACGGCAGCGCTCGGAGCCTTGATGGCGGACGGGCAGCTTTAAAGGTGCCGCGTGGGGAGCAAGCGCATGCTCGTCGCAGCCGTGCTCGTGGGCATTGCCATGGTGACGAGCGCAAGTACGCACGGGCCGGATGAGGGATTTCTGGGCCGGCCGCTCGCCGAGGCTCTGCAGAGTGGCTTCTTCAGCTGGTTCCATCTTGTCGAGACCGGCAGTGCCGCCGCTGCCGGTGGCGGCCGGATAATAAGCTACAAGCCCAGCGGCGCGCGCTTCCACCGACTGGTCACGCTCGAGGTTACCGTCGACGCCGCCGACACCGTCGGACGAATGGATCTATGGCTGCTGCGCTCGTTCATCGACAACCCCGGCGACGCGCCCTTCGCGCGCGACATTACCAAGAGTTTCCTCAACGATGCCCCGCCGGCGGACGATGCGGCGGCGCTCGCGACGCTTGCGGCGGAAGTGGAATATCGTCTCTCCTCGTCGGAGACGGTCATCGTCGGTCCCGGCTATCGCAAGCCGGAGCTTCCCTCCGAGCCCAGTCCCGGCTACCGGACCTACAGCGGCGCCCGCGCGTCCCACCTGCAGGAGCTCGGCCACAGCAAGCTCGAGATGGCGAACGAGCGTGGACCGGACGGCGACGCGCTGCGGCTGGCGCTGATCGCCAAATAGGCCGGTGCCGATGCACGGCGCCAAAAGGCATGAACATCAGCGTCCGGCCCCTCGAATTCATCGCGGTGGTTGGCGCCCGTCAGCAGCGCGCTCGGGCCCGCAAGCAAGGCGCCTCGACCGCGGCGCCTCGCATCTCTCCATTGCGGGCCTTCAGCGGCAGGAGGCCGTTTGAAAAGGCACCGGGGCCCGCTATTATCTTCCATGTTGAGCCGTCACCGACGGATCCTCCTGTCCGCCTTTGGAGATATTGGCGCAAGCATCCGAGCTCCCATCATGAAAAAGACGTCGCCCGTCTGCGAAAAATTGCTTTTCTGCGCGCTCAGCCTCTTGCTGCTGTGCGGCTTCGAACTAGGCCCGGACTGTGCAAGGGACGATGTAAAAAAGACGGTCATAGGTATCGTCAAGCAGCACCCGCCGGAGCACTTGCTCAACGTGGCCGCAGACGCTTGGAGTGCGAAACAGAAGCAAGACATCGAGAAGGAATGCGGCAAGGCATATACGGAAGACTGCACCCGCGCGGCAATGGAGACGATGGCTCAAAAACAGCGTCTTATGGGCCAGGGCGCAATTTACAATATCGATCAAATTCGCACGACGAATAAGGACGAGACGACGGGTGCAGTCTCATGCACCGCGAATTTGCATGTTGCCCTGCCTGATTATTGGGGTAACGCCGACGAACCTATCACCTACGCCGTCGAAAAATATTTGGGGAAAGGCGGCGGATTCAACGTGACGGTTCGCGGGTTAAATTAGCAGCAGAAATTTCCAGGGATTCACGGGATTCGCGCGCAGGCTCGGGGCACCCGCGAAGCGCCGGATTTTACGAAAATATTTTACATAACAATGTGATTACAAAATCTTGTTAAGCCATCCGAGCCTCTCACATGGACCCGCCGAGTTATGCGCGCACGCATTCTTGGCATCATTGGCAGGCTCCTGATCCTCTCGGCCCTCGCCGTCGGCGCCGTCGAGGTATATTCGTCGTTCGACCAGAACACCTATCACGTCATCACCGCGAGCGAGCTGCTCTCGCGCCTGAGCCCGCGCGGCCTCGCGCTCCTCCAATACACCCTCCCGCCGGCGCTGTGGAGCAACGTCCTCGAGCCCGTGCTCCGTTTCCCGGTGTGGCTCCTCTTGGGCGCGCCGGGTCTGCTCCTCGAGTATCTCCACGATATAAGGCGCGTGCGGCGGCCTCGGTCTATCCTTTGACCCGCGCACGAATGAGCGTGTTGTTTGCATTGGTGAGCGCGCCGGGGGTCGAACCCGGGACCTACTGATTAAAAGTCAGTTGCTCTACCGCTGAGCTACGCGCCCCCAAGGCCGACGCATCGTCGGACGTCCTAGAGCAATATCCGACGAAGCGGAATCGCCCCCTCACCCACCCCCGATTAAATCCGGGGTCGGCTACGCTCGCTAAGGCTGCGCAACCCTCTCCTCCTCAAAGGGCGAGAGGGTAGGGTGAGGGGCCTCTTTCCACCGAAATGGATTCCGCTCTAGGTCCTCGCCTGCTTAAATAGGCGCCTTGGCCCGGGCCGGTCAATCGGAGAGAGAGACGGCCGGGCGCTGGCAAGGCGACCGTCCCTCACCGTCCCATCGCTTCGCTCGCGCGGGCGAGGGGCTTAGCGGGAGGGGCGCTTAGGGCTTCACGTCGGCGGCCACCTGGAGCTTGACGATCTTGTCGGGCGTGCCGGCGATCTTGCCGTTCTGCTCCTTCGAGCCCTTCTTGATGTTGTCGACGAACTCCATGCCTTTCACCACCTGGCCGAAGATGGTGTATTGGCCGTCGAGCCAGGGCGAGGCGTCGAAGCAGATGAAGAACTGGCTGTCGGCGCTGTTGGGGTCGGAGGAGCGCGCCATGCCGAGGGTGCCGCGCTCGAAATGGGCCGAACGCGAAAATTCGGCGGGCAGGTTCTGCCCCGAACCCCCGGTGCCGTCGCCCTTGGGATCGCCGGTCTGGGCCATGAAGCCGGGGATCACCCGGTGGAAGGTGAGCCCATCGTAGAAGTGCTGGCGCACCAGCTCCTTGAAGCGCTTGACCGTGCGCGGCGCCAGGTCGGGGCGCAGCTCGATCACCACGCGGCCGTCCTTCAAGTCCATATAGAGCGTGTTCTCGGGATCGGCCGCCTGGGCCGCCGCAACGGACGCCGTCATGAGGATCACCGCCAGCAGAAGGGGTTTCAAAAAGGCGCGCATCTCGAGTTCCTCGGGGTGGTTTCGAAAAAGCGTCCCGCGAGCGGCCTCAGCTCTTGGCGCCGCCGCCCTTGGCCTTGAAGCGACCGACCAGCCTCGCCGCCACGCCTTGCGGCACGAAGCTCGTGATGTCGCCGCCGAGCAGTGCTATCTCCTTGACGAAGCGCGAGGCGATGAAGGTCTGCCGCTCGGCCGCCATGAGGAACACGGTCTCGATGTCGGGCGCCACGCGCGCGTTCATGCCCGCCATCTGGAACTCGTAGTCGAAGTCCGAGACCGCGCGCAGGCCGCGGATGATGACGTTGGCGCCGACGTCCTTGGCGAAACGGGTGAGGAGGTTGTCGAAGGTGCTCACCTCGACCCGCGTCATGTTGCCGTTGCCGGCCTTGGCAAGCGCCGCACACTCCTCGCGCACCATGGCGAGGCGCTCCTGAAGCGTGAAGAGCGGCCCCTTGCCGACGTTGACCGCGACGCCGACGATGACGCGGTCGAGGATGCGCGTCGCGCGCTGGATGATGTCGAGGTGGCCGTTGGTGATCGGGTCGAAGGTCCCGGGGTAAACGCCGATCCGCTCAGGCATCGTCACCTTCCCCCAGAGCGCCTTCGGGACCGGAGCCGCCGTCCTCGGCGCCGTTGGTGCCGTTGGCACCCTCCTCGCCGAGTCGGATCACCGATACCACGCGCTCGCCCTCCGCGATGCGGAAGAGTGTCACGCCGCGGGTCGCGCGTCCGGCGATGCGGATATCATGGACCGGGCAGCGGATCAACTGTCCTCCGTCGGTGACCAGGATGATCTGGTCGGAGGCGGTGACCGGAAAGGCGGCGACGAGCGTCGTCGCGGCCTCGCGCCCGAGGTCGATCGCCTCGATGCCCTTTCCGCCGCGCCCGGTCACGCGGTACTCGTAGGCCGAGCTGCGCTTGCCGAAGCCCGCGGAGGACACGGTCAGGATGAACTCCTCGGCCGCTGCGAACTCGTTGAAGCGCTCCTCGGCGAGCGAGACCCCGGGGGCCGCCTCGCCCTCCTCCGGGGCCTCCTCGGCGGCGCCCGCTTCCCGGCGGCGCGAGGTCGCGAGCCGCAAATAGGCATCGCGCTCCCCGGTCGCGAACTCGACGTGGCGCAGAATCGACATCGAGATCACCGCGTCCCCGCCGGCGAGCGAGATGCCGCGCACGCCGGTCGAGCCGCGGCCCGCGAAGACGCGCACGTCGCCGATCGCGAAGCGGATGGACTTGCCGAGCTTGCTCGCGAGCAGGACGTCGTCGCGCTCGGTCGCGGGCAGTACGTCGATGAGGCGGTCGCCCTCCTCGAGCTTCATGGCGATCTTGCCGTTGGCCTTCACGTCGACGAAATCGGAGAGCTTGTTGCGACGGACGGTGCCGCTCGCGGTCGCGAACACGACGTCGAGGGCGGCCCAGCTCGCCTCGTCCTCGGGCAGCGGCATGAGGGCCGTGATCGTCTCCCCGGCCGCGAGCGGCAGGAGATTGACGAGCGCCTTGCCGCGCGCCTGGGGCGTGCCGGCGGGAAGGCGGTAGACCTTCATCTTGTAGACCATGCCGCGCGAGGAGAAGAACAGCACCGGCGTGTGCGTATTGGCGACGAAGAGACGGCTGACGAAATCCGCCTCGCGCGTCGCCATCGCGGCGCGCCCCTTGCCGCCGCGACGTTGGGCGCGGTAGGCCGAAAGCGGCACGCGCTTGACATAGCCTGCGTGGGTCACCGTCACCACCATGTCCTCGCGCTGGATCAGGTCCTCGATGTCCTGCTCGAACTCGAGCTCCTGGATCTCCGTGCGGCGCGGCGTGCCGAAGCGCTCCTTGATCGCGAGGAGCTCGCGCCGCAGCACCTCGAGCAGCTTGGCGTGGGAGGCGAGGATGGCGAGATAGCCGGTGATCTGCTCGACGACCTCCTTGAGCTCGGCGGCGATCTTGTCGCGCTCGAGCCCGGTGAGGCGGTGCAGGCGCAGATCGAGAACCGCGCGCGCCTGCTCGTCCGAGAGGCGGTAGGCGCCGTCCACCACCCCGCGCCCGGGTTCGTCGACGAGCTTGATGAGCGGCTCGAGGTCCTTGACCGGCCAGGGCCGCGCCGTGAGTGCCGCGCGCGCCTCCGCCGGGTCCTTTGCCTTGCGGATGGCGGCGATCACGGGATCGAGGTTGACCACCGCGAGCGCCAGTCCGATCAAGATGTGCGCCCGCTCGCGCGCCTTGCCGAGCTCGTAGACGGTGCGGCGGGTGATGACCTCCTCGCGGAACTTGACGAAGGCCGCGACAATGTCCTTGAGGCCCATGAGCTCGGGCCGCCCGCTCGCGAGCGCCAGCATGTTGACGCCGAAGCTCGATTGCAGCGGCGTATAGCGGTAGAGCTGGTTGAGCACCACGTCGGCCATGGCGTCGCGCTTGAGTTCGACGACGACGCGCACGCCGTGGCGGTCGCTCTCGTCGCGCAGGTCGGAGATGCCCTCGATGGTCTTCTCCTGCACCACCTCGGCGATGCGCTCGATCATGCGCGCCTTGTTGACCTGATAGGGCACCTCGGTGATGACGATCGCCTCGCGCCCCTTGGCGAGCTCCTCGACCGCCGCGCGCCCGCGCATCACGATGGAGCCGCGGCCGGTGTGATAGGCCTGGCGGATGGTGGCGCGACCCATGATGATGCCGCCCGTGGGGAAGTCCGGCCCCGGGATGTGCTCGATGAGCTGATCGACCGAGATGTCCGGCTTGTCGACGTAGGCGAGACAGGCGTCGATGACCTCGCCCAGATTGTGGGGCGGGATGTTGGTCGCCATGCCGACGGCGATCCCACCAGCCCCGTTGACGAGCAGGTTCGGCCACTCGGCCGGGAGCACGCTCGGCTCGTGCGCGGTGTCGTCGTAGTTGGGCTGGAAATCGACGGTCTCGCGGTCGATGTCGGCGAGGAGCGCCTCTGCCGCCTTGGCGAGGCGCGCTTCGGTATAGCGCATCGCCGCCGGGGGGTCGCCGTCCATCGAGCCGAAATTGCCCTGCCCCTGGATGAGGGGCAGGCGCATGGAGAAGTCCTGCGCCATGCGCACCATAGCGTCGTAAATCGCCGCGTCGCCGTGCGGGTGGTACTTGCCCATCACGTCGCCGACGATGCGTGCCGACTTGCGGAAGGGCTTGTCGGAGGTGTAGCCCGCCTCCTTCATGGTGAAGAGGATGCGCCGCTGCACCGGCTTGAGCCCGTCGCGCACGTCGGGCAGCGCACGTGCCACGATCACGCTCATGGCGTAATCGAGGTAGGAGCGCCGCATCTCCTCTTCGATTGTCACAGGGACGGCGGTGCTGTCGGGCGGCGGGGTGGTTTCGCTCACGAAATGAGGCTTTACGCGGGTTGTTGAGGGGCTTGGCGCAGGCCACGGGGAGGGCCCGCAGCGACCCCGTTTTTATAGCAGATTTTGCGCCTGCGAACAACCCGGAAAGGGGCGATGCAAGGTGTCAGTATGTCTTATATTTCAAAGACTTAAATCGCTTTTTCGGCTAAGCGAGCCAGTGCTTCCGGCCATCAGGCCCACAAGGTGCCATCCATGGGCAAAGTGAATAACCTTAAGCGGCACCATGACCGTCAGAATTCGGCCCTCAGCCTCAGCATAATCGAGCGGAAAATTCGCGACCGCTTTAGGGTCTGGACCCACAGTTGATCCAGTAAATCGCGCCGACTAGAGCGGCGGTACCCTTGATTTTCAAGACCCTATGTGAGTACACACCCTAGCATTTTGGCGAGATTTTCCTTGTTTACCCTCCGCTCTCCGCTCAGAACGGGATCTCATCGTCGAGGTCGCCGCCACCGGCGCGCGCGGCACCGCCGCCCTCGCTGCCGCCTGCGGAAGCGGGAGCGCCGCCGCGCTCCTCATATCCCCCGCCGCCCGCCTCCTCGCCGGCGCCACGGGCGTCAAGGAGCGTGAGCTCACCACGATAGCGCTGGAGGACGACCTCGGTGGTGTATTTCTCCTGCCCGCTCTGGTCGGTCCATTTGCGGGTCTGCAGCTGTCCCTCGAGGTAGACCTTGGAGCCCTTCTTGAGGAACTTCTGGGCGACCTCGCCGAGGCGCTCGTTGAAGATCACCACCCGGTGCCATTCGGTCTTCTCGCGCCGCTCGCCGCTCGCCTTGTCGCGCCAGCTCTCCGAGGTCGCAACCGAGAGATGTACGATCGCGTCGCCGGCCTGGGTCCGGCGCACCTCCGGGTCGCGGCCGAGATTGCCGACCAAAATCACCTTGTTGACGCTGCCTGCCATGGCCGCCTGCCCCCGTTTGCTCGTCACGCGCTGGTTGAGCACTCTACCCCCAAACCGGGGGGTTGATAAGAGGCTATGGCTCAACTGGACCCGAGCGCAAACATCTCAATGAGTGTAGCGGCAACCGCACTCGCCGTCTCAGAACTGGCCACGCCGAGCCGTTTAACGAGGCGAAACTTGTCGACAGTCCTGATCTGGTCGAGGGCTGCCTGCCCTTGCTTGCGTTGGAAGCGGATCGGGACTCGCGTCGGATATGGGCGCAGGCTGGTGGTCAGCGGCGCCACGATGACGGTGCGGAGATGCCGGTTCATTTCGTCGGGCGAGACGATCATGCAGGGCCGGGTCTTCTGAATTTTCGACCCGACGGTGGGATCGAGGTTGACCAGGAAAATGTCGAAGCGGCGGATTGCTTTCACCACCTCCACTCGGCCTCGTCCCAGCTCGCCGCCAGAGCGTCGGGCATGAGCGTCTCATCCTCGCCCGCGGCAGCGCCGCGGGCGAAGGCCTCCTCCCAGCCCTGGCGGGCGCGCCGCGCAGCGGCCACCACAAGAGTGCGGCCCCGCACCGTCATTTCGAGGCGATCGCGGAATCCGCATTGCTCGATGATCGCCTTGGGAATGCGAATTCCTCGCGAGTTGCCGATACGCACGAGAGGCGTTTTCATGGGAGTTGGCCAACAAAATAGTCAAATACGTGATTACGATATAATTACTTCGGTGACCAAATGCAAGATTCTGCCGGAGGCTATAGCTAATGCGTCGCGGAGGCCAGGCTCGGGGCCCACGGCATGAAGT
>DASPPM010000414.1:0-4921 GCA_035625535.1 Alphaproteobacteria bacterium
GCGACCGCGGCGCCACAACCCGCCCAAGGAGGGCAAAAGCCATGAGCCTTTTGAAGCGCATCGAGCAAGACCTCGAGGGCCTCTTCAGCGACGCCGAGAAGGCGGTCGTCGCGTTTGCGGACTCGCTCCTAAGCTCGATCGAGGAGAACGGCGGAAGCGTGCTGATAAGCGCCGCCACGGGCGCCGTCGCCGCAGCCGAGGCCCAAGGCGGCACCAGCGCTCAGAAGCTCGCGGCCGCGCAGGCGGCCGTCGTGAAGGTGCTCAGCAGCCAGGGCATTCAGGTCGTGAAAAACGCGGTCAACGGCGCGATCGAGGCCGCCGTCGCGGCCCTTCCGCAGTCGGCCGCGAAAGCTGCCACGGGTGCGACGGCTGGCACGGGTAGCTCGGGGACAGCCGGCACGACGGGCAGCGCTCCGTGAGCGGGTACATCCTCATCGCCGGCGCGATCTCGGCCGCCGCTCTGGCCGCGTTCGCTTGGCTCGCACTCGCCCATCGCATGGCGCGGCTGCCGGCGGCCGGGACGGCGGCCTCTTTGCATGATGCCGAACAAGGCGTCGCAAAGGCGGCGCCATGAGCGGTTTCGTCGTCAATCTCGTGATCAAGCTGTTGCTGCGCTTCGTCCCCGGCATCGGCCCCATCGCGCCCGCGCTTGCCACGACCGCGCTCAAGCTGGGGGCGCTCGAGGGCGGGGCGTCCTACGCAGTGGTCAAGGACCTCGTCGGCGAGGCCGAGCACGATCCCGCGCTCAAGGACGGTGCCGCGCGCTTCGCGTGGGTCCTGCCGCGGGCGCTCGCGGCAATCGGAGAGGCGCAACCGGGGATCGCCCTCTCGCTCGTTCGCTTCATGATCGAGACGGCCGTACAGGAGCTCGACTGACGTGCTTTCCTTCATCGGCGGCATCATCGGCAATCTTCTCGCGGGCCTGGCGGCGAAGATAGCACTCTTCTTCGCGGTCAAGCGCTCGGGCGAGGTCGAGCAGCAGAAGCGCGACCTCGAGGCGGCGCACGGGGTTGCGGAGCGCCAGGCGCAGGCTGCGGCAGAGGCGCCGGCCACGCGCGGCGAGATCGACGAGCGGCTCGGCAAGGGGGACATCTGATGAGGAGCTTGCGCACCCTTGCTTCTGTCGCGGCGCTCGCGATGCTCGCGGCCTGCGCTCCGCCCGCGGCGGTCGTAATCGGATGCCCCGCCGTCAAGCCTTGGAGTGCGGCCGAGCAGAACGAGATGCGCCGCGAGCTCGATGCCATGGCCGCGGATGCCATCCTCGTCGCGGTGATGAGCGACTACGTCCGCATGCGCGATGAGGCCCGCGCCTGCTTTCCCGCGCCGAAGCAGAGCGGCAGCCGGCCTTTCGCTTCCTGATCGCCTAAAACCACCACATACGACTGCGACGTCGCCCGCGCCCTTCGGGGCGCGGGCTTTTTCGTTTTTAGGGAAGGCTCCTTGCCGAGCGCATCCGTGCCGCGAGGCGGCGTCTCGTCGACGCTCGGCCAGTCACCGACATATCAATTAAGCGAGGGTCGATGCTCGCCGCCTCTTAAGCCGTCCCGCCGAGCGTCTCTTCAACGACGGTGGGCCGCCGCGTCAGCATGGCGAGCAGCACCCGAGCCGGCCCCTCAGGCGCGCGGCGCCTTTGCTCCCAGTTGCGGAGCGTCCCGACCGGCACCCCGATTCTGAGAGCAAATTGCTGCTGCGAGAGGCCGGTCTTCTTGCGTACGGCTCGCACGTCGATTCTCTCGGGCACGTGCACCTTGAAGCCTTCGGTCATTTCGCCGCGCACGAAAGCGCGCGCCTCTTTGGCGCTCTCGATGATCCGCCTACCTGCCTTGGACATGTCGCCGCACTCCTTTGCGATAATCGGCGGCTAGGCCCGCCAGGATCGACCGCAACTCGTTCCTCTCGCCCTGCGAGAGATTGGCCCGCTCGCCCTTGGAAAACACGTTCAGGAGGAATACCGGCACGTCCTCTCCCGCATAGAACGAGATCACGCGGTAGCCGCCGCTCTTCCCCTTGCCGCGCCCGGCGAACCGCGTCTTGCGCACGCCGCCGGTGCCCTTGATCTCGGCGCCGGCCATGGGCTCGGCCGCATACCTCGATACGATGACCCAGCGCTCGGCATCGCTCAAGCCGGCGTCCTTCGCATCCCGGATGAAGCCACGGGTTTCGATGACGGTGTGCCCAGCCGCGGCCATGGCGACATCTACGCCAGTGACGCATATAAGTCAATGGCGCAGCAAGCTCAAGCCTTCTATTCGCGGATCAGCTTCAACCTGTCGGCCTTCCTCAGTCGCACGTCCGGCCCTCCTCAAGCCCGGGTGCAATTGTCGCCGGAGCCTCGAAATCAGTCGCTCCGGGTGCCCGGTGGGTGCCCGAACCGATACTCCTTAGCTGGAGCATCTCGAGAATGGCGGTCTTTCAAGGTTCTCAGATGGTGGGCGCTGTAGGGATTGAACCTACGACCTCTCCCGTGTGAGGGGAACGCTCTTCCGCTGAGCTAAGCGCCCGGTCATGCGAGGCTGCGCAGAAAGGCAGAGGCTCATATAAGAGGCGCCCGCGGCAGCTGTCAAGAAAGCCGGGCTTGCCGCGACGGAAGCGCCTTGGGCCTGAGGCGCTCGAGCGCTTGCGGCAGCTCCGCCATGGCATCGATGAGGAGGTCGGCTCCGAGCGCCTCGGGTGCCATGCGCGGGTAGCCATAGCTCACCACCACGACCGCGACGCCTGCGCCGCGCGCGACCGCCACGTCGTTCGCGTTGTCGCCGACCATCACGGCCTCTTCGGGTGCCGCCTCGAGGGCCGCGAGCACGGCCAGGAGATGGGCGGGATCGGGCTTGGGGGCCGGCACCTCCTCGGGCGTCACCACGGCGTCGAAGAAGGCAG
This sequence comes from Alphaproteobacteria bacterium, assembly GCA_035625535.1. GTDB lineage: Bacteria > Pseudomonadota > Alphaproteobacteria > JACZXZ01 > JACZXZ01 > DASPPM01. Next base: position 2,875 of record DASPPM010000414.1, read on the forward strand.
CGAGCGAGAGCTGACGCAGCACGTCTTCGGTCGCTTGGGCGGACTTGTTGGTGCAAAGCCCGAGCCGCAGTCCACGCGCTGCGAGCCGCGCCAAGGTCTCGACGACGCCCGGATAGGGACGGGTGAGGCGGACGCTCTCCGCGCCTTGGTAGAAGGCGAGGAAGTGTTGGTAGTGCCGCTCGAGCGCGCCCTCGTCGAGTGCCACCCCGCTCGCCGCGAAGCCGCGCGCGACGAGCCGCCTGGCGCCGTCGCCCACCATAAGCTTGACCGCCTCGAGCGGGAGCCCGCGCCGGCCCTGAGCGGCAAGCGTGCGGTTGAGCGCGCGGCGGATGTCCGGCGCCGAGTCGACGAGGGTGCCGTCGAGGTCGAACACGACGGCGCTCAAGGGAGGTTTGCCTCGCTCCTGCATAGGGCCTTACAATCGCTAACAAAAGTTGAGTTTGAGCGAGCCCGAGGCTTGTGGCAGTGTCGCAAGCACCTCTCTTGAGGCGAGAGCTTTACCCGATCGGAGCGCCATGACCAAGGCCAATGTCGCCGCCGTCGTGCTTGCCGCGGGCGACGGGACCCGCATGAAATCGGCGTTGCCCAAGGTGCTGCATAGGATCGCGGGCCTGCCGATGATCCGCCACGTGCTGACGACGGTCGAGCGTCTCAGCCCGCGCGAGAGCGTCGTCGTGATCGGCCCGGGCATGAGCGAGGTCAGAGACGCCGTCAAGCCGCATCGCGCGGTCGTCCAGGCGAAGCCGCTCGGCACCGGGCACGCCGTGCTGGCCGCGCGCGAGACGCTCGAGGGCTTCGCGGGCGACGTGCTGGTGCTCTTCGGCGACACGCCGCTCATCACGCTTGCCACCCTCGAGCGCCTGCTCGCGGTGCTGAAGACGAAACCGCGGCCCGCGGTCGTCGTGCTGGGCTTCCGTCCCGCCTTGAGGAGCGGCTACGGGCGCCTTGTCACGCGCGCGGGAGGCATGCTCGAGGCGATCGTCGAGGAGCGCGACGCGAGTGCCGCCGAGCGCGCGCTTCCGCTCTGCAACTCGGGCGTGATGGCGATTGACGGCCGGCACCTGCTGCCGCTCCTCGGGCGCGTCGACAACAGGAACGCGACGGGCGAGTATTACCTCACATCGATCGTAGCCCTTGCGCGCGGCGACGGGCTCGCCTGCGCCTATGTCGAGGCGCCGGAGGACGAGCTCATCGGCGTCAACTCCCGCGCCGAGCTGGCGCTTGCCGAGGCGGCGATGCAGCGCCGCCTGCGTGCCCGCGCGATGGCCGAGGGGGCGACGCTCATCGCTCCCGAGACGGTCTGGCTCAGCTTCGACACGAGGCTCGGCCGCGACGTGACGGTCGGCCCCCACGTCTTCTTCGGCCCCGGGGTCGAGGTCGCGGACAGGGTCGAGATCCGCGGCTTCTGCCACATCGAGGGGGCGCGCATCGCGGAAGGCGCCGTGGTCGGTCCCTTCGCGCGGCTGAGACCCGATGCGGAGATCGGCAAGGACGCGCATATCGGCAACTTCGTCGAGGTCAAGAACACGCGGGTGGGGGAGGGGGCGAAGGCCAATCATCTGGCCTATCTCGGCGACGCGCGCGTGGGGGCGGGCGCCAACATCGGTGCGGGAACCATCACCTGCAACTTCGACGGCTATTCGAAGTACCGCACCGACATCGGCAAGGGCGTCTTCATCGGAACCAATTCCTCGCTCGTGGCCCCGGTCAAGATCGGCGACGACGCCTACGTCGGCACCGGCAGCGTGATCACGCGCGACGTGCCCGAGGGCGCGCTCGCGGTCGCGCGCGCGCGCGAGGTGCAGCGGCCCGGCTGGGTCGAGAAGTTCCGCGCGCGCAAGCGGGCGGAAAAGGCGGCCAAGGCGGGGGAGGCGCCGTCGAAGCCGGCCAAGGCGAAAGCGAAGGCCAAGGTGAAAGTCGGGAACTGACGCGCCATGTGCGGCATCATCGGCATCATCGGCAAGGGCGAGGCGGCACCGCGGCTTCTCGACGCGCTCAGGCGGCTCGAGTACCGCGGCTATGATTCGGCGGGGGTGGCCACGCTCGC
>DASPPM010000415.1:0-3011 GCA_035625535.1 Alphaproteobacteria bacterium
GACCTTGCACTCCGTGCCAACTTGACCGACCGTTTCCGCGGGGGCGGGCCGTTCGCGAAGGCCGCCCTCCTCGCAGTCGTGGTGCGGACCCGCAACGGAGTATGCCCATGGCCCGATCCTTCAGCCGCTACTCCTTGCCGACCTATGTCGCGGCGCTCTTCCTGACCCTCCTCCTCATCTTCGCGGGCGTGCTCATCTCCTGGGAATACCGGGCGACCAAGAACATGCTCCTGTCGGCGACCGCGACGCTCTTTGAGCGTATCGGCGAGGAGGTGCGCTCGGCCGTGCGCGCCACCTTCAGCCCGGCACGGCGCGCCACGAGCCTGATCGCCGCCACCTCGCTCGTCGAGGCGTCCACCCTCGAGGCGCGCTTGCACGGCCTGCCGATCCTGGTGCAAACGCTGCGTTCGCAGGCCGATCTGGCCGCCGCTTATGTCGGCTATGACAACGGCGACTTCTTTCTCGTGCGCCCCTTCGTGCCGGCCGGCCGGGTCGAGCGCGCGCTCATGGCCCCTGAGGGCACGGCATATTTCGTGCAGGCCATGAGTCACGAGGAGACGGGCCCGCACGTCGGCCGCTACCTCTTCCTCGACGATAAGCTGCGCGTCCTCGCCGACCGGCCGGCCCCCGACTACGTATTCGATCCGCGGACGCGGCCCTGGTTCACGGCAGCACTTGCCAGCGACGCGGTCCAGGTCACCGACCCTTACTGGTTCTTCACCACCCGCGCGATCGGCGTCACCGCGGCCAAGCGCAGCGGGGACGGCCATGCGGTCGTCGCGGTCGATTTGGATCTGAGCGCGCTCAGGGATATCCTGCGCGAGGCCCGGCCGATCGCGGGGGCGCAGCTCATGATCTTCAACGGCGCCGGCGAGCTGATCGCCGACGCCGACGCGAGCCATGCGCCGGCCATGGACGACCTTGGCGCGCCGATCTTGCAAAAAGCCGCCGATGTCGCGAGCCCGATCCTGGCACGTCTTGCAGGAGACACCGATCAGGAAAAAGGCCGCGTGCGCGCGGTCGAGGACGCGGACGGCAACGCCTGGCACGGCTATGTGGCGCCGCTCAAGGAGCCGGGCACGCCGCTCTTCCTCGCCGTGGCCGTGCCGCGGGCCCTATTGCTGACCGAGGCCCGGCGCATCCGCAACGAGGGCCTGCTCATCGCGCTTCTGGTGCTGGTCGCGGCAGTGCCGGCGACCTTCGCCGTGTCGCGGCTCGCCTCCCGCCCGCTCAAGGCTTTGACCGCGGAGGCGCACGCCGTCCAGACGCTGCGTTTCGATGAGCCGGTCGCGGCGCGCTCGGCGATTGCCGAGATCGACACGCTCGCGCAAGCGATGGGTGCGATGAAGTCGACGATCAGCCAGCTTCTCAGCATAGGGGCGGTTCTCGCCAACGAGCGGCATTTCGACCGCCTCCTCGGCCGCATCCTCGAGGAGACCATCCGCATCGCCTCGGCGCGGGGCGGGGTGATCTATCTCGCCGAGCCCGATGGCCGGCTGAGCGGTGCCCTCTCGCGCTGGGATGGTGCGATCCGGGAGCGCCGACCCGACGATATCGATCCCGCGCACGCGAGCGATCATCCGGCGGTCCGGGCTGCGCACGAGGGCAGCCTCAGGATCATGCTCACGCCAGCGGACCTCGCCCGCTGGTACCCGCGTTTCGAGCACCGCCTGACCCTCGCCGCCTACGCCGTTCCCCTCAAGAACCGGCAGGCGCAGCTGGTGGGCGTGCTGCTCCTGGCGCAGGACGCCGACACCTTCAGCGAAGCCGGCCACGAGGACGTGATGGCGCTCGTCGAGGCGGTCTCGGGCACCGCCGCCGTCGCGATCGAGTCCCAGCGTCTGCTGCTCGAGCAGAAGCGCCTCCTCGAGTCCTTCATCAAGCTCGTCGCCGGCGCCATCGACGCCAAGAGCCCCTATACCGGCGGCCACTGCCAGCGCGTGCCCGAGCTCACCAAGATGCTCGCGCGCGCGGCCGAGCGGATGACGGAGGGCCCCTTCAAGGACTTCTCGCTGAGCGAGGACGAATGGGAGGAGCTCCACATCGCCGCCTGGCTGCACGACTGCGGCAAGGTCACCACGCCCGAGTATGTGGTGGACAAGGCGACCAAGCTCGAGACCGTCTACGATCGCCTGCACGAGGTGCGCATGCGCTTCGAGGTCGTCAAACGCGAGGCCGAGGTGGCCTATTGGAAAGCCGTGACCGAGGGTCGGGACCGGGCGAGCGGCCTCGCGGAGCTCGAGGCGCTGTGGCGCACCCTCGACGAGGAGTTCGCCTTCGTCGCCCGCTGCAACGAGGGCGGGGAGTCGATGGCGCACAAGGACGTGGCGCGCCTCAAGGAGATAGCGGAGCGGCGCTGGACGCGCACGCTCGACGACCGCATCGGCCTCTCGCACGAGGAACAGGAGCGCAAGGCGCGCACGCCGGCACCGCCCTTTCCGGCGCAAGAGCCGCTCCTCGCCGACCGGCCCGAGCACGTCTTCGAGCGCGAGCCCCGCCATCACATCGCCGAGGACAACCCATGGGGCTTCAAGCTGCACGTGCCCAAGCACCTCTACAACCGCGGCGAGCTCCATAACCTCTCGGTCTCCCGCGGCACGCTCACGGCCGAGGATCGTTACAAGATCAATGAGCACATGGTCGAGACCATCCGCATGCTCTCAAGTCTGCCGCTGCCGCGCAGCATGCGTAACGTGGTGGAGATCGCCTGCGGCCACCACGAGAAGATGGACGGGACGGGCTATCCGCGCCGCCTTAAGCGGGAGGAGATGAGCTGGCCGGCGCGCATGATGGCGATTGCCGACATCTTCGAGGCGCTCACCGCGGTCGACCGGCCCTATAAGAAAGGCAAGACGCTGAGCCAGAGCTTCACCATCATGGCCCACATGCGCGACGCGGATCACATCGACCCCGACGTGTTCGAGCTCTTCCTTAAATCCGGCGTCTACCGCGAATATGCCGAGCGCTTCCTGGCGCCTGAGCAGATCGACGCTATCGACCCCGCGAAGTTT
>DASPPM010000416.1:0-3868 GCA_035625535.1 Alphaproteobacteria bacterium
CGCAGCACTGCCCTGCGCCTACGGCTCCGCTCGGCGCATGATGGCTGCGAACGGTCATGTGTCGGCTGGCGAGAAGGTGCTGATCCTCGGTGCGAGCGGCGGCGTGGGCGTGTGCTGCGTCCAGCTCGCCAAGCTCGTGGGGGCCGTGGTGATCGCCTGCGCGGGCACGGACGCCAAGGCGGCACGCTTGAAGGAGCTCGGCGCCGACCACACGATCAACTACCGCGAGCGCGACTTCGTGAAGGAGGTCCAGGCGCTCTACGGCAAGCCGGCGCGGCGCGGGGCCGGCAGCGGCAACGGGGTCGACGTCGTGGTCAACTACACGGGCGGGGAGACCTGGACGCGATCGTTCAGGGTCCTGCGCGTGGGCGGGCGGCTTTTGACCTGCGGGGCCACCGCCGGCTACGATCCGCCCGAGGACATCCGCTTCATCTGGACCTTCGAGCTCCAGATCAAGGGCTCGAACGGCTGGGCAAGGGAGGACGTCACGGCCCTCCTCGGTCTCGTCAATGAGGGCTGGCTCAAGGTGGTGGTTGACGCCACCTTCCCGCTCGACGACGCGCGCGAGGCGCTCAGGCGAATCGAGGAGCGCGAGGCCTTCGGCAAGCTCGTGGTGACGCCGTGAGCGATCTGCCCTTGAGTGCGGAGGAGCTGCAGGAGCGCCTCGCCCGCTCGAGCTTCATCGACTTCCTCGGCCTCAAGGTCGTGAGAGTCGATCCCGCGCAGCAGGAAGTCGCCATGCGGCTCGCCATGCGCCCGGAGTTCGAGCGCGGCAAGGGAAGCGGCCAGTGGCACGGCGGCCCCATCGCCGCGGTCATCGACACGGTCGGCGACTTCGCCCTCGTCATGATGCTCGGCCGGGCGCTGCCGACCATCAACTTCCGCGTTGATTACCTGCGCCCGGCCGTCGACACGGCCCTCACCGCCGTGGCCCGCGTGCGCCGCAGCGGCAAGAGCGTCGGCGTCGTCGACGTCGACGTGCTCAACGACGCGGGCCAGCTCATCGCCATCGGCCGCGCCAATTACGCGACGGCCGCACCCTAGGGGAGCGGCTCCGTGAAGGACATGACGAATCGACGTACCGTACCGTGCTCGCCTGGCCGCGAGACAAAGTCGACGAGAAGGGCTCTCCAATCACTTGTTCGCTGGTTATTGCCTACGCCAGCGTACTCGGCAGAACCTCAGGCGTGCGAGAAATGTCGCATTTTACAAAAATGCGCTCATAACAATGCCATAACAATATTTTATTAGACTAGCGAAAACATCGGAAAACGCGCTCGACGGGGCGGGGCGGAAGGCGATCGCGGCAGGAGGAGCGCCATGATGACGTGCTATCTCCCGAAAATCCGACCAGAAAACCACGAGACCTTCCGGCGGATCGTAAGCGCGTACCCCGCCGGCACCTATGATAATTGGGTCCACCTCCAAGCGAGCGAGATCGCAGAAATTATAGGCGCCGGCGACCAACGGGTCGTGCTCGTTGAGGTGCGGACGGACGAATTCACCCGCTATTGTGACCTTGTAGGGTGCGAGCGCGACTTCGACGGCCTCAGGGCCTTCGCCAGCACCAAGGGAAAGAGGGACGCCTATTGAAGCCCCGCCATCGCTTGTCACGGTTGCTGCGGCCGGGCAAGCGTGGCACCGCCGCCTGCTCAAGGGGGCGTGGGATCATCTGGCGAGCGAGGCTCATGTGACGTAATTCACCGACGAAAGTCGCCGCGGGAGGTTGCCATGCGCGCATCCAACATGAACATCTTCGTCGGAGTCGGCGTGTTTGCCGTAACCATGCTGTATTTCTACGTTTTGTTCCTTTCAATCGTAGTGACGTATTGGGGCTTGCTGTCCTGGTGGCTTGTCGCAGCCGGCTGGGCGCTGCTATTCGCGGTGCTTTACGGCGAGAAATACGTCAAGGAGAAAACCGGGGCAAGCATCGCGTCCCGGCTGATGGGGTAGAGATTTAAGCCGGCTGCTTCTTGGCGGGACCGCGCGTCATCGCGGCTTGCTCTCGACCGAGCACCGCGATCTCTTCAAGGGACCAAACATGATCGGCCGCACCAGCTGCCAGACGCGAATTTTCGGCGCTTGGAGTGTCCGAGAGCCGTTATGAAAGAGACTGAAGCCCGAGGCCTTATCCTTAGGCGTCTCTATGATGTTCGAGACGCAGCGCGAAGCGTAAGTTTTAACAACTTCACGGACCTTAAAATCAATAGAATTGCCCTTGTCAATAGGTTCGCGCTTGCGAAATTGCTCAAGCAGCTGGCCGACCAGGAGTTCATCTCCTGGAGCTGTATCCGCACTCGCGGCGGCTATGTCGACGGCGTCGCGTACATCAAGGAGAAAGGTACGCACGCTGTGGAGCATCCTGAGACGGTCGATTCTTCGATCGTGTTCGAGCAAAGCCTCACAAACCGTAATTTGTCGAACGTGGAAATCGCGAGCCGCAATGTTCAAGGTGTGGCAATTGACATTGAACCCGAGAAACCTCGCGCACGAACAGCGGAGCAATCGCCGGTTGAGTATGCAGCCCCTGAGAGCGGGAGCGAGAGCGACAGGGTCCACACGCTGCTGCGTGCGCTTTTCCGACTGCGCAAGCATGCCGCGTTCACTAAAAAACTCATCATCGCGTTCGAGCGATCGAACAGTGAGGCTACATCGGCGCAACGACGCAAAGTGTTTTATGAGCTTCTTGTAGGAATCCTTTCCGATTTGTAGCTCCGCCCACGCCTGAATTCGACAAGTGGTGAAATGACAGCGAAAACAATGCGAGCGGCTCTGTCCGGAAGACCGCGCCACGGCGGTCAGTTCAACTCGAAGCGGCGAGGAGGGAATAAGCGATGTTCAAACGCAAGGATTCCGACGATGACGGCACGGCGAGGACCGTGCGGGACGACGCCGCGCCGCGGAGCGGCATCGTCACCCTGTCGGTACCGCAAACGCGACCTTCGAGCCTCGAGAGCGCCAAGACGGCTAATCGTCCGACTCCGTCGCTGCGACCGGCACCCGAGCCCTACCGGCGGATCATCGAGGCTCCCAATCCCGCGCAACCGGTCGAGGCTGCGGCAGCGGCTGTGGAGGCCAACTCCGAAAGCAAGAGACTGATCGTCGGCCGCGACATCTCGCTCAACGGCAAGATCTCGTCGTGCGACCGCCTCATTGTCCAAGGATGGGTCGAAGCAGAGCTGCAGGACTGCCACACCATTGAGATCACCGAGAGCGGCACCTTCAAGGGAGCCGCCGAGATCGAGAGTGCGGAGGTCTCCGGCCGCTACGAGGGATCACTCACCGCGCGCAAGAGTCTCTTGATCCGCAGCACGGGGAATGTGAGCGGCACGGTGCGCTACGGCCGCCTCGAGATCGAGCAGGGCGGCGAGATCAACGGCGACTTTAAGAGCCTGGGCCCGGAGCGCGAGGGCAACTAGAGTATGTCCCGTTGATTTGGAAGCAGCCCCCTCACCCTACCCTCTCCCCCTCGGAGGGGGAGAGGGTTGCGTAGGCTTGAGCCGAGACGAAGTCGAGCTTAGCCGGAGCTGGGTGAGGGGGTGATTCCGCGCCATCGGAACATGCTCTAGCGCGCCTCGACCCCGGTCGCGCGAGGGTGCGTCTTGCGGCATGGCCTGCTGCGAGCATGCTCGGTGTACGAGCGCACGCCCGCTATCGAGAGCCCGCTCTCTGTCATCAATAGCTGTGCGATGGGATCGGTGAGCAGCTCCTCCATCGGCGGCTCGGCATTAACCCTGGACAATATGGTAGCCACGGAAACGATGAGAGAAATTCGAACTGCGCCACTATCCTTTGCTGCGCCGCATGGGCCAGCAATCGACACGAATCCGACACGCCGACTGGTCCGATGGACGTGTGTATTTGGGCG
>DASPPM010000417.1:0-5189 GCA_035625535.1 Alphaproteobacteria bacterium
GCCAGGCGGTCGTTGTCGCCGAAGCGGATCTCCTGGGTGGCGACCGTGTCATTCTCGTTGATGACGGGAACGGCACCGAGGCGGAGGAGGGCCGAGAGGGTATTGCGCGCGTTCAAGTGCTGGCGCCACTCCTCGGTGTCGCGCAGCGTGAGGAGGATTTGCGAGATCACGAAGCCGTGGCGCGCGAAGCTCTCCTGATAGGCGTGCGCGAGCCCGATCTGGCCGACCGCGGCGGCGGCCTGCTGCTCCTCGAGCGTGAGCTTGCGCTTGCGGCCGGTAAGGCCGAGCTGGCGGCGGCCAAGCGCGATGGCGCCTGAGGAGACGATGAGCGCCTCTTGGCCGCGCGCCTTGAGCCGCGCCACGTCCTCGGCGAGCGATGCGAGCCAGGCGCTGCGGAGCTCGCCCGTCTTCTGATCGACGAGAAGGGCAGAGCCGATCTTGACGACGAGGCGCTTGGCATCCGCGACGCGCTGGCGCTTCTCCGCATTCATGCCGGCAGCTCCCGCTCGAGCGGGTGCAGCGCCGCTCTTTCGGCACCGCGGCTTGCACGGATCGCCTTCAGCAAGCGGCCGAGGATTTCTTTCACGCCGGTGCCGGCGACCCCCGAGAGCAGGATCACCTTCTTCCTCGAGGCGCGCGCAAGCGCCGCGCGCTTCGTTTTGATCTCGGCGGCGCTGAGCGCGTCGCACTTGTTGAGGGCCAGGATCTCCGGCTTTCTCGCGAGCGCCTCGGCGTAGAGCCTGAGCTCCCGGCGCACGGTGCGGTAGGCGCCGGCCACGTCGTCCGCCGTGCCGTCGACGAGATGGAGGAGCACGCTTGAGCGCTCGATGTGGCCGAGGAAGCGCGTGCCGCGCCCGCGGCCCTCATGCGCGCCCTCGATCAGGCCGGGGATGTCGGCGAGCACGAACTCCTCCTCGCCCAGGCGCACGACGCCGAGGTGAGGGCTCAAGGTCGTGAAAGGGTAATCGGCGATCTTGGGCCGCGCGCGCGAGACTGCGGCGAGGAGCGTCGATTTGCCCGCGTTCGGCAGGCCGATGAGGCCGGCATCCGCGATCAGCTTGAGGCGCAGCCAGACCCAGCGCTCCTCGCCCGGCCAGCCCGGATCGGCGCGGCGGGGTGCCTGATTGGTCGAGCTCTTGTAATGCGCGTTGCCGAAGCCGCCCTCGCCCCCCTTGCACAGCACGACGGACTGACCCGGGGCCACGAGATCGGCAATCAGCGTCTCCTTGTCCGCGTCCAGGATCTGGGTGCCGGCGGGGACCCTGAGGACCACGTCCTTGCCCTTGCGGCCGGAGCGGTTGTCGCCCGCGCCGCCGTGGCCGCGCTCGGCCTTGAAATGCTGTTGATAGCGGTAGTCGATGAGCGTGTTGAGGCCTTCGCTCGCGGTGACGATGACGTTGCCGCCGCGCCCGCCGTCCCCACCATCGGGGCCGCCGAACTCGATGAACTTCTCGCGCCGGAAGGCGACCGCACCTTGCCCGCCGTCCCCGCTCTTCACGTAGATCTTCGCCTCGTCGAGAAACTTCATGGCTCTTTGCGCCTATCCGCGTTGCAGGCCCCGCCGCCGCAACGAAAACGGGGGAATGGCCAGCCATTCCCCCGGACGCCGCCGCCCCGACAGGGGGAGGCGTTTAGCCGGCCGGCTTCACCGACACGTAGGTGCGGCCGGCGCTGCTCGCCTTGAACTCGACATGGCCCTCGGCGCGCGCGAAGAGCGTGTGGTCGCGGCCCATGCCGACGTTATGGCCGGGGTGGAACTTGGTGCCGCGCTGGCGCACGAGGATGTTGCCCGGGATGACGATCTCGCCGCCGAACTTCTTGACGCCGAGCCGCCGGCCCGCGGTGTCGCGGCCGTTGCGGGAGCTGCCGCCTGCTTTCTTGTGGGCCATGGTATCCGTCTCCTAGCGCTTGCGCGGCTTCGGCTTGCTGCCCGCCTTGGCCTTGGCCGCGGGCTTGGGCTTGGCCGGGCTCTTCTTGGCAGCGGGGGCCGCGGCCGTCTTGGCGGCGGGCTTCTTCGGGGCGGCCGCTGGCCGCTTGGGTGCTGCCGCCTTCTTGGCCGCAGCCGCCTTCTTGGCTGTCTTGGCGGCACTCTCTCGCTCGGCTGGTGCCGGCGCCGCGGCAGGTGCGGGTGCCGGCGCTTCCGTAGCTACCGTCGGCGCGGCGCGCTCGGGGGCGGGTTCCTCCGCCTTGGGCGGCACGACCTTGCGCACGCTTCCCGGGGGCAGAATCTCGCCGATGCGCAGCACCGTGAGATATTGGCGATGACCCTTCTTGCGCCGGTAGTTGTGGCGGCGCTTCTTCTTGAAGACCAGCACGGTATCGTCGCGCATCTGCTCGAGCACGGTCGCCGTCACCACGGCACCCGCGAGGCGCGGCAGGCCGACTTGCACCGCCGCGCTCTCGCCCGCGAGCATCAGCACCTCGTCGAGCTCGACCAAGGCACCCGCCTCGGCCGGCAGCTTCTCGACCCGGATGACGTCGCCGGGGGCAACCCGATATTGCTTACCGCCGGTCTTGACGACTGCGTACATGGGTGAGACCAAGAAGCGCGCATGAAACTACGCGCACGGAAGCCCTTGGCTCCCGTGCGCAGCGAGCCGGCACTATAGCCATGGCGAGGCGAGTGTCAAGGCTTTGCGCCGGCTTCTCCGGGCGAGGTCCGGGGCCGTGGCGCGCGGAACTTGCGCCAGGTGCCGGACCCTTGGGCGAGGCGGTCGGCGAGGATCGAAAGCGCCTGCGGATTGCGCGAGATCGTGCTGTGCGCGCCCTCAACCTCGATGTTCTCGGCCAGGGCGCTCTCGTCGTTGAGGCAGCTCTGCCAGGCGACGATGCCGTCCTGCCGCGTGAAGAGGGCGCTCGTCGGCACCGGCGGCGGCAGGGCAAGGCTGGGCACAAGGTGCTGAAAGGCGCCCGCGTGCCGCGCGGTGGCGAGGCGAAAGGGGAGCTCGAGGTTGCTTGCGGTTGGCAAACGGAACGGGCTGCACAGCGTCACCACTTGGCGCACGCACGCGGGCTCACGCCGGGCCGCCTCGCGGGCGAGGATGCCGCCCAAGCTGATGCCGACGAGGCTGAGTTTCCCTGAGTGCCGGCGGCAAAGCGACGCCACCATCTCGGCGCTCCTTGCCAGCACCGCGTCGCTCGGAGCGAGCAGGCGGCCGGCGCCCCAGCCGTGGACGCGGTAGCCGAGTGCCGTGAGATAGCCGCGCATGGGTCGCGTCAGGGCGTCGGAGTGGAGGAAAGGCGGGAAGACGAGGACCGCGTGCCCGTCGCCCCGCGGCACGTCCGGACCGGGTGGCGGGGGGAGGGGGTCGAGGAGAAAGGCGGCGAGCTCGCCCAAAACCAGACGAAAGGAGGGCCGGCGAAGGCCACCGCCGCGGGCGAAAATGGGCGCGCGGTCGGCAGGCGCGGATGCCTTTCCCAAGGCCTCAGCGCTGCCCTGCTCTTCAAGAGGCATGGGTTTCGGGCACTCCGACATGGCGGATTTTCCTCGCCTGATCACGGCCGCGCCGCGGCAGCCCGAGCCTAGCACGGTCGCGCTTGCGCACGGGAGAGGCATGGTTGCCGAGCCCCGGCCCCTTACGCTAGTCTCGCCCGCTCTCGTGCGCCCGAGCGGGGAGCCCGCGCCGTCCTTGCGGGCCCTCGCGCGCCTGCCGATATGTCCCCTTGCGGAGGGGTGCCAGAGTGGTCGATCGGGGCGGTCTCGAAAACCGTTGTACCCGCAAGGGTACCGTGGGTTCGAATCCCACCCCCTCCGCCACCCTACGCCTAATCGGCTTCGGGTGGCAGGCCACGCAGTGGACGGGCAACCGAAGCCGATTAGGCGTAGGAGTGTCTCCCGAAGCTCCGTAAGGAGCGAAGGGAGACCAGCCCACCATGTGGTACGTATATTTCCTTCAACTGAATAACGGAGACGTTTACGTCGGGTCGACCAATGACCTACGACGGCGGGTTCTATCCCACGAACAAGGTCATGTGCCGTCCACCAAGGCCCATATGCCCTGCACATTGAAATCATACGTCGCGGTAAAGTCAGAGGCGCACCCGCGGGCGCTCGAACGATACTTCAAGTCAGGCTCAAGCAAGGCCTTTGCGAAAAAGCGCCTATTGACGGGTGCTAATCTGCCGGGCTGAGCTCGGGTTGCGCGCGCGAAGGATTTGCGTGGTCGGGTAATGCGAGTTTGGAGGCAAGCGAGCGCACCAGTTGAGCGCTCCGCCACGCGCTGAAGCAAGTCCCGGATCGCACTGGCTCGGCGGCGCGCGCCATGCTAGGTTACATGTAACCTATAGGGAGCGGGACATGGTTGCTTCAACGCGAGCCAAGCCGTCGCGGGACAAGGTCAGAGCGCATCGGGAGCGCTTGCGCCGACAAGGCCTGCGGCCGATCCAAATCTGGGTCCCGGACGTGCGCTCGCCGTCCTTCAAGGCCAAGGCGCATCGGCAATCGCTCGCCGTTGCCAAGAGCCCGCACGCCAAGGCGGATCAGGACTTCATCGATGCGGTCTCCGAATCCGCTGCCCCTTGGGGCGCTCTATGAGGCGCGGTGAGATTTGGAGCGTTGCCGGCGGCAAGAATTATGCGGGTAAGCCGCGTCCCGTGGTGATCCTGCAGGACGACCGCTTCGACGCCACGGATTCCATCACGATTTGCGCCTTCACGACCGATCCGACGGAGGCACCCTTGTTCCGCCTGCCGATCGAGCCGGACGAGGTGAACGGCCTCAGGGTGCGGTGCCGGCTGATGGTGGACAAGATCACCACTGTGCCCAAAACAAAAGTCGGCACCCGCATCGGGCGTCTCGACGACGAGGAGATTGTGCGGCTGAATCGCGCCGTCCTCGTCTTCCTCGGGATGGCCGGAGCAAGGGCAAACGATTGACAGGAGCCGTCGCGAAAAGAATCCGGTGCCGGTTGGGGCACGGGGCGCCGCCTTGACCGTGGCGGTTAGCCGAGTTGCGGCCGCTATTTACTTCGAACTCTAAGCATCGTACCTTACGGCCGCCGCTCGCGGCAGCGGACATTTCGGCAGGCGGCGGCACGGATGACGGAAACATCGCTCGACTCGCGCGCGCGCCGGCAGGGTGCCGGACCCGTCGCCGTGGCCCCGGCCGCGGCAGCCGAGTTCGGGCCAGAGACCCTCGGCGCGTGGCTCGCGCGCGCGGCGGGCGCCCATCCGCAGAAGCCCTATCTTCA
>DASPPM010000418.1:0-3082 GCA_035625535.1 Alphaproteobacteria bacterium
TCATCAAGCAGTGGCGGGACACCTTCGGAGTGTGAACGGCGCGCCCGCCTGATCGCTCGAGCGAGCGAGGACGCGTCATGGCCGAACTCTCAGCTCGAAATGAGTCGCTTTCGGGTCGGCCGTTAAGGGAGCCCGATGGCCTTCGCGCGCGCTTGAGGCGGCTCGAGCCCGCGGTCGTCGTCTGGCTCCTGTTGATCGGCCTCTTGCTCTTTCTCGTGGTCGGGCCGCTTCTCATGCTCGTCGTAGAGAGCGTCCAGCACGAGGGTGGTGCCGGCTACACGCTCGAAAACTACTTTGCCGCCTTCACCAACAAGCATCATCTCGAGGCACTCGAGAATTCGCTCCTGCTCGGCGCCGGTGTCGCGGCGCTCGCGGCCGTCTTCGGCGTGCCGGTTGCCTGGGCGGTCTCGCGCACCGACATGCCGGGCAAGGACCTCGTGCGCGTCATGGTGCTCGGCGCCTTCGTGACCCCGCCCTACCTCGGCGCCATCGGCTGGATCCTCCTCGCCGGACCCAACGCGGGCTGGATCAACCGCATATGGATGGCGCTCAGCGGTGCCGAGCACGGCATCGTCAACATCTTCACCTTTCCCGGCCTGATACTCTCGATCGCCGTCTACTCCTATCCCTACATCTTCATCTTCACGAGTGCCGCGCTTGATGCCGTCTCCTCGGAAATGGAGGACGCCGCCCATATCCTCGGCTCGGGCGGCTTGCGCACCACGCTCAAGGTGACGCTCCCGCTGGTGTGGCCGGCCATCCTGGGCGGCCTCATCATCAGCTTTCTCGAGGCGATCGCGCTCTTCGGCACGCCCGCGATCATCGGGCTGCCCGCGCACATCAACGTGGTGACGACGCAGCTCTGGCAGCTCTTCGAGTACCCGGTCCGCGCCGAGGTCGCGGCGGCCTTCGCCATGCCGCTCCTCGGCATCACGGCGGTGCTCTTCTGGGTGCAGCGCAGGACCTTCGGCCGCAAGAGCTTCGTCACGATCACGGGGAAGGGCGGCGAGCGCCGCCTGATCAAGCTCGGGAATTGGCGCTGGCTGGCACTGGGGTACACCGCTTTCGTCGCCGCCATCTCGGTCGTGCTCCCCTTCATCGTGCTCGCCCAGGCGGCGTTCAGCCGGGCCTGGGGACGCGGCTTCTCGCTCGCCAACCTGACGCTTTCGAACTTCCACTACGTGCTCGTCGAGCACACCACGGCCGGACGCTCGATCATCCACAGTTTCACCTACGCCGCCGCCACCGCGTCCTTGGCCCTCGTGCTGGCGCTCGTCGTCGCCTACATCGTGAACCGGCGCCTCTTGCCGTGGAGCGGCGTCTTGGCCTTCCTCTGCGTGGCTCCCTTCGTCATTCCCGGCATCGTCATGGCGCTCGGCTATTACGCCGCCTATGCCCCGCCGCCGATCCAGCTTTACGGCACCGCGGCGCTCGTCGTCCTCGCCTTCACCGCGCGCTTTCTGCCCATCGCCTACACCAACAGCGACGCCGCCATGCGCAGCCTCAACCCGGAGATGGAGGACGCGGTGCGCATCCTGGGCGGCGGCCGGCTCACCGTGCTCGGCAAGGTGGTGGCCCCGCTCCTGCGCCGCAGCCTCATCGGCGGCTGGATCCTGGTGTTCATCCCGGCCACGCGCGAGCTCAGCGCCGCGATCTTCCTGACCGGGCCCGACACCCAGGTCATGTCGGTGGTGCTCTACGAGCTGAGCGGAGAGGGCAATTTCGAGTACGTCGCCGCCTTGGGCGGCGTGCTATTGGTGGCGACCGTCGTCATCGTCGCCGTGAGCTCCCGGCTGGTCGGACGCGATTTCATGTTGCGCCGGGGCTGACGGGCGGGACCGGGAGAGAGGGATGGCCAAGCTCGCGCTCAAGGATCTCTCCAAGCGCTTCGGCGAGGTTGCCGCCGTGTCCAACGTCGATCTGGCGCTCGAGGCGGGCGAGCTCGTCTCGCTCCTCGGCCCGTCTGGCTGCGGCAAGACGACGACGCTGCGCATGATCGCCGGCTTCATGCCGCCGAGCGAGGGGACGATCGAGATGGACGGGGTGCTGCTCTCCTCGCCCCAAGGCGTGGTGCCGCCGGAGCGCCGGCGCATGTCGATGATATTCCAGAGCTACGCCATCTGGCCGAACATGACGGTCGCCGAGAACGTCGCCTTCGGGCTGCGCTTGCGCAAGCTGCCGCGGGCCGAGCTCGCCGAGCGGGTCGAGCGCATGCTTTCGGTCGTCCATCTCGAGGAGCTCAAGGAGCGCTATCCTGCTGAGCTCTCGGGCGGCCAGCAGCAGCGCGTGGCGCTCGCGCGCGCCATGGTGATCGAGCCCGAGGTGCTCCTCCTCGACGAGCCGCTCTCCAATCTCGATGCCAACCTGCGCGAGGAGATGCGCTTTGAGATCAGGCGCCTGCATGACGCCTTCCGCATCACCACCGTCTACGTCACGCACGACCAGTCGGAGGCCATGGTGACCTCGGACCGCATCGTCGTGATGAACCGGGGACGGATCGAGCAGGTCGACCATCCCTTTGCGCTCTATAATCGGCCGAGGACGCGCTTCGTCGCGGGCTTCGTCGGCCGCACCAACTTCCTCGAGGGGCGGCTCGAGGGCGGCGAGATCGGCTTTCCCGGCTTCGCGGTGCAAGCCGGGCTCTTTCCGGAGGCGGGCTCGCTCGGCCGGCGCGTCGTCTTCTCGGTGCGCCCGCAGACGATCGGCCTCCACCGCGGCCGCGGCGGGGGCCCGGGCTGGTGGGTCGAGGGGCGCATCGTCAAGCGCGCCTATCTGGGCGACGAATGGGACTATTTCGTCGACCCCGGCGGGGGTGGTACAGCTTTGCGCGTCTCGGCCTCGCCCGAGGAGGTCTTCGAGGCGGGCGAGACCGTCTGGCTCGAGATCGATCCGCAACGCGTTGCCCAAATCGTCGAGGACACATGAGCAAGCTCCCGCTTTCCCGCTTCAAGGTCGTCGATCTGACGCGCGTGCGCGCCGGCCCCACCGCCGTGCGCCAGCTCGCCGATTGGGGGGCGGACGTGGTCAAGGTCGAGGCGCCGGAGGGCGATGGGGGCCTGGGCGGGGAGCGTCACGGCCCCGA
>DASPPM010000419.1:0-12575 GCA_035625535.1 Alphaproteobacteria bacterium
GCTGCGGCCATCACCGCGCGCGCGCCCAGTCTGGTGAACTTGTTCATGGTGTACACCTTTTGTTCGTTAGGATCGCCGGTGACCCGGGGCGGTCTGGGACTACCGCCTCGATGACTATATGCCCCCTCGCTTCCGCATAACAAGGTGCTCACGGTTATTTGGAGCAGTGACAAGTTTGTGACGACGCCGGGGCGACGAGCCGTCGGTCGAAAATGGTCCTTCCATTTTAATTAGCAGGCTATGCTAATCCGGATCGTGCCCCGCGAATGCAGGCGATCGCCATGCCGCGCGGCCCGGCCTGCGCGCGAGCATGCGGCCGTCCGGTTTTTGTCACAGCGCTATCACACTTCCGTCGCGACTTGCGCGATATGCTCGTTTCCTCAATGCGTGGCGGTCGCCCACTGCCGCGCGGGACGGCGGATTTCCGAGAGGAGGCATGGATGAAGCTCAGCAGGGTCCTCTTTGGAACGGGAGTCGACAGGAATGTCATGGCGCGGGAAAGCAGGCTGTGGATGCGAGCCGGCCAGGAGCCCTCGACGACGGAGCTCCTCTCCGACCCGATCGCGATACTCCTGATGCGCGCGGACAATCTGGAGGCTTCGGGGGTCGAGGCGTTGCTCCGGGAGGCGCGCCGTCGCAGGCGCCAGGAGCGGGCCAAGGCCGCACAGCTTCGCCGTGCCCTCGCCCTCGGCCGCCAAGGCCGGCCGGCCGCCGAGCGGCTCGATGCCTGAGCACGCGCAGCCGCGGGCGAGCGAGGGGCGAGGGGCCCGGGTCCGACCCGCGTCTTCCGGCCCTCACGCGTAGAGCCGCTCCTTCTCGAGGCCCTTGTAGATGTCGGCGACGTAAGCGGCGTAGCCGTTGAAGAGTTGGGTGGGAACCCGCCCGCTCATGCCGAGCACCCGCTCGTTCGCCTGACTCCAGCGCGGATGCGGCACAGCGGGATTGACGTTGGCCCAGAAGCCGTACTCCTCGGGAGCGATCGTCTCCCAGAAGGTCTTGGGCCGCTTGTCCGAGAAGGCGAGCCGCACGATCGCCTTGATCGATTTGAAGCCGTATTTCCACGGCGTCACCAGGCGCAAGGGAGCGCCGTCCTGCTTGGGGATCGGCTTGCCGTAGAGGCCCGTCGCGATGAAGGCGAGCTCGTTCGTCGCCTCGGCCATCGTGAGGCCCTCGACATAGGGCCAGGGATACCAGAACTCGCGCTGCCCGGGGGCCGTGCCCGGGTCCTGGAAGGTCTGCATCACCACGTATTGGGCGGAGGCGAGCGGCCGGGCATAGTCGACGAGCGCCTTGAGCGCAAAGCCGCTCCACGGCACCGCCATCGACCAGGCCTCGACGCAGCGGTGGCGGTAAAGCCGCTCCTCGAGCGGCATCGTCTTCAAGAGCGTATCGATGTCGACGACCATCTCCTTCTCGACCATGCCCTCGATCTTGACCGTCCAGGGCCTGAGCTTGATCGCCTGAGCGGCGCGCCAGATGTTCTTCTCGGAGCCGAACTCGTAGTAGTTGTTGTAGGTGGTGACTTCGTCCGCGGGCGAGAGCGGGCGGTCGAGCGTGTATTTCTCGTTGCGCTTCACGGGATAGAGCCCGGCCGAGGGATCGGCCGCCTCCTCCGCGCGCGCGCGGCCGGCAAGGCCCGCGGCAAGGGCAGGCGCCAGGATCGGCCCCGCCGCGAGGGCGGTGACGAGACGGCGCCGGTCGCGGAAGAGGCGCTCGGGGGTTGCCTCCCGCTCCTTGATCGCCCAGCCGGCCGTGCGCTTGATCAGCATCGCACTCTCCTTTCCACCGCTCCGTCCTTCCTACCTACGTCCTTGCGTCGCGCGGGAACAATCAATTCCAGGTGAGCGGGATTTGATAACGCTCATGCCCGCAACCAAGCGCGCTCAAATCGCGCGGTTCCTGATGCGCTTCTCGAGCGCCTCGATGTGCTCCTTGGCTCCCGAGAGATAGGGATTGATCTCGAGCGCGCGCTTGAAGGCCTTGAGCGCCGCCTCGTCGCTGCCGAGCTGCATGTAGATGAGGCCCAAGCCCGAGAGCGCCCCGAAATGCCGCGGCTCGAGCTTAAGCGTGCGCTCGATGTCGCGCACGGAGCCGTCGAGGTCGTCCATCAGGTAGAGAAGCGTCGCGCGACGATTCCAGGCTTCTGCGAAAGTGGGGGCAAGCACCACGAGCTTGTTGAAGTCTTTCAGTGCCGCATCGTAGTCCTCGCCGTCCATCTCCTCGATCCCTTCGGCGAGCAATGCCTTGGCCTCGCCATTCGGCGTCTCCAGCCAGATTCGCCAGATCTTCCCGGCGATCGAGCCGCCTTCGAGCGCATCCTTCGCCGCCGCGAGCTGAGCAAAGAGCGCATCGAGCCGCTTGTCCGTCTGGTCCGCCCGTGCCGGGGCGGCCGCGGCGGCGACGGCGATGACGAGCGCGACCAAGCGAAGGCGGAACATGGCAAGAGTATGGACCGCTGAGCCGCCTATCGCCAGACCGCCGGCGCGTTTAGGAAGCGGTCGAGGTGCGAGGCTGGTCCCTCGCCGCGACTGCCGGGGGTAGGGGGCCGCCCGTGGCCCAGTCGAGGAGCTCCACCGTGTGCACGACGGGGACGCCGACGGCGCGGCGGAGCTGCGCGATGCAGCCGATGTTGCCGGTCGCGACGATGGCCGCCCCCGTGCTTTGGATGTTCCCCGCCTTGCGCTCCAGAATCGCGTCGGCAAGGGCCGGCTGGAGCATGTTGTAAGTGCCGGCCGAGCCGCAGCAGAGATGGCCCTCCGGAATCTCGCGGAGCTCGAACCCGGCCGCCGAGAGGAGCGCCCGCGGCGGGGCATTGACCCTCTGGCCATGCTGCAACGCGCAGGCCGAGTGGTAGGCGACCGCGAGCCCGGTCGGGCGCGCGGGCGCCTTCAAGCCAAGGCTCGCCATGACCTCGCTCACGTCCCTGGCAAGCCCCGCCACGCGGCTCCCGCGCGCGGACCATTGGGGATCGTTGCGCAAGAGAAAGCCGTAGTCCTTGACCATCGTGCCGCAGCCGGAGGCGTTGACGACGATGGCGTCGAGCCCCGCGCCCTCGATTTCACGGCTCCACGCGTCTGTGTTGGCGCGCACGTCTTGAAGCGCCTGCCCCTCGTTCCCCAGGTGATGGACGAGCGCCCCGCAACAGCGCGCGCCTTGAGCCACCACGACCTCGCAGCCGTGGCGCGTCAGGAGCCTGACCGTCGCCTCGTTGATCGAGGGGACGAGCACCTGTTGAGCGCAGCCGGCGAGGAGGGCAACGCGCATCCTCCTGGCACCCTCGGCCGGAAAGGCTTGCGGACGATCGACCGCGGACGGGGTGGGCAGCGCCCCTGGCGCCAGCGAGAGCAACGCCCTCAGCCGGCCGGAGGTGAGCGGCATGAGCGGCTTGGCAAGTGCTGCGGCAAGGAGGGCTGCGCGCATGCGGCCGGGGTACGGCAGCACGCGCGCGAGGAAGGCGCGCAGGAGACGATCGAGGAAAGGCCGCCTGTAGGTCTCCTCGATGTGCACGCGGGCGTGGTCGACGAGATGCATGTAATGGACGGCCGACGGGCAGGTGGTCATGCAGGAGAGGCATGAGAGGCAGCGGTCGATGTGCTTGGCGATCTTCGTCGTCGCCGCCTTGCCGCCCTCGAGCATGTCCTTGATGAGGTAGACGCGCCCGCGCGGGCTGTCGAGCTCGTCCCCGAGCAGCACGTAGGTCGGGCAGGTCGCCGTGCAGAAGCCGCAGTGCACGCAGGCGCGCAGGATCTTGTCGGCCTCCTTGAAGCGCGGATCGGCGAGCTGCGCGAGGGTGAAGTGGGTCTGCATGCCCCTCCCCGCTCAGCTGCCGGCGTAGAGACGGCCGGGATTGAGGACGCCGCGCGGGTCGAAGCTCTCCTTCACGCGCGCGGAAAGCCGTGCCAAGCCTTCCGCGAGCGGCTCGAACACGGCTACTGCGGCGCGCACGGGGTCGGGGGCCCGCATGAGGGTCGCCTGTCCGCCACACCGCGCAAGGGCCGCGCGCACGACGGCGGCACCGGCATCCCTGCTCGGCGCCACGCCGAGCCAGACGAGCCCGCCGCCCCAATCGTAATAGGCCTGTGCGTCGAGCTCGGCTGCGATCCGCGCCGCGACCGCCGGCCCGCTCGCGGGCGGCACGCTGAGGCGCCATACAGAGCGCTCTCGCTCGCCCACGAAGGGACCCACGTCGCGCACCTCGCGCCAAAAGGCGACGGACTCCTCGCCTCCGAGCTCGTCGAGCGCGCCGCGGGGGGCGAGGAGCGCCTTGAGCGCCGAGGCGCGATGGGCGACGGAGGCCGGGAAGCCCTCGACGCGCACGGCGCTTACCGGAGCATTGGCGCCGCTGATGACGGGGACGGCGGAGCGTGCCGCGAGTGCCTGCGGCAAATGAGCGGCACCCGTGACCTCGTTGACGCTGCCGAGTGCGGTTAAGAGCGCGTTTACGGCCGGCTCGTCGGCCAAGCCCAGCACGAGCACGGTACGCACCTCCTCGGCGGCCGGAAGGACCTTGACGGTGACGTCGGTCATCGCCGCGAGCGTGCCGAGCGAGCCCGCGAGCAGCTTGCAGAGGTCATAACCCGTCACGTTCTTGACGACGCGCCCGCCCGCCTTGAAGAGCTCGCCGCGGCCGTTGACCGCGGAGACGCCGAGCAAATGGTCGCGCGCCGCCCCCGCCTTGACGCGCCGCGGGCCGGAGAGGTTTGCTGAGAGCACGCCGCCGATGGTGCCCTCGCCCGCCTTGGCGCCGTAAAGCGGGCCGAGGTCGGCGGGCTCGAAGGCGAGCGCTTGGCGCTGCTCCGCGAGCAGCGCCTCGATCTCGGCGAGCCGGGTTCCGGCGCGCGCCGAGAGCACGAGCTCGTCGGGCTCGTAGAGGGTCACGCCGGAAAGGGCGCTGAGATCGACGCTGTGGGTCGCCTGCACGGGCCGTCCGAGCCCGCGCTTGGTGCCCGCGCCCGCGAGCTCGAGCGGCATGCCCTCGGCGGCCGCCCACTCGACCAGCGCCCGCACCTCCTCGGCATCGCGCGGCTTGACATTCTCTGACATGGGCACGCCCAGTTCCGGCCTAGAAGCGCGGAATGTCCGGGAAGCGCACGCTGCCTCGGTGCACGTGCATTTGCCCGAGCTCGGCGCAGCGATGGAGGGTGGGGAACACCTTGCCCGGATTGAGCAGCTGCTCGGGATCGAAGGCGCACTTGAGCCGCTCCTGCTGCCCCAGGTCGAGCTCGTTGAACATGGCGCCCATGAGGTCGCGCTTCTCGACCCCCACTCCGTGCTCGCCGGTGAGCACGCCCCCCACCTCGACGCAGAGGCGGAGGATGTCGGCGCCGAAGGCTTCCGCCCGCTCGAGCTCGCCCGGCTTGTTCGCGTCGTACATGATGAGCGGATGAAGATTGCCGTCGCCTGCATGGAACACGTTGGCGACGCCGAGCCCGTACTTCTGAGAGAGCTCGCGCGTGCGCGCGAGCACCTTCGAAAGCTGCTTGCGCGGGATCGTGCCGTCCATGCAGTAATAGTCGGGGGTGAGGCGGCCGATCGCGGGGAAGGCCGCCTTGCGGCCGGCCCAGAACTTGAGGCGCTCCTCCTCGGAGTTGCTGACCCGGCTGTAGACCGCGCCCTTCTCCCGGGCGACGGCGTCCACGCGCCCGATGAGCTCATCCACCTCCGCGGGCGGACCGTCGAGCTCGCAAATGAGCAGCGCCTCGACATCGAGCGGGTAGCCCGCATGCACGAAATCCTCGACCGCATGGATCGCGGGCTTGTCCATCATCTCAAGCCCGCCCGGGATGATGCCGTTCGAGATGATGCCGGCGACGCACTCGCCCGCCGCCTCGTTGCTCATGAAGCCCATGAGCATCGCGCGCGCGCTTTGCGGCTTCCTCAAAATGCGCACGGTCACCTCGGTAATGACGCCCAAGAGGCCCTCCGAGCCGTTGACGACGCCGAGGAGGTCGTAGCCGGGCGCATCGAGATGCTTGCCGCCGAGCCGCACGATCTCGCCGTCCATCAGCACGAGCTCGACTCCGAGCACGTTGTTGGTGGTGACGCCGTACTTAAGGCAGTGCACGCCGCCCGAATTCTCGGCGACGTTGCCGCCGATGGTGCAGGCAATCTGGCTCGAGGGATCGGGCGCGTAGTAGAAGCCCGCGCTTTCCACGGCCTGCGAGATCGCGAGGTTGGTGACGCCGGGCTGCACCGTAGCCGCACGGTTGTCGTAGTCGATCTCGAGGATGCGCCTGAACTTGGCGAGCCCCAAGAGCACGCCGTCGCCGAGCGGGAGCGCACCGCCCGAAAGCGAGGTTCCCGCTCCGCGCGGCACTACCTTGATGCGGTTCTCGTGGCAATAGCCGAGTACCGCCGCGACCTGGCGGGTGTTCTCCGGGAGGACCGCGAGCATGGGCGGCTGGCGATAGGCGGTGAGACCGTCGCTTTCGTAGGCCTTGAGCTCGTCGGCATCGGAGATCACGCCCTCGCCGGGAACGAGCCGCCGCAAGTCGGCGGCGATCTCCGCGCGCCGCCCGAGCGTGCCCTGGTCGAGGGCCGGCATCACCAAGCCCGACATCGCCCTCCTCCCGCTCGCCGCGCCGGCACCCTCAGCCGGCTCGCTTTGCCCGCGCTTCGAGCCCCTCTGCGGCTCGAGTCCGTAGAGACAAAGGGCTCAAGCCCGCGACCCTCCCCGCGAGCCTGGGACTATGCGCGCGGCCCATAGCTCGGTCAATTCATATTACCGATTTGCGGAAGCTGCTGCTCGCGCGAGACGTGCCGAAGCTACGCCTGCCTCGAACGTCAATCTCCGAGATGCGGCACAACGGGCTGCAACTGGCGCTTCACGTACCAGAAGCGGATGAGGCGCGGAATGGAGCCCGGATAGCCATGGGCGTCGGCGAGCATATCGCAGCGGTCGTAATCGACTTGGGCTACTTCGCAGCCGTAGATGAAGGAGTCCCGCGCGCGGCCCAGCTGATAATCGATAAAAAGGCCGATGCAGACGAGGATTACCAAGAGACCGGCGCTCCCGAGAGAGAGCCAAAGTACCGCTTTCTTCAGCCTCGAGCGATCGCGGGCCGGCTGGGCCTCACCGACATCCACTGCGACCTGATACATCCGCTCTCTCCGCCTTGCTGACGGGCAGGCGCCACATTTAAAATTATAGCGCGGAAAGGCAGGCGCGGGATAGCGAAATCCGGGCGAGGCAAGCCGGCTCGCCTCATCGCCGTTCCGGCGACGGTCGCTGGCATACCGCGATGGACGGAGAGCAAGGGGACGAGAGAAGGGCTCCGGCGGAGTTTGGACGGGCTGCCTCAGCCCTGCCGCGCCTTCATGCGGGGGTTCTTCTTGTTGATCACGTAGACGCGGCCGCGGCGGCGCACGACGCGGCAATTCTTGTCGCGCACCTTGGCCGACTTGAGGGAGTTGACGATCTTCATCGCGGGCGTCCTTTGCCAAGCGGAGGGCGGAACATAAGGGGGGTGGGAGGCACTGTCAACTGCCCCGGAAGGAGGCAGCACAACCAGTCTCAGGCCGGCAAGTCCTGGCGGCTCTCGGCCTCGCCCTTGACGCGCGCGACGAAGCCTTCAAGCGAGACAGCGCCCAAGTCCTTGCCGCTCCTGAGGCGCACGGCGACGGTGCCGGCCGCTGCCTCGCGCTCGCCCGCCACCAGCATATAGGGGATCTTCTCGCTCTGCGCGTTGCGGATCTTCTTCTGCATACGCTCGTTGGAGAGGTCGACGTCGACCCTGAGCCCGCTCGTCCCGTTCATCACCGGCACCTCGAGCAGGCGCTCCTGCAGCTTGAGCGCGTAATCGTTCTGCCGATCGGTGATGGGGATCACGCGGGCCTGGACGGGTGCGAGCCAGACCGGGAAGGCGCCGGCGAAATGCTCGATCAGGAAGGCGACGAAGCGCTCGTGCGAGCCCAAGGGCGCGCGGTGGATGACGTAGACCGGATGCTCGGCGCCGTCCTCGCCGATGTAGTTGAGATCGAAGGTCTCGGTCGCCAGGAAATCGAGCTGATTGGTCGAGATCGCGTACTCGGTGCCGATGGCGCTTCTGATCATGAAGTCGACCTTGGGGCCGTAGAATGCCGCGTCGCCTTCCGCCTCGACGAAAGCGTAGCCCGACTCCTTCATGGCGGCGCGGATGATCTCGAGGGCCGCGAGCCACTTCTCGGGCGCGTTCACGAACTTGTCGAGCTTCGCGAGATCGGGGAGCGAGAGCCGCATGTAGTATTCCTTGATCCCCATGAGGTCGTAATAGCGCGCATGCAGGCGCATGACCTTGAGGAACTCGTCCTTGGCCTGGTCGTAGCGGCAATAGATGTGCGCGTCGTTCTGGCAGAAGCCGCGCACGCGCATAAGGCCGGAGAGGCCGCCCGAGGGCTCGTAGCGGTAAACCTGGCCGTACTCGGCGAGGCGGATGGGCAGCTCGCGGTAGGAGTGCTTGGCGGCGAGATAGACCTGGTGGTGGTGCGGGCAGTTCATCGGACGCAGATAGAAGTTCTCGCCCTCGATGTCGATGGGCGGGTACATCTCGTCCTTGTAATAGGGCAGGTGGCGCGAGCGGTAATAGAGGCTCTCCTTGGTGATCTGCGGCGTGGCGACGCGGACGTAGCCGTCGCGCCGCTCCTCCTGAAGGGCGAGGAACTCGAGCTCCTGACGCATCACCATGCCCTTGGGCAGCCAAAGCGGGAGCCCCGCCCCCACATCCGCCGAGAAGGCGAAGAGGCCGAGCTCGGCGCCGAGCTTGCGGTGGTCGCGCTTCTTCGCCTCCTCGATCTGCCAGAGGGCGCGCTCGACCTCCTCCTTGGTCGGGAAGCAGAGGCCGTAGACGCGCTGGAGCTGCGGGTTGCGCGCGTCGCCCCGCCAATAGGCGCCGGCCAGCCGGATGAGCTTGAACTGGCCCACCTCGCCCGTGTTGCGCACGTGCGGCCCGCGGCAGAGATCGACGAAATCGCCGGTCTTGTAGAGCGAGACCGTGGCGAGCCCGCCCGCGCCCTCGCCCACCCCGACCGCATCCTCATCGCCGCTATCCTTGGCCACGGCGGTCGAGCCCTTCTCCTTGAGGAGCTCGAGGAGCTCGACCTTGTAGCGCTGGTCGAGCCTGGTCATGAGTTGGATCGCTTCCTCGATGCCCACATCGAGGCGCTCGAAGGGGAGCTTCTTGTTCTTGAGCTGGCGCATGACGAGCTCGATCTTCTCGAGATCCTCGAGCTTGAGCGGCTCCGGCAGCTCGACGTCATAAAAGAAGCCGTTGTCGATCGCCGGTCCCACGCCGAAGCGCGCCTGCGGCCAGAGCTGTTGTATGGCGGCCGCCATGAGGTGCGCGCAGGAATGCCGCATCCTGTGCAGAGCTTGCGGGTCTATAACGGCTTGCTCGTTCATGGGGCGATATAGAGGGAGGCTCTCGGACGGGTCAACCCCGATCTTGCGCCGCGGCGATTCGCGCGCGAAAGGCGGCAAGCGCGCTTCCCTCGGCCGCAGGCGCCGCCTCCTCGCCACGTGTGGCCGCAGCCTGGAGCGCCTCGGCCTGCACCTTGTCCACGGCGAGTGCCGACTTGACCTGCTCGGCGAGGGCGGCGTCCGCGGCCAGGACGTGGCTCACGACGCGCGTGCGCGCGTGCGTGCGCGGGATCACCTGCTGCACGACGAGACTGTCCTCGCCGGGCTCGAGCGCCAAGGTGGGGAAATGCCAGAGCCGGCGCCTCTGCGCTTGCGCGAGCCAATGCTCGGCGAGGAGCTTCCAGTTGCAGCCGATGTCGGTGGCGATCTCGGCCGCAAGGGGCAGCGCTGTCGCGGCGGGACCGAGTGCCGCATCGAGCGGCGCGATACTCGCGGCGAAATCCGCAGGCTTGCCCTCGGGTGAAACGAAGAGGAGCCCGCGCCAGGCGAGAAGCGGCACGCTCCCTAGGCGGTGCTCGGGCCGGGTCGGGTCGGCGGGCTCGTACTTGAGCGGCGCCTCCTTGAAGCTGCCGTCGAGATTGTAGGTCCAGCCGTGGTAGCGGCAGCGCAGCTGAGGGACGCTGCCGGGACCCGAATCGAGCACGGGGAGGCCCTGGTGGCGGCAGACGTTCAAGTGAGCGCCGATGTGGCCCGCCTCGTCGCGCATCACGAAGACGGCGAGGCCGGCAAGGTTGTGACAGACGTAGTCGCCGGCGCGCGCAAGCGCTTCGCTGCGCGCGATCATTTGCCAGGCTTGGGCGAAGATCGCGCGCCGCTCGCGCACGAAGGCGTCGGGCTCGACGTACCATGCGCTCGGAAGCGGCGCCGCGGCAAAATTCGCGGAACGCTTCGTCATCCCCTCACCCTGCCCTCTCGCCCGGAAGGGGGAGAGCGAGCCTGGGAGCCGCCTACTCCGCCGCCGCCCTCGCCTGCGGCCGGGCCAGGTACTTGTTGTAGAGCCCGTCGAGATAGAGCCGGCGCATGAGCGTCGCCTCCTTGACCGCACGCACGCAGGCGCCCTGCACCTCCGGCGCGGTCGCGTATTTCTCGACGATCTGGAAGCCGCGCTCGCCATGCTCCTGGTCGGCCACGATATGGAGGCGGAAGAAGACGATCTCCTCCTCGGTGAAGCCGTATTTCTCGATGAGCGGCGGCGTGGTCTTGCTGTAGATCTTCGGCACCTGGGACTCGAGTCCGACGAGGAGCCCGGCGAGCGCCTCGACGAACGGCCGGTGGGCCTGGGCCGCGCACCAGGATTGCAGGCCGAGGGTCTCGGGCAGAAGCTCGCCCTCGACCTGCGCCCGCACGATCTCCTCGCGGCTCTTGCCGCAATGCTCGGCGAAATCGAGCAGCAGCTTGTTATGGCGCACCGCAGGGAAGCCGGCCTGGCCGGTGATGCCCTCCTCCTCGCTCATGTTCTCGAGGAGGAAATCGCGCACCTCCTCGACGGGGCAGCCGCCGTAGACCGTGGCCAGCCATTCGGAGAAGTGGCTGACGTAATGGTAGTGCTGCTTCACCCATTCGCCGAGGAGCGGCTTGCTGAGCTTGCCGCTCACCCACGCCTCGCTCCACGGATGCACGCTCGAATGGCGCGCCGTGATCGCCGCCTCGAGCGACTCGCGGAACTTGCTCTTCGCCATGGCCCAACTCCTTTCGCTGTCCCTCGTCTCTTGGTTATGTATATTGTATACGGTTTTGTCCAGCGCCAAGCATGCCCTACGCGCTGGGCGTCTTCGCGGCCTCGAGCGTGACGGCGCTCGCGAGAGCTCCCGCTTCGCCGCCGGCAGCCGCCGCCTCAAGATGGCGCTCGCCGGCCTGGAGCACGTGGCGCGAGGCAAGGAGGGCGGCAAGCTCCTCATCGCCGCCGATGACGGCTTCGAGGATCGCCCGATGCTCCTCCCATGTTTGCGCCGCCCCGTTGGCGCTCCTCGGCGCGAAAACGAGGTTGGTGCGCTCCCGCAGCTGGCGCATGAGATCGCCGAGAACGCGGTTGTGGCCCGCGGCCGCCAGCAGGTCGTGGAAGTGCGCATTGAGGCGGACGAGCTCCGCGGGATCGCCCGCCCCGGCGCTCCGTTGCCCCTCGTTCAGGCATTCCATGAGCGTTGCGATCATGCCGGGATCGCGCCGCCGCGCGGCCAGCCGCGCGTTCATCGCCTCGAGCGTCGCGCGCACCTCGATCATCTCGCGCGTCTCCGCCTCACTGAAGCCCGCGACCGTCGCTCCGCGCCGGGGGGTCAGCGCCACCAGCCCCTCGGCGGCGAGCGCGCGTATTGCCTCGCGCACCGGGTTGCGCGAGACCTTGAAGCCCTCCGCCAGGCGATCCTCGACCAGCCGCTCGCCCGACTTGTAGCGTCCGGAGAGAATGTCGGCGCGGAGGCGGTCCACCACGAGGTCGCGCAACGGCGCGTGAAGCTCGCCCAAGGGCGGACCCTCCGCCTCGAGAGCGCCCTTCTCCCGCCCGCTCGCGATCGCTTCGCTCATCAAGCCCTCGCAATCTTGTATACAAGATAGATCGTCGAGGTCGCCTGGTCCACAGCGGTCTCCTAGGATTGCGGGTGGGCGCCACGACGTAAGGTTCTAGCGCGCCGGACGCCCGGTCGGGTTGAAGAGGTAGGGGAATTTCAGACTCGGTGTCCGAGGCGAAACCTCCACGTGCTCAACGCTGAGATTTCCTACGTGCTCCCGAATTTCGACGCAGCCTGGTAGGCGGCCAATTTCACCTCATCCTTCGAGACGGCCGCTTTGCGGCCTCCTCAGGATGAGGTGAAAACCAAGCTCCAAAGCCTCATCCTGAGGAGCGTCGCGCTTGCGAGGCGTCTCGAAGGATGAGGAGTTGGGCAACGTGAGCGGCTAGCCGCAACCTGTGGCGTTTGCGCCCACCCTCTGATTTCGCTAGCGTCGCAAAGAGGATTCGGGCTGCGGCACTCGGGAGGATCGGGAATGTTCAAAGGCGCCTGTGTACCGCTGGCTCTCGCCCTTGCGATCGCGCTCTCGGCCGGCGCGGCGCTCGCCGAGGAGATCAAGGTCGGCGTGCTCCATCTCGCTTCGAGCGGCCCGATCTTCATCGCCGCCGACAAAGGCTACTTCAAGGACGAGGGGATCGAGGCCAAGCTCGTCTTCTTCGAGGCGGCACAGCCCATCG